>JAEEOB010000108.1 GCA_016284045.1 Bacteroidaceae bacterium
TGGCGACAAGGACCTCTATCAACAGGCAATCGACATTTACCTCCATGCCAACGACAACGGATCATTGCCTCATTATGTAAGTGAGACAGGGCAGTGCCAGGAGACAGGGCGCGACCAGGCTCATGCTCAGTTGGGGCTGGGTGCCATGTGCGACATCTGTGAGATGGCTTGGGAGCAGGGCGATGACCTCTGGGGATCACTCGACAACCGGCTGATGCGCGGAATTGAGTATTCAGCACGCTATAACCTCGGCTACGACGTGCCTTTCCAGATATGGAAGGACTGTACAGGGCTGTACTGCGACTGGACCAAGCCTGCAGGTATGGGACGTGGAACCATACGCTGCATCTACGACCAGCCATACCAGCACTATGTGATCCGGAAAGGACTGGAGATGCCTTATACAAAAAAACTGCTCGGCTTGCAGAGAAAAGCAGCGGAAAAGGGAGGAATCAGACACAATCCGGAAGCAGACGAGTTTACGGTGGAAGGTGTGAAAGCAAGCCAAAAACTTCATCAGGTGTTCGCCTACCCTGCACCCGAAGGTGCACCGCTGAAACACGATTACGACGTGTATGCACGTCCGCGCGGCAGCGAAGAGTGGATCCGCATTGACACTTACATGGCCAAAGTGAACGCAGCGGTCGGTGAAAACCGTCACAAGGTGTCGGAAATCAGCTATGCCTTGTTCGACTTCACTGGCGATGTATTTGTGAGAGTGGTATGCAAAAACAGGAAATACTCCACGGTAAGGGTACGGCCTGACTATAAGGGCGTGATTGCCCGCACACCCAACGACTCCACAGCGGAATTCCTCCTTTTCCAACCGGAGAATGTCAGCGTGGAGTTCGACGGCGACATCACCGCCAATCTGCTGCTCTTCACATCGAAGCCCCCGGTCACGAAAGAGGAAGCGGCACACGAAGCAAAAGATCAGGGACGTGCGTTCGTCTGTTTTGAGCCGGGACTCTACAGGCAGGACAGAATCAAGGTGGCGTCAAACACCACCGTCTGGATTGCAGGAGGAGCTTATTTCACCGGCACCTTCACCATTGAGGACGTGGAGAACGTAAGCATCCTGGGCCGTGGAATCGCACGTCCTGCCGACGGCTATGAAGGATGCCATGTCCATCGATCCAGAAACGTGCTGATAGACGGACTGACAGTGAACACCTGCCCTGTGGGCGAAAGCGACGGCGTGATGCTGCATGATGTGCGGAGCATATCGCATCCCAGCTGGGGCGACGGCTTGAATGTGTTCGCAAGCAGCAACGTGCTCTTCGACCGCGTGTTCTGCCGCAATTCCGATGACTGCACCACAGCATACGCCACCCGAAAGGGCTTCAGCGGCAGCACCCGCAACATCACCATGCGTAACTCAACGCTCTGGGCCGACGTGGCACACCCCATCTTCATCGGCATCCACGGCAACGCGGAACGTGGCGACACCATAGAGCAACTTCGCTACGAGAATATCGACATCCTTGGACAGGCTGAGCCGCAGGTGGATTATCAGGGCTGCCTAGCCATCAACTGCGGCGACAATAACCTCGTGCGCGACGTGGTGTTCGACAACATCCGGGTTGAGCAGATCCTGAAAGGCTCACTGCTGCAGGTGAAGGTGGGATACAACCAGAAATACTGCACGGCTCCGGGCAGAGGGGTTGAAAACATCACCTTCCGTAACATACGCTATTATGGAGACCTCCCGAGAAGCCTCTCCATCATCAACGGCTACGATGACAGCCGGCAAGTGAGCAATATTTCTTTCGAGGGACTGAAAGTCAACGGACGGTTGATCCACGACCGGATGAAGGACAAGCCGGCATGGTATGCCACCGCTGACTACCTGCCCATGTACGTGGGCAACCACGTCAGCAACGTGTCGTTCAGTGCCGACAGCCGGCAGTCGATGGTCAGCCGCTCACTGGCTTACTGCTCCTCGCAGACTGACCGTGCCCTGGAGTCGCTGCGTCCCTACGACTTCACGATGATGCCGCGCAACATCCTGAAAGGGGAAACCACATGGAACCTGCGCAAAGCCAAGCCCGAGGAGTGGTGCTCCGGATTCTGGCCGGGCATCCTCTGGATGGACTTCGCTTATAACAAGAGCGAGGCTGTAGGCAAGGCCGCCAGGGGCTATACCGACGCCATCCTTTCCGTTGTCAGCCAGCCGGTTTATGACCACGACCTCGGATTCATCACCATCAACGCGCTAATGAAGGGGTACGAGGTGAGCAAAGACGAACGGTACTGCGCAGCCGCACTGCGAGCCGCCGACTCGCTCGCCACGCTCTTCAATCCCTCAGCCGGCACCATCCTCTCATGGCCACGTCATGTAAAGGACTACGGCGGGCACAACACCATCATGGACAACATGATGAACCTCGAGCTGCTCTTCTGGGCTACGGAACATGGCGGTTCGAAGCAGCTGAAGGACATAGCCCTCAGCCATGCGCTGACCACCATGAAAAATCAGTTCCGCCCCGACGGCTCGTGCTTCCACGTGGCTGTCTACGACTCTCTTAGCGGGAAGTTCATCAAAGGGGTGACACATCAGGGATTCAGAGACCAGTCGATGTGGAGCCGAGGCCAGGCCTGGGCGATCTACGGCTACACGATGACCTACCGCCACACGCACGACCCGCAGTTCCTCACTTTCGCACAGAAAGTTGCAGACATCTATCTGAAACGGCTGAAAGAGACCAGCGATGATATGGTGCCTTACTGGGACATGGACGACCCGCGCATCCGGTCCGACAGAAGCCATTGCCCCAAAGACGCGTCAGCAGCGGCTGTCGTTGCGTCAGCGCTGATTGAGCTTCATCGTTTTGCACCCACAAAAGGATACCGTGAGCAAGCCGAGAAGATGCTTGCCGACCTCAACTCCGACAGCTATCAGAGCCGCGACCGTAACGTGTCATTCCTTATGCACTCCACCGGTCATCATCCCGCAGGCACCGAAATTGACGCCAGCATCATCTATGCCGACTACTATTATCTTGAGGCACTCATGCGCCTATACAACGAATTCTAAGAGTAACGTTTTCGTAGTAAACACACTTTTTACTTCGTAGAATCTTGTCACGACTCGGCTGAATCTAAGCAAGCTTATTCTGCGCTCGCTGCTCCAAGATTTCAATTTTCACTATTCAATTTAAAATATTTTTCTTGCTGAAAGCACTCGTTTTTTTGCAGTATGCAAAAAAATCAGTAACTTTGTAGTCATGACAGACGCTATCAAGAATTTCTGGCATAAGATAAAGAACTGGCTGCAGTCGCTGTCTTTCAGGACCGGTGTCATCGTGCTGGCATGCTGCATCCCTTTCTATATCTTGTCGTTTGCCCAGATGCTGCTGCCCATAAGCGCGACAGCAAAAGGGGTGCTGTGGGCTGTTTTGTTCGGACTGGCAAAGACTTGTCAGTATGGTGGACTGACGATTCTGGGTGTGGAAGGCTATAAGCGAATAAAAAATAAATTCAAACGTAAAAAAGGGGAACAATTATGAAAAGACTGTTTTTATGCCTTTTGGCAATGACGGGCGTGCTCGCCCTGTCAGCACAAAGCGTGTATGACTTCAAAGTGAAAGACGATGCCGGCAGCGACGTGCCGCTGTCCAACTACAAAGGCAAGGTGCTCCTGATTGTGAACACCGCAACACGGTGCGGATTCACGCCGCAGTATAAGGAGCTGGAGACGCTCTATGAGAAGTATGCGGAAGCGGGGCTGGAAATCCTAGACTTCCCATGCAACCAGTTTGGAGCACAGGCTCCCGGCTCTATCCAGGAGATTCACCAGTTCTGCACCGCCAATTATGACATCCATTTCCCGCAGTTCGACAAAATCGAGGTGAACGGCGACGGTGAGCATCCGCTCTACACCTGGCTGAAGTCACAGAAAGGGTTCGGTGGTTTCGACCTCAAAGACCAGCGGGGCAAGTTCATGGACGACATGCTCCGGAAGCGCGATGCCGACTTCGACAAGAAAGCTGACATCAAATGGAATTTCACCAAATTCCTGGTTTCACGCGACGGACAGGTTCTGAAACGTTACGAGCCGACTGATAAGATAAGCGACATCGAGTCGGCTATTCAGGCGGAACTCAATAAAAAATAAATTACCCAATTTTCTGAAGTAAAAATGGAAGCCGAGTTAATTTAAAGATTTAATTATGTAAGATGTAAGATTTATGCAGGTGGTTCGGAATTTAATCGGAATTTAAAATGAGAGTTAACTCCAATTTCTGAAAGAAATTTAACTCCAAATAAAATTTTTAATTTAAGTTTCGGATGTTCAATCAACAAAAAAACAATGAAAAAACTGTTCATGATTTTGGCAGTGCTCCTGACAATCAGTGTGACTGCCTGCTCTCAAGCAAACAAAACCAAAGAAAACAAAGAGATGAAAAAAACATTGGTTGCTTATTTTTCGGCATCGGGCGTGACGAAAGGCGTGGCACAGAAACTGGCTGAGGCGGCTGGTGCCGACCTGCACGAAATCAAGCCGGAGCAGCCTTACACAGATGCCGACCTCGACTGGCACGACAAACAGAGCCGCAGCAGCGTGGAGATGGACGACAAGAAATCTCGGCCCGCCATCACCGACAAACTCGACAACATGGCTGACTATGAGGTGGTTTATGTGGGGTTCCCTATCTGGTGGTACACCTGCCCCACCATCATCAACACCTTCATGGAGGCGTATGATTTCAAGGGAAAGACCGTCATTCCTTTCGCCACATCAGGAGGCAGCAGCATCAAGAAAGCATGCGACGACCTGAAAGCTACCTACCCTGACGTAAACTGGAAAGAGGGGAAGCTGCTTAACGGTGCTACGAAGGAAGACCTGGAAGCTTGGGTGAAACAATGAAAGGTGATGGGACGTTCTTCATGGACGACTGGGATGACATCGTCAGTGTGTTGAAACGGCCCTGGTGTGCAGAGGACATCAAAGAAGAGATTCTATGAGAAAAACCATCTTTTTATCTTTCATCCTGTTGCTGCCTCTGACTGTATCAGCGCAAGACATCCAGGGGGTTGTGAGCCGGCAGCTGGCCACATACCCTGAATCGAGGCTGATCGACATCTACAAATCCTGCTTCCAGGATTATATGGGCGCAGAGCACTTAGTGACTGACCGCCAGAGCGTGAAAACATACCTCGATGAGGAGCTGGCAACGACCACCCTCGAAGAGCTGCAGCATTGGTATTATGAGCCGTGCGGCACCGACAGCGGCTATTACCGTGTCAGCCTCCGGGCAGTCAAGGAGGGCATCATCAGCGCCGACCAGCTCCTCGACGCCTTCGTCCGCAGCGCAGGAGATACTCCCGTGCCCGACATGAAGCGGCCCCCAAAAAGGAATGAGGAGGTCGATTTGCTCTTCACCCATTATGTACGCCCTTCTGTGGAATCGTGGAGTAACCGCTGGCACACTATAATTGCCGAAATCGACAAGATGAACCTCAATCTCCCTAATTACGATGAGGACAAAACTTTCATCTACAGCCTGCTCACCGCCGGCAAATATGCCGTCAGCCACTCCCCCGCCTACCGTGAAGCATACCATCCCCACTACCGCATCGTCCGCCGCGACATCTTCAAGCGCGAAATCAAACCCGCCATTGAGAAATACCTCAAGAAAAAGAATAAAAGGCGTAAAAGATAGCACTTTAATCCCTTTATTCAATTGTTCAATCAACAAAAAAGAAAAAAACCGCTTTGTCATGGGCTGCGCCCAATAGTAGTTTTTAGTTTGTAGTTTTTAGATTATAGTTTGTAGAGGCTATGCAGATGGGGGATTTATTTTTTGTTGTTGTTTCAATTCTTCAGGATAAAGGCAACGGATGGGAGAAAATCAGCTGATAAACAATGTAGTTATCAGCCATAGAATCAGGATGACCGACAACAGAATGTCGGAAAGGCGTCCTTTGGCTGTCGAGGTGAAATGTCCCCAGAGGATAGCGGTGTTGACCATGCAGAGCGGGAATACATACACAAACAACTGAGGCTCAATCCACAGAAACACGAAAGATGCCGCACCCTGCAGACAGAACACATAATAATTCATGCGCATACGTGTGCGGTTCAGATGGATGTTCATAAAGAAATCGAGCCCAGCCACCACGAACATGGCGAATGCCACCCAGAACGACCACCGTTCCTTGCCTGAAAGGATACCCAGACCTCCCTCTCCGAACGTGGTCATCTGGTCGAGATGATTAGAGAACAATTCCGATCCTCCCAACCAGGGAGCCAGCACACCCCAGAACCAATAAGGCACCACAACCCCGAGCAGCGCAGCCACAAAACACTTGGGTGACAACGCCCTGAGAATGCCTATAGAGAATATGCTCACGATAAACAGCCATATCAGCTGTGGACACGCCAGAGTGGCAACACCCAACGCCAAGTTCGCCGAGAAAACACCAACAGGAGCCTGACGTGACTGATATATTCCCAACAAAATAAAATAGTAAACCAGATAACATATCATGACGAGCTGCGGAAACTGCAACGGATGTATAAACGTCGCCATCGCAATAAGCAGCATCATCGTCAGGCTGATGGTGCGGTCGCTGTTCGTCAGCAGGCTGTAACGGGTGTTAATTTCCGCTAACAGATAAACAGCGGCAGCACAGACCACCATACCCAGCAGAGAATCGAAGAAAGGCATCAGCACCACCTCGTGCGCCACCTTTCCACCAACGCCCAGCCAACCGTTCAATATCCATGCAATGAAAGTGAACACCAACGCCACTGGCCACACCAACCTATTTTTGGAATATGTCTCGAGCACTTTTTTATTTAATGGGAGTTAAAATTGCATTTGGAGTTAAATTTCTTGCAGAAATTGGGAGTTAATCCTTCGGATGGGAGTAAAACCAACCGCAATCAACCCATCAACAAATCAAACCCACTACAAACTATAAACTACAAACTATAAACTACAAACTATAAACTACAAACTATAAACTACAAATCCGCTCCGATATCGCTACGGAAATACCGTTTCTCGAAGTTTATTTTCTTTGCCTCGGTGAATGACTTCTGCAATGCCTCCGCCTTATCTGCACCATAGGAGCTGACAGCGATGACACGACCTCCGGCAGTCACCACCTCACCGTCCTTGAATGCGGTGCCGGCATGGAACACGACAGAACCATCCACCTGGTCGATGCCACGGATAGGGAACCCCTTCTCATAATGCTCGGGATAACCGCCCGACACAAGCATGACGCATACCGCTGAGCGGGGATCCACCTCCAACGTTTTCTGAGCCAGACTGCCAGCAGCCACACCCTCAAACAAATCGACGATATCACTCTTCAGACGCAACATCACCGTCTCTGTCTCAGGGTCACCCATACGAACATTATACTCAATCACCATCGGGTCGCCAGCCTTAGCACACGAATAGTCGCGATCGACACGGATAAGCCCTAAGAAGATAAAACCTTTATAGTCGATGCCCTCGGAAGCCAACCCTTTCACCGTGGGACGTATGATGCGGTCTTCAACCTTCTTCATGAATTCAGCATCGGCAAACGGTACAGGCGACACACTGCCCATACCGCCGGTGTTCAGCCCCGTGTCGTGCTCACCGATACGTTTGTAGTCCTTCGCCTCAGGCAGAATCTTATAGTCCTTTCCGTCGGTGATGACAAACACCGAGCACTCGATACCGCTCAAAAACTCCTCAATCACCACCTTCGCACTCGCCTGACCGAACATACCGTCGAGCATACCTGCCAACTCACGTTTAGCCTCTTCAAGCGTAGGCACAATCAGCACCCCCTTGCCGGCACACAGGCCATCGGCCTTCAGCACGTAAGGCGGCTGTAAGGTCTCCAGAAAGCGGCATCCCTCCTCAAGCGTCTCAGCAGAAAACGAGCGGTAAGCCGCTGTAGGGATGGCATGACGCTGCATGAATCCTTTCGCAAACTCCTTCGACCCCTCAAGCACCGCACCTGCCTTCGATGGACCAATCACAGGGACAGAAGCCAGACGGGAGTCGCTCTTGAAAAAGTCATAGACACCATTCACCAGCGGGTCTTCCGGACCCACAACCACCATGTCGATGCCGTTGGACAACACAAAATCACGGATGCCATCAAAGTCGTTCACTTTCAGCGCCACGTTCTCGCAAGGGGCGAAGCGGTGCTCCCCCACCCTGTCGTTGGCGGTAAGGTTTGCCGTTCCAGCATTGCCGGGTGCCACAAACAGTTTTTCGATTTTCTCACTCTGGCAGATTTTCCATGCCAACGCATGCTCACGCCCGCCACTTCCAAGCAGTAACAGTTTCATATCTCTAAAGTTTTGAATTATGATGCAAAGTTACGAATTTTTTAAGTGAAAAATGAACAGTGAAAAGTGAAAAGTGTATTTTCTCGCCTTATGGTAAACGATTCTGCTATTTTTTTCCTAATTTTGCCGGATATTTCAGTTTATGGAACACAAAGAGAGGCTATGGAATAAGAATTACTGCAAGGTGATGACAGCGAACTTCACGCTGTTCTTTGCCTTCTACGTGCTCGGTCCACTGCTGCCGGTCTATCTGAGTGAGCATTTCCATGCCACAAAGGATATCATAGGGCTGGTGCTGTCGGGCTATACCATCGTGACGATGGTGGTACGTCCCTTCAGCGGCTATTTCGTTGATTCCTTCCCGCGGAAGAAAGTGCTGATGATCTGCTTCGCAGCCTTCGCAGTCTGTTTCGCCGGCTACCTCACCGCCTCCACCCTACTGCTCTTCACTATCGTCCGAACGCTCCACGGCGGTCCCTTCGGAGCCATTACCGTGGCAAATTCCACAGTCGCCATCGACGTGTTGCCTTCGTCACGCCGTACTGAAGGCATCGGCTACTATGGCCTGAGCAACAACCTCGCCATGGCTATAGCACCGACTATCGGCATCTACCTGTATCAATACACCGGCAGTTTCGAGTTCCTGTTCTGGCTGGCACTTATCGTCGCGTTCGCTGGCATGGCGGTGGATGCCACGGTCAGTCTTCCTCAGAAAACCATCGTGATGAACAAGTCGAAGCTGTCGCTCGACCGTTTCTTCCTCACACGCGGCTGGCTCATCGGTGTCAACATGATTGCGTTCGGATTCTCTTTCGGTGTGCTTAGCAACTATCTCGCCATCTATGGTAAAGAAGAACTGGGCATCACCGGCGGCACCGGCACTTATTTCCTGCTCTGCTCTGTCGGCCTGATCCTATCACGCATCCAAGGAGGGAAAGCCCTCCGCAAAGGGCGTCTCACGCATAATGCCGGCGAAGGAATCCTGATTTCCCTCATCGGCTATACCCTGTTCATCGCCATGCCCACCCTCTTCCCAGACAGCCCGGCTGCCGTCTGGATCGGCTATTACGGTTCAGCATGCCTCATCGGACTAGGCAACGGCCACCTTTGGCCCGCCTTCCAGAACATGACCATCAACGTGGCACAAAACAGCCAGCGGGGAACCGCCAACTCCACCATCCTTATCTCCTGGGACATCGGAATGGGGCTTGGCATCCTCGCCGGCGGCGTCATTGCCGAGCTCTTTGGCTATGACATGGCGTTCTGGACCGTGGCGATTGTGAATGCGGTTGGCACACTCACCTTCTTCGCATTCACCCGCCAGTTTTTCCAGAAAAGAAATCTGTATTAATTCTAATTTTTGGAGTTAATTCCTGCGGAATGGAGTTATATTCCTGCGGATGGAGTTAATCCTTCGGAATGGATTTAAAATTGCATTTGGAGTTAAATTTCTTGCAGAAATTGGAGTTAATTCCTGCGGAATGGAGTTAACGAGCTTAAAATCTAAACCTTAAACTCTAAGCCCTCATTGTCCAGCCATGATATTGATGACAGACACGACGTCGGAGATATTCACTGAGTCGTCGCCGTTCACATCGGCGGTTTCAGCATAAGTGGTATCACCTGCCATCGTGTTGATGACCGCCACGACATCAGAGATATTCACTTCTCCGTCGAGGTTGACATCACCCGGAATCAAACACATAATCGTCACAGCTCCTGTCACGACATCACCATTCAGGCGGACTGCATGACGGTCGAAGACAGCATCAGCAGGATCCACAATCTGCCCATACTTTCCAAGAGTGAGGGTTGACAAATCGGAAATGGCGGCATCCTTACCATAGGCATACACCACCGATGAACCCGTCACGGAAAGTGCTCCATAGTAGGTCGGTGTGCCATTATCGTAAATGACATCTCCTGCTATTCCTTTGGTTCCGGCGGCCAGCACTTTGGCATTTTCCAGCCGCAGTACATGTCCGAGACACATGCCCATGGTGGTTTGTTGTGTCAGCGTGCCTCCAAGCACAATCACGGTAGAGCCGCCCATATAGGTGCGGGCGTCAATCACGAATGCCGCTTTGCCGTAGTCTGACCGCAAGAGGTTGCCATCTCCCTCTGACTGGATATGGAGATCCTTGATTCCGTTGTGGAGCGCCACCTCATTTTCAGAGATGATGTTCACACCTTTCATTAAGAGTGTGTTGTTTGTCGGATCGTAGCTGAAGAGGCTACCGTCGGCAGTGGTCGACACCCCTTCAATCACAGTGAGGTCGTTGCAGTTCAGGCTCGTCACTTGCGTGCCGCATATCCACAGGTTGTATTTATCCACCCTCGTGAAATAGCCAGTGATGGGGTTGGCATAATTAGCATCCACATTCCAAGAGTCGTAAGGGATTTTCCCCTTCAGCTTCTCGCAGCGGTAGAACATGTCTTTAGAGAGCGTGGCGGCATCCCACGTGTTGTCACAGAAAATCGTCTCCAGCGACGTGCAGTAAGCAAACATTTTGCTGAAGTCCTTCACCTTGGATGTGTTGAAACTGCCGACATCCAGCGCTTTAACCGACTGACAATAATTGAACATGCTGCTCATGTCGGTCACGTTTGCGGTGTTGAAGTTCGACACATCGATTTCTGGCAAGTTTCTGCACTCGTAAAACATGTGGTTCATGTTGGTGACACTGCTGGTGTTGAGAGTTGCCAGCCCCTCCATCTCGCTCAGACTCACGCAATAGGTAAACAGGCTGTCCATATCGGTCACATCAGCCGCATTGAGGTTAGCCAGCCCTTTCACGGACATGAGCATCTTAAAATCGCTGAACCACCGTTTCATGGATTTGGGGAGAGCCTGCCGGAAACTCTCCGTGAACACCACATTCTTCACGTTATTTCTAACCACAGTTGACGAAGGCATATTCCAAACTGGATAACCGACGGCTGAGTTGTCGAGCATCTGGTCGCACCACCAGAAGTCGGTGATGGTGCCGTCCTCAAACTTGTCGCCGATACGGTAAGCAGTGGTGGACGAAGCGAAATACAAAGTGGCATTGTCGCTGCACCAGACAGCACAAGGCGTGCTCTTGCTGAATGTGGTTGGGGTGAAATAGCCAGTCGTTGTATTAGCAAAGAGGCTACTATATTTATCACGGTCGAACATGATGGCACCGGACAGACTCGGGCAGTTGAAGAACAATATGCTGGGACTGCTGAATCTCCACGCTTTGTCGCAGTAGATTTTCCGCAGATTGCTGTTCTGGCTGAACATCTCATCGCTTTTCTGCACATTCGAAACATCGAAGTTGGATACATCAATCGACGGCATAGCGCACTGAAAGAACATATAGCTCATGTTCTGCACACTGGAGGTGTTGAGATTTGACAGGTCGAGCTCCTGCAAGGACCCACACCCGCGGAACATGCTGTTCATGTCGGTGACACCGGATGTACGAACCATGGAAAAATCAACTTTCTTCAGCCGGCGGCACTCGGTGAAAAGGCTTGACATATTGGTGAGCGAGTTCGTCTTGAGCGTGGACAGGTCTACATCGGTGAGCGACGTGCAACCTTTGAACATCCCCTCAATACTCTTCACGGAAACAGTGTTGTAAGGAATCTCCACACTGAAGAGCGAGGTACAGCCGGAGAACAAATCATTCATATACTCTACCTTGCCAGCATTGAATGTGGATAAATCAACTCTGGTGAGCGAGGTGCAGTTAGCGAACATGCTTCTCATGTCGATGGTCTCGGTGGTGTTCACGTTGCTGATGCCCTTAACCGAAGTCAAAGCGCTGCATCCGGCGAACCAATAGCTCGTAAACCGTGGTCGGGCAGCAGAAAAACTGGAGTCAAACACCACGGTCTCCATTTCTTTCTTATAACTCGACCAACTGATACTGTAAAGCCCCTGGTTCAACACCGCATCGCCCGTCCATATACAATCCCGATAGGCTGATGAATTCAACATATAATTTAATTCCTGGTCGGACAGCATGTAAAAAGTGAGGGTCTTCGTATCCTTGTTATACACTGCCGTTGCTGTATTTGCCCGAATTGTCGTGGCAGACAGGCAAAACAGCAGCATGAGAAGCGGACAGAGCACGATCCGTCGCAAAAAAGAGGTAAACAGCGTTTTCATTGTTAATTTTTAATTAGGAGTTCAAGTTTCTGAAGTAAAAAAGGAAACCGAGTTAATTTAAAGATTTAATTATGTAAGATGTAAGATTTATGCAGGTGGTTCGGAATTTAAAATGGGAGTTAACGAGCCGAAGGCAAAAGCCATCCTGTGTGATTGCCAGAACACAACTGATAATGTGTTGTCAAACAATAAATAATGACTTCAGAAACTTGAGTAAACTAAAAACTATAAACTACAAAACTACCGTCCAAGATAGCCTTTCGTTTTGCATCTGCGGCATTCCTTACCCTCACCGAATCCTTCTATCTCGGTGTATCCCTCGCCATTGCAGGCAGGACAAATCTTCACCGGCCGCAGATACTGAGCCGAAACCCATCCTTTGCAATGGAATTCCGTAATCATGGACGACACCTCCACATAGAGAAAACCGTTTTTCTTCTTGCCAAGATAAGTGACGAGCTGACCCTTGTCCAGTTGACATGGTTCTTCGCCAAAGTCATCCTTAGCCAAAGGATATTTCTTACTCGGCCCGGTCCTCACATTCACATTCTGGCCGGTGCTGATATAACCCTGTTTTTGTGCGTTTACAGCCAATACCGCAAACAGCATCATACACATCAAAAATAAACGTTTCATAAGTGTTTGTTTTTAAGATTAATAAATAAAAGTTTGAACTCAATGGCAAAGTTAAACAAAAAAAAGAAAACTTGCAAAAAGTAAACAAAGAATTTTAGAGCATGAAGTATTTAGCCGGAGGCAAAAGCCATCCTGTGCGATAGCCAGAACACAACTGATAATGTGTTGTAAAACAATAAATAATGACTTCAGAAACTTGAGTCAGTAATAATTATTTCAACACGTTTATTTGGGATTTTATTAAAAATTTGGGCTGTGCTTCGCCAGCCATTTGTGCGGTCGAGACGACCACAACCCCAGCCGATGACTGGCGGGCAATGTGCGGTTCAGAGAAGCGTGTGCTGTCTGACGTAAGAAAACATCAGCTCCTAGAGGGCGTACGTTCAGAAATGTTCAGCGGGAAAGCAATTCGATGTTTCTCACCTCCTCGCCTGGTGCGGATTCCGCCTCGCGTGGCAGATAAACCGGCATGTCGGACTGAAGTGGCAGCACTTTCAGCTCCAGTTTCTTGCAGTCGGCAGGCAGTCGCCAAAGTCCGAAAAAGAATGGACGTCCGTAATAGAAGTTGTCTGCCACAAGCTTGCCGTCTGCATATAGCCGTGCCACATCACCCCGGTAGGATATACTTATCAGCGCATCCCTGTTTTCGGGCAGGCTGATCTCATACACCGCCGCCTGGCCGAAATCAGCATCCACCGGAGCCTCTGCCACCTTAGCCTTGCCGATGGTAATCGTCCGCTGCGTGCCTGCCTCCTGTGTTTTACGGAAAGTCAAAGAGCCCAGTTGTTTTGCCGAAATATCTCCATCGAGAAACAGATGTTCCGCTGTCTCGGAATCGACCAGATAAATATTCTGATAAACCGGCTTCTCCGTTCCTCCCGCCTTCATGTTTTTCAGCACTTTGCCGTCCGCCATGCAAATCGTTGTCGGGATGCCCTTGAGCTGCTCCAGGTATATCTTGCCGTTGCGCTTTGCGATGAGTTGTGCCGTGGCATAGCGGATGCCGTCGATATTGACTGGCAAAACACAAATCATACCTGCGGGGATGGTCATCTTCGGGAATTTCACACCACACACCTCTATCTCCACGTTCTTCTTGTCGGAAATCGTCTGCAAACGCTCGTAGTTGTTGATAAACACGAAAGCACGGTCTCCCTCCGAGCGGTACGACCATCTCAGCTGGCTGTCGTCGCCTTTGCCCAGATTCTGCGGTGATGGGAATATCGCCTCCATCGGTGCCAGCACATCGCCCCAGTCCTGGAGGAACAGATGGAGTTTGCGGAGCATGTAATATTGTGGATAAGTCTGTCCGAACTCACCGAGCGGTGCCTGGAAATCGTAGTTACATACAGGCAGATCGTTGTTTGCCGTTCCTGGGGATGTCTGACACTCGTTGAGTGTGTGCAGTTTTCCCTCAGGATTCGTCCCCCCATGATACATATAGTACCCCAGCAGGTTGGAACCGCTGCCAAGCTTCACCACCGCCATGGAATAGGCATCCTCGGGATAGATGAACGGGCGGCGGTGGTAGGCGGTCGCCATCCCTCCCCCCAGCTCACACGTGAAGAACGGGTATTGGTTGTCGCCTTTGTTGATTTTCGCCTGCTGCTCGCCGAGCATATCCGTACCGATAGCGGTAGAAGATCGGAACTGCTTGAAGTTGAATGCCTGATAATAATTGCCCACCGTCTCTTTCGTCGATTTGTCCCAGAATCCGTCGGCATAGTCGCCATAAAGGGGAATCATTTCCCCAAACGGCACGGGGGTAGTCAACTCCGGCCATCCCGTGCGGGTGTAGAACGGAAGTTGGAAGCCGATGTCGGTAGCGATTTTCTTCAGTGCCATCAGATACTCACCTCTCCCCCTGTATTCATTGTCGAACTGTGCCGCGATGACCGGGCCGCCGTCCTTCCACTGCAAACCCTGCACCTGAGTGAAAATCTGACGGTAAAGCCGCTCCACGACACTCAGAAACAGCGGTTCTTGCGACCGCATTCGGACGTTCTTTCCGTCTGATGTTTTTAAATTGAACGCCCAGTCGGGAATACCGCCGTTGCGGACCTCACCATGACAGAACGGACCCAGCCGCAGCACCACCGGCATCTGCTCCTGCTTGCAAGCCTCAAGAAACTTACGCAGGTTACGCTGTCCATCCCAACGGAAAATGCCCTCTTCCTCCTCTATATGGTTCCAGAAAATGTATGTGGCGATAATGGTCACCCCGCCCGCTTTCATTTTTCTCACCTCCGCTTCCCATTCATCTTCGGGTATGCGGGAATAATGCACCTCACCCATGACGGGAACCACCCGCTTACCACCAATCATCAAGCTCTGGCTGTCCCAGGTGATGTCAGGTGACGACTGCGCTTCCATATCTGCCGACACCAATGTCAGGAACAAAATCAATGCAATAATTTTCCTCATTTTTTTTTAATTTTCAATTATGTTAGTTAGTAGTTTTTTGCTTTGCCGCCTTTACCACATTGAATCCGTAGTCGAGAATGAGCGGCGCCTCGCTGAAACGCCGTCCGTATCGGCTTTTCAGCAGCACCAGATAAAGCGTCACCCCATCACGTCGGGCTGCCACGGCAAGACAGCCTCCCGAAGAGTTGATAAATCCGGTTTTCACCCCTATGCAACCTTCATACTCCTCCAACAGCCGATTGGTGTTCTTGCTGGGTATATGCCTTCCGTCCGCCAACGGAATATCCTCCTCAACCGTCCCCACGATTTTGGCGAAACGCGGGTCTCTCATGCAGTAAGTCATCAGATGCATAAGGTCCTGTGCTGTGCTGTAGTTACTGTCGTTCGGTATTCCGTTCGGATTGGCGAAATGCGTGCGGGTCATGTTCAGCTCACGGGCTTTTTGGTTCATCAGCTTACAGAACTTCAGCGTGTCGCCCGCTATATGCTTGGCTATGGCAAACGCCGCGTCGTTGTCGCTCAGCAGCATCATCTCCACCAGCAGGTTTTTCATCAAGTAAGCATCATTGAGCCGCACGCGGGAATTTTTTGCCAAAAACACATCCTCAGTAATACTGATTGTGTCATCCATCTTGTCTGCACCGTTCTCCAACGCCAGAATACAGGTCATCATCTTCGTGAGACTGGCAGGCGGCAGACGCCTGTTCCAGTCCTTACCGTAAATCGGATAACCGGTGGAGGCTTCCACCAGCAGCCACGACTCAGCCGTGACCGAATCGAGCGACTGCCGTCCGCTGACTGTGTCCAAATCGACAATCCGAGGAGCATTCTCTCCAGATGCAACCTCCCCACCAACCCCGCCAGAGCAAGAGAAAGCAAATGAACCGGACAACACGATGACAACCATTGCAATCAACAATCTTAACGATTTCAAATTAAAAAACATAAACGTCTTTTTATCAATTGCCACTTATTATCTTTTGCAAATATACGATTAAGCGAGCACAATACAAAATAAAAACGCAGTTTTTGTTTTTATTGTCGAGCAGGAGTATATTCAGCGAGAGCTAAATATACGATTAAGCGAGAGCAGAGGAAAACTTGTTTTCACTATGCCGAGCGTGAAGTTTTTAGCCAGAGGCAAAAGCCATCCGGTGTGATTGCCAGAACACATTGAGGTGGGAGGAAAAGACAAGTCGTTCGAGCAGATTGCCGATCCCCCAAACTCCTACGTGCTTGCCGACTCCATGGAATTTGCTGTCGGGAAGAAACTCCCGCTGTGGATTATCTGGCTGCTTTATTGACGATATCATCAAAAATCAGCCCAAACACATTGATATTCGGTTTTTTATTCGTAATTTTGCAGAATTATTGCAAAAAATCAGAAACAGACATGAAATCAGACATTGAAATCGCCAACAGTGCGCATCTGGAACAGATAGAAGACATCGCGTCGAAACTGGGTATCAAATATGAGGACCTAGAGCCTTACGGACATTTCATGGCGAAAGTGCCGTTGACTTATATCAATGAAGAGAAAGCCCGGAAGTCAAACCTTATCCTCGTCACCGCCATCAGTCCGACGAAAGCGGGAATCGGCAAGACCACCGTCAGCATCAGCCTGGCGCTCGGACTCAACCATATCGGGAAGAACGCCATCGTGGTGCTCCGTGAGCCGTCGCTCGGTCCCTGCTTCGGCATGAAGGGCGGTGCATGCGGAGGCGGTTATGCCCAGGTGCTGCCGATGGATAAAATCAACCTGCATTTCACTGGTGATTTCCATGCCGTGACCGCTGCGCATAACATGATAACCGCGATGATGGACAATTACTTCCATCAGAACCGCGCCACCGTGCCTCCACTCAAGCAGGTGCTCTGGAAACGGGTGATGGACGTGAACGACCGCAATCTGCGTCAGATTGTCACCGGTCTCGGCCCCGTCGGCAACGGCATCGTGTCGGAGTCGGGATTCGACATCACACCAGCATCAGAGATTATGGCGATTCTCTGTCTCGCCACCGACCTGGAAGACCTGCGCCACCGCATCGACAACATCCTGCTGGGCTACCGTCAGGACGGCTCTGAGTTCA
Organism: Bacteroidaceae bacterium; assembly: GCA_016284045.1. Taxonomy (GTDB): domain Bacteria; phylum Bacteroidota; class Bacteroidia; order Bacteroidales; family Bacteroidaceae; genus UBA3839. Next base: position 17,597 of record JAEEOB010000108.1, read on the forward strand.
CTGTGAAAGAGCTGGGCATCACCGGCGGCATCGTCGCGCTTCTGAAAGACGCGATGAAACCGAACCTGGTGCAGACCACAGAGAACACCCCCGCCATCGTGCACGGAGGCCCGTTCGCCAACATCGCCCACGGCTGCAACACGCTCGTGGCCACCAAACTGGGCATGAGTCTCAGCGACTACACAGTGACTGAGGCTGGATTCGGTGCCGACCTCGGAGCCGAGAAATTCCTCGACATCAAATGCCGTAAGCTAGGTGTCTATCCCAAACTGACAGTGCTCGTGGCCACCCTCCGCGGTCTGAAACTGCACGGCGGCGCCACGGAGGAGACAATGACCGAACTCAACATGGTGTATCTCACCAAAGGCTTCGGCAACCTCGACCGTCACGTGGAGAACCTGAAGAAGTTCGGTCAGAACGTGGTGGTGGTGCTCAACCATTATGGTGACGACAACGAGGGTGAAATCAAAGCGGTCGTTACCCACTGCTCCGAGAAACTCGGCATCAAGTGCGTGGTAAACGACGCATTCACAGAAGGCGGCAAAGGTGCGGCTGAGATGGCGAAGGTGGTGGTTGACGAAATTGAAAAGCACCCGTCCCGTCCAAAACCCGACGGCATCTACTCCATCGACGGCAGCATGACCATCAAGGAACGTATCGAGGCGGTATGCAAACGCGTCTATCGTGCTGAGGTCGTGGAGTTCAGCGGTGCGGCAGCCAAACTGCTCGCAGGGGTGGAGAAAGACCCGCACTACCGTGACTTCCCTGTATGCGTGGCAAAGACCCAGTTCTCCTTCACCGACGACCCGAAACGCCACGGTGCCCCATTCGGCTTCACCATCAAAATCCGCGAGATTGTCATCAACCGCGGCTCTGGTTTCATCGTGGCAGTGGCAGGCGACATGATGCGTATGCCAGGGCTGCCCAAAGTGCCAGGCGCCACCCACATCGATGTCATCGACGATAAAATCGTGGGGCTCAGCTGACAATATCCTTTCACATACTCATCACAACAATATGAGGACGTGTCAAAATGTTGACACGCCCTCTTGTTTATTTTTTGAACGAACAAAGATATAAAAGATTCAAGCTTCGGATGTTCAATCAACAAAAAAAGAAAAAAAACGCTTCGCTTAACAAAAAAAACTGATTAAGCGAGAGCAGAGGAAAACTTGTTTTCACTATGCCAAGCGTGAAGTTTATAGCCGGAGGCAAAAACCAGCCGATTACAGAACTAGGGAACACAAAAAAAAGGACATTCAGACGTGCCAACATTTATGGTTCGACAGAGAGATGATTTCCTGTGATAAAGCTGGATTAAGTCAGAATACACTCGTATTTATGTTAAAAAAGCAGCTGAAATATTTCTTTCTTGGCAAAATATTTTGATGTTTGACAAAAAAGATATAATTTTGCAACGGCAAACAGAGATATGACAGCAACGGAAGCTATATTGAATTACGCAATGGTACAAAGTGGTACCTTCCATCGGAAGGATCTGTTGCGTGAAATTGCCCGCCAGCAGACGGGTATCAAGAACAGTGCGATTACCCTCCAGATTAACCGGATGCTTGCATCAGGCTCGCTTCGCAGGGTAGGTCATGGTGTGTATGAATTGGCTCATGACAGTCTGCCAGAATTCGTATATCAGCCATTAGAGACAGAAAAAAACATCTATTTGAGTCTAAAACAGAAGTTTCCACTCCTTGATATATGTATTTGGAGTCCACGTGTGCTTGCTTCGTTCATGCTCCATGTGCCAGACATCGGCTATGTTTTCGTTGATGTGGAGAAAGATGGTATGGAGACGGTATTCCATGCATTGCAGGAAATGGAACTTGGCAGAAACATCCTACTGTCACCGTCACCCATAGACTGCGACCGCTATCTGACGGGTACTGATGCCATTGTGGTACGTCAGTTGATAGGTCAGTCGCCATTGACCATCGTGGACGGCTGCCATGTGCCGCGTATAGAGAAAATCCTTGTAGATGCCATTGGCGACAACGAACTGCTGTTCGCCAGCGGTTCCGAGATATACAATATATATGAGTACGCGCGTGAGAGGAATCATGTCAACATGAGCAAACTGTTGAGATATGCCTCTCGCCGCAACCGAAAAGAGAAAGTAAAACAAATCATACAAACAATAGAACATGATCAATCCCAAGAGTAGAAGCCTTGAGTGGATAACTGAAGCCGCCCGCCAAATAGGTGTCCACGACATTGCATTGGTAGAAAAGACCATCCGTGCCTTTTCTCTGCTTGAAGCACAGACTCGCTCTGGCTGTCCCTTCATCTTCAAGGGCGGCAGTTCGCTGATGCTTCACCTGAACACCAGCAGACGATTGTCAATAGACATTGACATCATCTGTCCTCCAGGAACCGTCATAGAGGAATATCTCAGCCAGTATGCCGAAGAATATGGCTTCGGCAACGTGGAACTCGTAGAGCGCATCCCGCGCACAGATGTACCGAAGCAACACGCCAAGTTCTACTACGAAGTGAGCTATCCCGGTAATGGTGGACAGGACAAGATACTGCTTGACGTGCTCTTCGAGGAAACGCACTATTCCCAGATTGTGTCGCTACCCATACAGAGTCCGCTACTGGTGACCGACGAGCCGCTTGTCATGGTTAGTCTGCCGAGTCATGAAGATTTGTTGGGCGACAAACTGACGGCTTTCGCTCCACACACGACGGGCATTCCATTCTTCAAGGGCCAGAAGAAATGTACGATGGAGATTATCAAGCAGCTCTTTGACGTAGCCTCGCTGTTTGACATCGCGGACGACCTGACCATCACCCGCCAGACCTTCATGAAGTTTGCCATGGTGGAACTGCAATATCGCAACTTGCCATCAGATGACATTCAACAGGTGCTTGACGACATCTACCAAACAGCCATCACCATCTGTATGCGCGGTTTGGCGAATCCGGAGGAATACAAACTCCTGCAAGATGGCATCAGTCGTATTGGCAATTTCATTCACAACGAAAAGTACACCTTGGATTCTGCCATCATCAATGCAGCCAAAGTGGCTTACCTCAGCCGACTTATGGAGAAGGGGATTAACGAGATACAGCACTATACACCTGATGATATAGGTACGTTAGCATCACAGACTCTTCAACTCCCTATACCCACCAAACTCAACAAACTTAAAAAGACACATCCCGAGGCATTCTTCTATCTAAACGAGATTCAACGAATGGGATAGGGTGAGGGCGGTTCTGAGCCGTGTTTTAATGATGGAGCTTCCCCGTGGGCGGGAGAATGAACCGCTGTGGCAATGAAGCAAATATAACATCGAGGCGGGCGAGGATGAAAAAGGCGCTTCCTCACCCGCTTTTTAGACAGAAGAATAGCGGGGAAGAAGATTTTTGAAAAAGTGGAGATTTTGAACTCTAAAAGGGGCAAACACGCAATAGGCAAAGAATAAGGTTAGTTAAGCGGAGTTAATTGTTGGGCAGTGTTTTACATGATTTAGTTTAATGTTTATTTCGGTCTGTTTTGACCTAATTTAATCGGTGAAGAATTCATGTGGAAGTGACTCCTCATTATTAAAGAACAGCAGGTTCTTCAGATGGATTCCGTCAACATCCTCTACTGCAATCACGATGTCGTAATATTCCGTTAGCAAAAGCCATTTTAACCCCAAAAAAAGTAAGAAATTTATTAGTAACAGACTTCTTACTAAGAAACTTCTTACTAATGCTTTTAAAAGAATATTCAGTTTATAGGTCACTAAATCCTATAATTTCAGATTCTTCCACTTGTGGGTGTAACACTTGTTCATCATGCTTCCATCATAAACCGGCAACAGTCAATTCGCCAATAGCCATCGGGGGAGTGTTTTGCGAAGGGTTCTTAGGCTCTCTCGTTAAGACGGTATAATTTATCTTCTTGTTATCACCACAAACGATTTCCTTCGTTTCACGACTGATGTCTGTATTATTATAATCGGCATTCCATCCTTTGAATACAATCTGCCTGTTATCCGGAATGGTTTCCGTTGTGATGTAATGAAATTGCTGATTGCTCACTAAACCTTCAGCCGCCAGAGTCCATTTTCGATTTTCCCGTTTGAATATATAGATGTCAGAACGAATAATACCAAACCCCGACTCCACAATAAAGACAAGCAGATGTTTTCCGTCCACAACGTATTCCTTCATTAAGGTGAGCTGATCATATTCACCTAAACGCCAATCAATGATTTGACAGGTGTCATCCAGACAGACATCATCAACAAGACTCTTGTCCAGCCAAGTGATTCTTCTCTCCCAAGACCCATGACTGAATCCTGACTCCCGGCTGTACTTCTTCATCACATCTAATTTTTGGTCATTGGTCAGTTGAAGAAAATTGTCAGCCAAACAGTTGAGAGATTTCTCACGCTCTTTATTGTAACTTTTTCCGCGGTAATTATTATTAGTTGCCAAGCCATTGGCTGTTTCCCACCAGCTATAATTTGGTATGTCTTCATCGCCCATCTGATAGGTTTTTCTATCAGTCAATTTGCAGAAAGCTTTCTTTTGTTTAGGATCGGTCCCGTAGAAGAATTCCCAATATTCATATATTTCATCCTTTTTTGTCAGAAAACACATCTCGCCGCCTGTGGCAGTCCTGTCATAAACCTTAATGAGCGTCTCTTGCTCCACATATTCCGGGCTTACATAAACAGGAGAGACAAAAACACTTTTGTCCGAATTACAACCAGAAACAATTAAAACTGACAACAGGAGAAACACTTTATACATGATACGATGAAATATTTTTATTTATCGGAAGGCATTGTGCCATGTACAAAAGAAGCGGATTTGACTGTTCCGGTGTCTGGGTCTTCATAAGTCAGTATCAGCTTGCCATTTTGAAACTTATAAGTGTAGTCATCCACATCAATGTATTTCTCTATGTTATCAAACTCCCAGAAACTTGTGGTTAAAGTCAATTTGTCACCATTGACAGCCCATTTACCATAGGTGTTTGTCATTGTGTAGGTTCTGCCACTCTCCTTTTCAGTTATGACATCCTTTTCAATAAGCGAGCCGTCTGCATTGAACTGGAAATAAAGTTTAGAAGAACCGACTATTTCACCTTCCTCATAAAACGGCAAGGACTCTTCACAAACCCAAACGCCAAGCAGAGATTTCTGGTCGTCCGCTTTGTCATCGTCATCATCTTTACATGAGACCAAGGACACAGTAGAAACAGCTAAGAAAGCTAACACTAAAAAATAATAGATTCGTTTCATTTTGGTTTATTTTTAACGTTTTTACTTATTGATTATTAACGAGTCACCATTACAGTTATTTTAGTATTATTCTTTATTTTGCATCTTTTAACTCCATTTTTCTTTATTTTGCATCTTTTAACTCCATTTACAATCTGCTAAGTTTATTTCTAAAATATAAAGGGATGAACGGCTATATCTTTCTTATAAGTTCCTCAAGGCTGTGGTTTTGTGAATTGGGAAAAAGTTTCTTTTTCACTTTGGATTTCAAATTAGAAACACTCTGCATGTTGTTTTCCCCAAGCAGAACCATTATTTCTTTGGTCTTGAATCCCAACCGTACCAATACACAGGTCTTACGCTCCATGTCAGAAAGCTGACTGTCGCTTGTGATAAATGAATAAAAAGCAGGAAGAGCCTCGCTTATTTCTTTCATAAGAGAATCCCATTCAGATTCAGCTGGCTTTCCGTTTTTATGAGGATTGCCCGTTAACGATTTCAGGTGTTTATAAGAAGGCATATGGGTAAATGTGTTTAATCCCATTCTGCCAAGACGGTTGGTCAACTCATCAAGCTGTTCCCTGTATGTGGCGGTTTCCTTATCCTCATTATTATTTTTCTTTCTGTAAATACGGAAGAAAAAATATAATAGGGCAAGGAAAAGGAGAGACAGCAGCAAAAATGCAAACTTACTCGTTTTCCTATACCTTCTCTCCGCCTCAATCTGTCTATCTGCTTTTGAGCTGTCATACGTA
>JAEEOB010000017.1 GCA_016284045.1 Bacteroidaceae bacterium
GCATGCCGACGACCTGAAGGGCAAGACAGTCATTCCTTTTACCACTCACGAAGGTTCAGGTCTGGCTAATTGCGTGGAAGACGTAAAGAGTGCCTTCCCTGGTGCTAATGTTCAGAAGGGCTTCAGCATCTATGGCCACGAGGTGCGCACGGAGAAAGCAAAGGTGGAGAAATGGATAAAAGGACTCGGATATTAAACATTTATCAATATGGATTACATCAAATTATACAATGGCGTTGAGATGCCGGCATTGGGCTACGGCGTGTTTCTGGTAAGCCCAGACGAGTGTGAACGTTGTGTGAGTGATGCTTTGAGTGTGGGCTACCGGCTGATAGACACGGCTCAGGCCTATCAAAACGAGGAGGGCGTGGGTAATGCCTGGCGCAAGAGCGGCATCAAACGCGAGGATCTGTTCCTCGTGACGAAGGTATGGATATCAAATAACGGTGAGGAAAAGGCTGCTAAGAGTATCGACGAGAGCCTGCGTAAGTTGCAGACGGATTATGTTGACCTGCTCCTCATCCATCAGGCCTACGGCGATGTGTTCGGCACATGGCGGGCTATGGAGAAGGCTTATCGTGCCGGAAAGGTTCGTGCCATCGGCGTGAGCAACTTCCAGGCTGGCCGCTTCTTCGACTTCGCCCATTATGTAGAGCTGAAGCCGATGGTAAACCAGTTGGAATGCAACACGCTATCACAGCAGACGGGCATCGGACCGGTTCTTGGCGAGTTTGACACAAAGATGATGGCATGGTACCCGCTCGGCGGACAGGGAGCTGACAGCATTGTGAAGAGTGAGCTGCTGACTGCCGTCGGAGCCAGATATAACAAGACTGCTGCTCAGGTAGCTCTCCGTTGGCTCACCCAGCGTGGCATCGTGGCTATTCCCAAGTCGAGCCATAAGGAGCGCATGGCGCAGAACATCGATATCTTCGACTTCACGTTGTCAGACGACGAAATGGCACAGATTGCCAAGATGAACCAGCATGATGCTGGTACCAAAGATTTCGGTGACCCGCAGTTTGTGAAGCACCTCATTGAAACATACGGTTAAGTGAGAGCAGAATCATGCTTGGATGAATTAGATTCCACACCCAACGTTAAGTAATAGTGAAAAAATAAGTTAGGAAAATTTATCTTAGATTTTTGAGCTGTTTTTCAGCCGGTCAGAGGGAGTGATGCGGGCATCATAACCGGTGAACAGCTGGAAAACAGCCAAAAAGATAAGTTTAAATCTTGAATGATTGCCTGACATTAAATCTACTAAGTTATTTTTTACTGTTGCTAAGCTATAATTGTTTGCAGAATGATCACCTCTTTGCGAAATCGGAGGGGGTAACGCCAAAATGCTTCTTGAACTGGCGTGTGAAGTGCTGGGGATAGTCGAATCCGAGATCTCCGGCAGTCTCTGAGATTGAGGAACCGCTGATCAGGAGCTGCTGGGCACGTTGCATGATAAAGCGGCGGATATGAGAGGTCGCAGAGTCGCCTGTCAGCTCACGGATAAGGTCGCCGAAATAGTTGGGTGACAGAAACAGCTGCTGGGCACAGTATTTCACGGTAGGCAGTCCAAATTGCCGTTGCATACCGTCATCATAGTATTTTCGTAACAGATGCTCGAAGCGGGGCAACAGGTCTGAATTTGTCGAAGTGGCAGACGTGGAGAGCTGTAATGCATAATAGCGGGCCACGAGTTCCAGAACATGCTCTATCTGCGAGGTGACGATGCGGAGAGTGTGGCTGTCCTCATCGCGAAGCAGTTCCTTGCGCATCTCATCCAGCAGCGTGACGATGCTTTGCCGTTGTTCAGGCGTCATCAGCAGAGCCTCACTGGTGGTATAGGAGAAGAAATGATAGTCTGCCATGCGGCGGCCAAGCTCGGTGTTGCGCAGCAGCTCGGTGTCGAACAGCAGTGCCCAGCCTTTGGTCTGGATTTCCTCACCATTGTCGGTCTTGCCGCCTATCTGGCCTGGAGCAACGCACATCAGAGCATGGCGGTGAACTGTCCGTACGACAGGTCTTCAAGTTCATCATCACCGATGAACATGCCATACACATCATAGTTGTTGAGCGAATGGCGACAGTGCTCCAGCTCGTCGTAGTGAATCACAGAGATGAGCGGATGCAACACAGGCGCACCGATATAGCGGGCATAGTCGTTGACGTGGTGAACTTTTAATATCTTTTCCATTTCAAGGCAAAGTTACATATTTTTACCGACATAAAAGCGGAAAATCGGCAAAATCCGTAAAAAGGGTTGATTTATCAGTAAATCGGTTAGGCTCTGTATGACGATTTCAAAGTACCTTTGCACTGTCAAATAAAAAACAATTAGAATATATGAGTAAAATTGCATTAGGTACCTGGGCCTGGGGCGCAGGAGCATTCGGTGGAGACGCCGTATTTGGAAGCAAGACTGACGTGGAAAACCTGAAGCCGGTGTTTGACGCAGCAATGAAAGCCGGGTTGAACCTCTGGGACACGGCCACCGTCTATGGCATGGGTGAGTCGGAGAAGATTCTCGGAACATTTGTGGCAGGCGGAAAGCGTGATAGGGTGGAGGTGTCAACCAAGTTTACCCCACAGCTCGCCGAAGTATATGAAAACAGCGTCGAGAAGATGGCCGATGCCTCTATCGAGCGTATGGGCTGTGACTATATCGATATTTACTGGATTCACAATCCGATGGACGTGGAGCGCTGGACACCAGGACTGATTCCCCTCTTACAATCTGGAAAGGTGAAGCGCGTGGGTGTTTCGAACCACAACATCAAGGAGATTCGCCGCGCCAACGAGATTCTGGGTGAGGCTGGCTTCAAGGTGAGTGCCGTGCAGAACCACTTCTCGCTGCTCTACCGTTCGTCAGAGAAAGGGGGCGTGCTGGATTAT
>JAEEOB010000109.1 GCA_016284045.1 Bacteroidaceae bacterium
CCAATATGGCGCTTCTTACCACAACATAACACCAATATCATAAAAATGGTGGCATAGAGATAAAATGAATCTTAGGCCACCATTACGAGAAAAGAATAAGAGGATGTGCCTATTTTGACACACCCTCTTTTTGTTTTTCGTCTGTACGCCTTCAATCAGTTGCTGTAGAGACGCACTGTAGTTTTCTTCTTTCTAAAGCATGGGCTGCCACCCAGGCCGCAATATTGTTGCCACTCCAAAAGCTAAAAAACAAATCCCAAATTGATGTAGAACACTGGTTTCTCTGTCACATTGCTGTAGCTGAGCGTGGCTCCAAGAGGGCCGAACATCGTGTTGTAGTAATAGCTGAGTGAGGTGCCTATCATAGTCTTGTGGTCAAACAGGTCTTTCAGCTTATCAGCATCCTGACCAGCTACCAGACGCAACAATATCAGATTGTTTTGCGTGAGATGAAGCTGACCCTGAAGCTGGGCGGCTACCAGCTTGTCCCAAGCTTGCTCTATATACCCCACGCCGGCAAACGGCAGCTGGCCTTCCACATAATGGCCGAACCACTCTCCGCCAATGGTGTTGCTGATGATAAACGGGGTATGCTTGCCCGACAGCATGCGGCCGTAAAGCATCGGCTGAAGCGAGAAACGGCTACCAATCGGGAACGTCTTCCGCCACGACGCACTATACTCACGGGTGCCCATCTCATCATCAAGGCTCACAAAATTATCGGTGTAGTAAACGAAATGAGCGTGCAGTCTGGCACCCCGGGTGGGGAAAAACCAGTTGTTTTCGCTGTTGTAATCCACCTGCGCCTGATATGAGAACAGATGCTGGTTCGAAGGACGGTCAAACTGATGGTCGGGCTGGCGGTCAACCAGCAGGTTACGGTAATGGTAATAGTCCCAGGCGGCACCTATCTGGAAATTGAAATTACGGAAATTGAAATTGAACGGCAGCACCGTCAGGTTATACTGGTTGTATGTCAGATTAAAGCTTTTACGCCCTTTCTCATAGATGTTGACATCGTTATGATGGAAGCTGAAGGAGGCCTTCTGACGCATGAAGCTGCGGGGATGGAAATCCCAGTCGGTGCGGGCCATGATGCGTTTCCCCAGACGAAGTGTCAGATCCACTTCCATCGGCAGTTTCGTGCGCAGAGGAAAGGCGGCGTTGGCCTGGAGTGCCACCATCTCCTCGTTGTCGAAACGGATGCCGAGGTTCACCTGGTTGGTCTTCTTCGTGCCTGCCGTAAACACCACGCGGGCTGAGTGCGTCCCGTCGGAATTGGCAACAGCATTTTCCTCAATTCGGTAGCCGGCACTCTGATAAAACAGGTCAAGACGAATGGCGGTCGTAATAAGCTCAGCACGGGTGTTGTCTATGCTGTCACCCTCATGCAGACGGAACTTCGTACGGATATAGACCTCGTCTGCAGAGGTCATGTTCTCGAAACGGAGACTGCCGATACGCTGACGACGGTTAAGCGAGGCGGTCTTTCTGACTGGCTGCTGAGGAACGCTGTCTGCCGACAGTTCTTTCCCAAGAGCTACAAAGGTGTCCCAATGTTCCATGGCGGCTTCCTCACCCCGGCGGATAAGGGTGTCGATGGCGTTAGCGTTAAACGATGCCGCACCATAACCGGTGGTGTTCACTCGAATGGGAAGGTCGGTTATCGACATGTTCTCCTCGTATTTGTTCTTACAGTTCACGTCAACGATCTGACCGATGATGGAAGGGGCTGAACCCAGCTCCTCCGCCGTCTTCGGCTTACCCTGAACGGACACACCGATGATGTAGTCTGCGCCCATCTCACGCGCGATGTCGGCAGGAAAGTTGTTTCGGAGACCGCCATCCACAAGCACCATGTCGCCCATCCTGACAGGAGAGAACGCACCAGGTATGGCCATGCTGGCTCGCATTGCCACACCGAGCACACCACTGTGAAATACCACCTCCGTATTGTCGATGATGTTGGTGGCGACGCATGCAAACGGGATAGGAAGACGGTTGAAGTCGATGGAATCGTTGTAGGGAGCAGTCAGCGTGCTGAACAGGGAGTTGATGTTCTTGCCCATGATGAAGCCGCCGCCGCTGTCCGACACCCGCTTGCGGAGGTTCAGGCTCCGAGAGAATGCATATATATTCTGCTTCTCACGCTCCTCCAGACTCTGGTGGCTCAGGTCGTCTTTGTCGCTCAACACGTAACTCCAGTCCTGCGCTCGCACAATCGAATCCAGCTCCGACGAACGGTAACCGCATGAATAAAGTCCTCCGATGATGCTGCCCATGCTCGTGCCCGTGATGATATCCACAGGGATGCCGGCACGCTCCAGCACTTTCAGCACTCCGATATGTGCCATGCCTTTGGCACCGCCACCACTCAACACCACTGCAACTTTCTTCCGCCGTAAAGGCTCCTGTCCCACAACGGAACACACTAACAGACAGCTGACAGCTAAAAATATGAATAATCGTTTCATTGCCTGATTTATTCTGATTTTGGAAGACTAAAATATCTGATTTTTAGAAGAATACCAATAATTCCTGCTATCATCTCCCAGTTCCAGGTACAGTAACTACGAACAGGATTTCCTGATATTCTTGCCAAAGATACAAAGAATCAGACAAACAACCAACTTTTTTCCTATTTTATCAGCATCTTTCTGCCACCGCTCACAACCAGTCCCTTATAAGATGCAGGGACAACCAATCCAGCCAGGCTGTAAGTCCTCAAATCCGTCTGCTGTTGCTCCACGGCTGTCCTGATAGCCGTGGCCTGGTCGCCGATTCCCGTAGGAGGAGCCGCACTGGTTGTCACACATAATTTGTCGAAGAAAGCGCCATCCTCGCGAGTGCATATAAACAGGCGGTGACTCCCTGCTTCCAGCTGACCGCTGTAAAGCAGTCTCCACTCCCAGCTCCCGCCAGTGTATAAGCCGTTCTCCATCGTCCAGCCGCCATTATCAACCCTCACATAATAGCTGTCGTCATCGTAAGAGGGACATTTCACCCTTGCATACACATAATAAGTGCCTTGCTCATCCACAGGAAACTCCGCCTTCAGCTGATCGGCAGGATTAGACGACTGGTCAGTGTTGTTTATCACCGTCTCCAGACAACGGCCCTCTGAGGCCGACGCGTCATCAACCAGACGGAGGTTGCCTCCATATTCGCCGGACTGAAGACTCTCAGCCTCAATCCACAGGCCCTGCACCTGGTCGGGGTCCGGCTCGTCGTCCGCACCCAACGGTCCGTCCTGCAGGAATAGCTCAAGAGGCACAGCCTTGCCCATCACGTCGTATCCCGACGCATTAAGGTGCAGCCAGTCGTTCTCAAACAGATATTTAGAGTTGAGCGCTTCTTTGTCTCCGTCACTGCGGACCGCCTCGTCGAAATCAATCACGCCGTCCAGCATCTTCGTTGTCCGAATCCAGTTGTTCACATACTGACGGCCGGCCTCATGGTCGGTGCTGTAATAGCTGTTGTTCTTGAATGGGGTGATGGTGGCACCGAACACACGGATTCCCTGCTGATGGGCCTCACGGATAATCTGCTTCCACACATTCACGATGTCTTTGCCCGTCTGAACACCGTCACGGCTGCCGCCCAGGTCGTTCACACCCTCAAAGAGGATAATCCATTTCACACCTTCCTGACCGAACAGGTCGCGCTGATAACGGCTCACCGCTGCCGGGCCGAGTCCGCCTCTCACCACGCAGTTGCCACCGATGCCCAGGTTCAGGACACCAATATGGCTCGTGGCGCTGTTGGCAAGCAGCTGACGCGACATCGCATCGGTCCAGCGGTCCTGTTTATTCGTCGTGGAACCGCGGCCGTCGGTGATGCTGTTGCCCAGCACTGCCACACATCCCCACTCCTCAGGGGCTGCCACCTCGAGCGCAAGCACATGATACCAGTGGTCGGTGGTCGAAGCACCGCTGAAGTCGGTGGTGCTGCCCGATTTCAGATAGCTGGTCGTGCGGGAGCCGGGATGACCGCAAACGGTCGTGGAAGAGGCCTGACCGTAGTGGATCGTGATGGCAACGTTGCCACGAGCTTCTATCGGGAACTGCACGGCATCACTCACCACCATCTCGCCGGCTGGGATAGTCACATTGCTGTAGCCGTCGAACGTGAGCGTGACCGTAGTGTTCTCATCCACATCCGCACTGCTGCCTGACGTCAGAGCTGCCGACAGTTCCACGGCTTTTATCTCTACAGGCGAATCACCGAAATGATTGCTGAGCTTCAGCCGCACCATGTCGCCGCCTACACTCACCTGCACAATCTGACGGAGCGAGTTGCCGGCCAATCCGGGCGAAGGCGGGTTGTTGTTGGAGCCGGACACCATCGGAGCGGTGGCCCATGTGCCCACCCAATGACCGTCGGCTATATCAAACAGTTCTTTAACCACAACTGTGTACGATGCTTCCGACGCTTTATATGTCTCATTGCCGGCAAAAGAGGCAGTCACGGTGACTGTCCCCTCGCACGTCCCTGTCGTCAGCGCGCCGGTAGTGGCGTCAACCGTGGCAAAGCCCTCGGGGGTGCTCACTGACGAATAGGTCACCGGACTCACACCATACGGATTGACGAGGTTGGGCGCAGACACCGGCTCGCCGGGGATGCCCCGCACCTGGGTGCTGCTGAAGCTGAGCTTCGGGTCTTTCAGACGGGGTGTTGCGTCATCGTAGGTCTCCATATAAAGACTGAGGATTCGCACAGAACCTGTCGCATCCTGGTTTCCGCCCGACAGCACCACCTCCGTCACGTCCTGCAGGTCTTCCTCCGTCAGTGTCCCGGCCTCAACGAGGTCAGGCAATATCAGCTCCGTCTTACCCTCATGGTTCACAACCAACGTTTTGTTCACATCCCCCTTATAAATCAGGATGCGGAAACTCTGGGCCTTCAGGTCAGCACATTCCACAACGATCTTCTCATAATCCATCAAGTCGCCGGTAGGCAGACCAAGGCCACGAATCTGGTTACTCCACTGCCGCGTCCAACTCATCGTCTTTGTCGAAACATCCCAGCGCACTTCGCTGGACAGACTCACATGGCTGAAGTCAGCATAAATCTTACTTGTTGCACCACACACCGGCAATAATCCGACCATAATAAAAATGGCCATTAAGAGCAGTCGTTTCATATCAAAAAAACTTTTTTCTGTTTAATAATATCCAAGTAAAAGCATGCAAATTTACGCAAAGTAAAAGTTGCAAAGTAAAAGCATGCAAATTTAATCATTTTCCATCTCATACAAAAACCCTCCCGTTTCATTTAATTTCACCCACGTTACAACACCCCCAAAAACCAAAAACTAAACCCCAAAAATCTAAAATCCCATAATTCTTTTTCAAATGAAGCCCAATAGGACATCGCCTGGGGACGTGGACGTCTCGTCAGCGTCAACCGTCGAGGGCTCAATGCCCGAAGACGGTTGAAAAAGAAATCCGCATGCTTCTAAAAACTAAAAACTAAAAAAGATAGCTCGATACTCGAAGACGGTTGAAAAAGAAATCCGCATGCTTCTAAAAACTAAAAACTAAGAACTAAAAACTAAACAAAAGGGCTCGATACCCAAAGACGGTTGTCAAAGTAAAAACTATTTTTTAGACATTTTGAGCGAAGCGACCACTATCTTTTAAAAAAATCACACCCAGAATCATTATTTTCAATAAAAAATCAGTATCTTTGCCTTTACATGAAAATACAATACTACAACTAATTCACAGTACCCTCAAAACCAAACAACCAGACAAACAAAATCTCTTTCCATTCGAATTAACTCCCAAATGAAATTTCAACTCCCATACGAAGGATTAACTCCCTTTTATTTCCGAAACTTAAGCAACAGTAAAAAAGAAAAATCATGATGAAACACATATTATATATCCTCTTATTAATGTCTGCCATATCTGTTGCTTTCAGTCAAGAACACTTTGTTCAAGACAATTTGGTAAGATATGTGAATCCCTTGATTGGTACAGCCCACAGCACAACAAGTGGCACAGGCAGGTATGGAAAAGGTAGTGAAGAGATGGGCCAGACCATTCCAGCCGTTACTGTCCCGAATGGTATGAACTTCTGGACTCCACAGACCCGACAGAGTGAGAAGAAATGTGTTGCGCCTTATTATTATGAAGATAACATTTTCCTGGGTTTCCGCAATTCTCATTGGATTAATGGAGGTTGCACACAAGACTATGGTTCTATGACCATAACCCCGCAATTTGGAAATCTTCGCACGTCTGAAGACAAAATATGCACCCACTTCACCCATTCCAATGAAATAGCTCAAGCTAACTACTACTCAGTGATGCTTGAAGAGGAACACATTCGAGCCGAGATGACTGGACGTTCCCGTACTGCCATATTCCGTTTCACCTACAAAGAGCAAGGCAGAGCTTATATTGTAGTAAGCTCAAACAGCGACGAAAGACAAGGAACGGTAAAATTTGACAAAACCCGCAACTGTATATATGGACAGAATCCAGTCCATAAGATTTATCAAGGAAAGGGAGAAAGCGCCGGGTTTTCCAGTTGGTTTATCGTTCAGTTTCCGAAAACACCTGTAGATTGCGGAGAGTTTAAACAAGGGGGGTGGTTTGCGTTTGAGGTTTCAGAAAACGACACGCTTGTGGTTAAAGCCTCTTCTTCGTTTTGCGACCTGAATGGAGCCCGCCAGAACATGGACGCAGAGATTCCACATTGGGATTTCAATCGCACCCTCACTGAAACAACAAACGACTGGAATCGCCAACTGGGCTTGATAGAGATTGACTCCTGGAACCAGAAGGACAAGGAGATATTTTATACGGCCTTATGGCATGCTTCTCTTCTTCCACGATGCATAAGCGATATGGACGGCCGACGCCCCCGGTTCGACAACGGCAGCCAAACATCCACGACGTTGGTTAAGAGCAAACATCCGTATTATACCGATTTTAGCCTTTGGGACACCTACCGGGCTCTCCATCCGCTGCTGAACATAATTAGCCCTGAAAAGAATGGCCAGATGATTCAAAGTCTGGTTGATATGTATAGTGAAGGTGGTTGGATTCCTATCTTCCCTTGCTGGAACAGCTACACCTGCGCGATGATTGGCGACCATGCGCTGTCTGCCATCACTGATGCCTACATAAAAGGTGTGAGGAATTTTGACATTCAGAAAGCTTACGAGGGAATGAGAAAGAACGCATTTGAAATCCCTCAGTCAGAGCAGGAATATCGTGATGGTCACGGACGGCGGGCTTTAAAGAGTTACATGAATTTTGGCTATATTCCTCTGGAGGATAATGTAAACGATGCGTATCACAAGGCTGAGCAAGTGTCCCGCACCCTAGAATATGCTTACGATGACTGGTGCCTGTCGCAGATGGCATTGGCTTTGAATAAAAAAAAGGACTACAAAATGCTGATAAAGCGAAGTGGTAATTACCGGAATGTGATCAACCCAAAGACCGGTTATGCTCAAGGCCGTTATAAGAACAAGAAATTCGCAAAGGATTTCTCCCCTTTTTCCCTGCAAAACTATATCACAGAAGGTGCTCCATGTCACTACACTTGGTATGTTCCTCACGACCCGGACGGCTTAATTGGACTTTTGGGTGGCAGAAACCGTTACTTGGCACGTCTTGACTCCATGTTCTCTCAGAAACTGTACTGGCATGGCAACGAGCCATGCCACCAGGTTGCATATATGTATGTATATGCCGGCGTACCACAAAAAACGCAAAAAGAAGTGCATAATATTCTCCGTAATGAATATAATAACGGACCTGGTGGATTGCCTGGCAACGAGGATGCAGGTCAGATGTCGGCATGGTATGTGTTCTCATCGTTGGGATTCTATCCGGTTTGTCCGGGAAGTCCTGACTATATCATTGGAGCACCCCTATTCCCCTATGCGAAAATTCATCTCTTCAACGGCAAAACATTTGAAATTCGGGCGAATAACCTAAGCGAAGATAACATTTACATCCAGTCAATGCGTTTCAACGGACAGCCTTACACTAATTACCATCTCACAAACGATATGATTATAAACGGAGGGCTGCTTGAGTTTGAAATGGGACCAACTGCTTTTATTTCTTTGCAACCCCATTGGACTCCGAATAGCACCATTTCATCTTTGCCCTGATCATAGTTCCAAATGGTCAATAACAACTACTAATAACTAAAAACTAACAACTATTATCAGCTTGGGGGTGCAATCATCCTGACCGCAGTAATCCGTGCGAAGCGCGGCAAAACCACCAGCTACTAAAAACTCTCAACTAATTTTGAATTATGAATTAAATATTGTAACTTTGCGAAGACAAGAGATTTTAACACCAGCACTAAATCTCACCACCCTAACCTACCCTATAATCCGAACTCTATGGCAAAGAAAGTAAAAGAAGAAACACTGATTAAATTGCTGAATCAATATAGGGATTTAGGCATTTCTGAGCAGATAGACTTCCAGAAATTCTATATCTATTCCATTATTGCTCATTCCACAGCCATCGAAGGCAGCACCGTGACTGAGGTGGAGGCACAACTCCTCTTCGATGAAGGTATCACCAGCAGCAAACGCACAATACAGGAGCAGATGATGAACCTTGATCTCAAGGCCGCATACGAATATGGGATGAAATGGATTCAGCGACACGAGCCTATTACTGTAGATTGGCTTATTTCGTTGGCTGCAAAAGTAATGAGCCATACCGGCAGCGAGTATAACACCATGATTGGAAGTTTTTCGGCTGCCCGAGGTGAGTTGCGCAAATTGAATGTAAGTGCGGGACTTGGAGGGCCATCGTATATGTCGTACCAGAAAGTGCCGTCACGTCTTGCCGTTTTTTGCGAAGAACTGAACAAACGACGCATATCAGTTGACAAAACAGATCCCTGCGCTCTCTATCACCTCAGTTTTTGGGCTCACTACGAATTGGTGACAATTCATCCATGGGCAGACGGCAATGGGCGTACCAGCCGTTTGCTGATGAACTTGCTGCAAATGGAATACGACTTATTGCCCGTGAGAGTGCTCAAAGAAGACAAGATAGTTTATATTCAGGCACTTGTCGACACACGAAACAATGAAGATATCAGCATCTTTGTCGATTGCATGACGCAGTTGCATATTGAGCACTTGCGTAATGATATAAATAAATTCCTTAAGACGACAGAAGAGGGAAATAGTGACGAAAAGAAAGAAACTACTCTGAAAAATGTCGCAGAAAAACTTTCTGACAGACAAAGAATTATCATAGAATTGATAGCAAAGGGTGTCGCAGATGATGTCGCACGAAATGTCGCAGTAAACACTAAATACCTCTCGGAAAAACTGAATGTAAACAGAAAAACCATTCAGCGGGATATAGCGCACTTGCGAGAGAGAAAACTCATACAATGGGTTGGATCTGACAAAACTGGTCACTGGGAATTGCTTCTGCAATCATGAACACCGATTTATAAAAATATTGTCGTGAATAAATCATTAAAGAGGAATTGTATAACTTACACTCCATATTTATAAAGAAAAAAAATAAAATATAAATACGCTCACTTAAACTGAGCCTATTTATATTAATTTTGCAGAAAAATTTAATATTAACCCGTTGGCGGAATTAATTTAGTGCGTACTTAATTCTCCCTATAGGTTTGTTGTTAATGTAATTGATGTATTGTAAAGCTGTCATCGCACTAACTTTGCTAATAATTCTGGCAAACAGACCATTTGTTTCTTTAGCGTAGTTCCTGATGACAAGGAATTGGTCAGTAAGCTGTGAGAAAATGGTTTCAACCCTCTTTCTGGCTTTGGCAAAAGGAACGAATGTTGGTTTCCAGTCTTTT
>JAEEOB010000110.1 GCA_016284045.1 Bacteroidaceae bacterium
CCAATATGGCGCTTCTTACCACAACATAACACCAATATCATAAAAATGGTGGCATAGAGATAAAATGAATCTTAGGCCACCATTACGAGAAAAGAATAAGAGGATGTGCCTATTTTGACACACCCTCCTCTTAAATCCTGGAAAAACTACGGCCGCAGCTTAAGGCCGAAAACCAGGTATGCTTTCTGACTCTGCGGATTCGCCGCCACCTGCCCGAAAACTGGGATGGAGAATGAATCCGTGATTTTGATGTCTTTCGTCGCCGTGAGCGAGAGATTGGTCACAGCGAATCCGTTTGTCCCGTAATAGGTGGTGGCGTATGGCACCGCACCTGCTGTTGCAGTCCAATCGACTGATGCCAGCTTAAACGGGACAGCCAGTTCGAAGTAAGAGCTGTAAGCCCGCTTGCCTTTCTTCGTCAGCCCGTCGTTGCCGGCAAAGTTTGTGAACCACTGCAAGGAAAGCAGTCCGAAGTCATAGCCTACGTTAGCCTCAAACACATGGTTCGTGCCATGCGCGTCATACTTGAAATAACGGCTTTTGGGGTCAAGTCCCTCGCTGAGCCAGTAGTCGGTGATGCCGATGTTGAATCCCCCGGCCGTATAGGCAAGCGTGAGGTCGAACTCCTTCGTGTCGTCCGGGTTGGAAAGCCCGATGCTGCCCCACCCTGTCAGGCTCAGTCCTTTGTAGCCGATACCGAGGGTTGGCTGAAGCGACACGTCGCCCAAGTCCTGGCCACGCCAGATATACTGGCTGACGATGTCAGCCTCAACCGTTGTCTCGATTTTTTCTGTCTCCTGTGCCCCGGCAGCTGTTGCTCCGACGAGCAACAACACTGCAAGGACCAATCTTTTTACCTTTTTCATACCTAAAAACAATTTTTAAAGTTAAATTAATCTACAACAATAAATATAATAGTTATCTTCTAACCTTCTTGTCTTATAAAATAATTAAATATCCAAATAGCTAAATAAATGGTAAATCGTAAATCGTAAATCGTAAATAATCTTGTCTTCTATAATATCAGTTATAACAGCTCTCACCATGCTCATAGATGTCCAGACCTTCCTCCTCCACACGTGATTCTACGCGCAGTCCGTGGAGTTTCTTGATGCCATAGAACAAGGCAAAACCACAAGCCGCTGCCCAGATATCGATGATGAGAATACCGAAACACTCAGCCCCGAAGAAGCCCCAGCCATGACCATAAAACGCGCCGTTGCTTGTTGAGAGCAAACCCGTCATGAGCGTGCCGAGGATTCCGCACACACCATGCACGCTGGATGCACCCACCGGGTCGTCGATATGCAGCTTGTGGTCGATGAACTCGATGGCATAGACCAGCACGACTCCACAGACAAGTCCGATGATGACAGCTCCCACAGGCGACACGAGGTCACATCCGGCAGTGATGCCCACCAATCCAGCCAGCACACCGTTGAGCGTGAGCGAGAGCGACGGCTTTCCGTATTTGAGCCATGTAAGGAACATCGTGGCCACACCGCCTGCCACCGCAGCGAGGTTAGTCGTGAGGAACACATGTGAGATTGCTGTGCGGTTCACCTCACCACTTGCAGCCAGCTGTGAGCCAGGGTTGAATCCGAACCATCCCAGCCAGAGGATGAACACGCCGAGCGAGGCGAGCGTCAGGTTATGACCCGGGATAGCCCTGCTGCTGCCGTTCTTCGCATATTTGCCGATACGGGGACCGAGCGCCATCGCACCAATCAAGGCAAGCACCCCACCCACACTATGCACGATGGCAGAACCTGCGAAGTCGTGGAACGTGTCGCCGAACACCGACATCATCCAAGAGTCAGCACTGCTGTCGCAGAGCCAGCCTCCGCCCCAGGTCCAGTGCCCCTCCACAGGATAGATGATCAGTGAAATAAACGCACTGTAAACCAGATACATCGAAAATTTCGTCCGCTCCGCCATCGCACCACTGACAATCGTGGCACTCGTGGCACAGAACACCGTCTCGAAAATAAGGAATCCCTCCACGGGCAGGTTGCCTTTATAGAAACTGAGGTCACCCCAGTTTGGCGCACCGATAAATCCCGCGCCGTCGCTTCCGAACATGAATCCGAATCCGATGAAGAAGAACAAGAGCGAACCGAACATGAAATCGACAAAGTTCTTCATCAATATATTCACCGTGTTTTTACCTCTTGTGAATCCCGCCTCACACAAGGCGAACCCTGGCTGCATCCAGAAAACCAACATGGCAGCCAACAACATCCATACAGTATCTAATGATAATCCTAATTCTTCCATAATTTTTTAAATTTTAATCGGGAGTAATATTTCTTAGAAACAGGAAGTTAACATTTCGGAGTTAATTTCCCACGAAAACGAATGTATATCCTGCGAGTAGAAACAAAATCTTCCTTTTTAACTTCCCTTTTTACTTCCTTTATAATTAACACTTATTTTTTGTCTCTAAGCACGGTGTCACCATTCTCACCGGTTCTGATCGACCAGGTGTCGATGACGTCGCTCACGAAAATACGTCCGTCGCCCACCTGTCCGGTGTGTGCCACATTCAGAATCACCTTGATAGTGGGATCCAGAATCACGTCACGGCACACGATGGTGATTGCCACCCGCTCAATCACGTCTGTGGAATACTGGACACCCCTGTAGATTCTCTCCTGCCGGCTTTGTCCGATTCCATGCACGTCGTGATACTCAAACCAGTCGATGTCCGACTGCAACAAAGCCTCCTTCAATTCTCCGAATTTCGTTTTCCGGATGATAGCTTCAATCTTTTTCATACCTTAAAAAATTTAATTAATAATTCCACCGTCTCATCTAAACAAATATCACTTTGAAACGATTTCGAGTGCAAAGTTAAGCATTATTTTACAATCTACCAAATTTTTCTTTCTTTTTGTTGCATATTTATTAAAAATACTTTCATTTTGACATATCATACATTAATATTATTAATAGTTATATCATTTCGACACAAAAATCAGAATATTTTATACACAATGACAATAATTTAAAATAATTATTTAAAAAAAGTAATAATTAATTTGGAATTTATAACATTTTGTCGTAACTTTGCACCCGATTTCAGTCAAACAGTAAGTTTTATTAAGTATTATAATGGTAAAAAGCAATTATCAAGAATCGGAAAAGGGTCTGTACCAGTCCATGTATGAACATGACGCCTGTGGCGTGGGTATGATTGTGAATATTCACGGCAACAAAAGCCATGAGCTGGTTGACAATGCGCTCCGCGTGTTGGAGAACATGCGCCACCGTGGTGCGGAAGTGGGCAAGGACGGCGACGGAGCCGGCATCATGCTTCAGATTCCGCATGAGTTCATTCTCCTTCAGGGAATCCCTGTTCCTGAGAAAGGGAAATACGGCACCGGGCTGGTGTTTCTGCCACAGGATGAGAAAAGCCAGCAGGAGATACTCGCAGTGATGATAGAAGAGATAGAGCGCGAGGGACTGCAGCTGATGCACCTGCGCAACGTGCCGACAAACCCCGACTGCCTGGGCAGCGCAGCACTTAGCACTGAGCCTTCCATCAAGCAGGTGTTCATCACCGGCGTGAGCGACGACAAGGTGCCGCAGTTTCCTCAGACATTATATATAATCAGGAAAAAGATCGAACGGCGTGTGAGCCACCCCGATTTCTACATCTGCTCATTGAGCAACACGAGCATCGTGTATAAAGGCATGTTGTCGTCGATGCAGGTGCGGCAGTACTTCCCCGACCTGACAAGTCCTTATCTCACGAGCGGGCTGGCACTCGTACACTCGCGTTTCAGTACCAACACGTTCCCGACCTGGAGCCTAGCCCAGCCGTTCCGCCTGCTTTGCCATAACGGCGAGATCAACACCATCCGCGGCAACCGTGGCTGGATGCAGGCGCGTGAGAGCGTGCTGTCGAGCGAAGCGTTAGGCGATGCGAAAGCCATTTCCCCGATTGTTCAGCCAGGCATGAGCGACTCTGCCAGCCTCGACAATGTGCTGGAGTTCTTCGTGATGTCCGGACTGTCGCTCCCTCATGCGATGGCAGTGCTCGTGCCTGAGTCGTTCAACGACAAGAATCCGATAAGTGAGGATCTGAAAGCATTCTACGAATATCACTCCATCCTGATGGAGCCGTGGGACGGTCCGGCTGCCCTGCTGTTCTCCGACGGCCGCTTTGCCGGTGGAATGCTCGACCGCAACGGTCTGCGTCCGGCACGTTACACCATCACAAAGAACGACACGATGATTGTGGCGTCGGAGGTGGGCGTGATGGACTTCGACCCGACGGAAATCGCAGAGAAAGGACGTCTGCAACCGGGAAAAATCCTCTTGATCGACACGCAGGAAGGCAAGATTTACTACGACGGCGAAATCAAACAGGGGCTGGCATCGGAGCATCCCTACCGTGAGTGGCTCTCCACCAACCGTATCCAGCTGGAGAAGCTGAAATCGGGCAGACATGTGGATAACAGCGTGAGCGGCCTGCTTCAGAAAGAGCTGATGTTCGGCTACGGCGAGGAGGACATCTCCTCCACCATCACCCCGATGGCGCTGAACGGCCAGGAGCCCACCGCCTCGATGGGTAACGACACTCCGCTTGCCGTACTTTCGGAGAAACCACAGATATTCTTCAACTATTTCCGCCAGCAGTTCGCCCAGGTGACGAACCCCGCCATCGACTCCATCCGCGAAGAGCTGGTGATGAGTCTGACGGAATATATCGGCCGTGTTGGCAGCGGGATCCTGAGCCCTGACGCAACAAACTGCAAGATGGTGCGTCTGCCCCACCCCATCCTGACCAACACCCAGTTAGACATCTTATGCAATATCCGCTATAAAGGATTTAACACCATCAAGCTGCCCATGTTGTTCGACGGGTCGAAAAAAGGAGACGGACTGCGCGAAGCGCTCGACAAGCTTTGCAAAGACGCTGAGCACTCGGTTGACGACGGTTACAACTACATCATCCTCAGCGACCGTGACGTGGATGCCACCCACGTGGCCATCCCGAGCCTGCTGGCAGTAAGTGCCGTTCATCACTATCTGATATCCGTGGGCAAGCGCGTGCAGACGGCATTGATAGTGGAGTCGGGCGAGATCAGGGAGACGATGCACGCAGCCCTGCTGCTGGGCTACGGTGCATCCGCCCTGTGTCCTTATATGACCTTCGCTGTGCTGGACGACCTGGTGAAACGTCATAAAATCCAGGAAGAGTATGCCACCGCAGAGACGAACTATATCAAAGCTGTGAAGAAAGGGCTGTTTAAAATCATGGCTAAGATGGGCATCTCCACCATCCGCAGCTATCGCGGCGCGAAGATATTCGAGAGCATCGGACTGAGCGAGAGCCTGCTGAAAACTTATTTCGGCACGGATGTCAGTACGGTGGGCGGTATCGGCATAGAGAAAATCGCAGCCGATGCCATCGCCTTCCACGCTGCCGCCTACAAGCAGGAAAACGCAAGCCTCTCCTTCCTTCCCAATCTCGGACAGTTCCACTGGCGCCGGGACGGCATCCGTCACGCATGGAACCCCGAGACCATCGCCACGCTGCAAATGGCTACCCGCACTGGCAGTTACACGAAATTCAAAGCGTTCACGAAACTAGTCGATGAAAAAGAGTCACCGATATTCATCCGCGACTTCCTCGGCTGGAAACGGCAGCCGATTTCCATCGACGAGGTGGAACCGGTGGAGAAAATCGTGCGGCATTTCGTGGCAGGCGCCATGTCGTTCGGTGCGCTGAGCAAGGAAGCCCACGAAGCCATCTGCCTGGCGATGAACAAAATCGGCGGACGCTCCAACACAGGCGAAGGCGGTGAGGACTCCCAGCGCTTCCATTCGGAGCAGGACGGCATCAGCCTAAACAGCAAGACGAAACAGGTGGCAAGCGGACGGTTCGGCGTGACCACGGAATATCTGGTCAACGCCGAAGAGATACAGATTAAGGTGGCACAGGGCGCAAAACCCGGTGAAGGCGGTCAGCTGCCCGGTTTCAAAGTCAATGAAGTCATCGCCAAGACGCGTCACAGCATCCCGGGCATCTCGCTCATCTCACCTCCTCCCCACCACGACATATACAGCATCGAGGACCTGGCACAGCTCATCTTCGACCTGAAAAACGTGAATCCGAGTGCTGCCGTATCCGTGAAACTCGTTGCTGAGAGCGGTGTGGGCACCATCGCCGCCGGTGTGGCAAAAGCGAAAGCCGACCTCATCGTGATTTCCGGAGCTGAAGGCGGCACAGGCGCATCCCCCGCATCGAGCATGCGGTTTGCAGGCATCTCCCCTGAGATCGGTCTGGCAGAGACACAGCAGACTCTCGTGCGCAACGGACTACGCAGCAATGTCCGCCTACAGGTTGACGGCCAAATCAAGACCGGCCGCGACATCGTGCTGATGGCACTGCTTGGCGCAGAGGAATTCGGATTCGGCACCTCCGCCCTGATTGTGTTAGGCTGCGTGATGATGCGCAAATGTAACCTAAACACCTGCCCGATGGGTGTTGCCACACAAAATCCTGAGCTGCGCAAACATTTCATCGGGCGGTACGAATATTTAGTAAATTACTTCACGTTTCTGGCAGAGGAAGTACGCGAATACCTAGCAGAACTGGGATTCAAGTCGCTCGACAACATCATCGGCCGCACCGACCTTATAGAGACCAGTGCATCGCCGCTCGACTTCAGCCGGCTGCTGCATAAAGAAGAGGGTAAGCTGCATTTCACCGGTGACGTGAGCAAACCAAACATCCCGCTCGGTATGCAGGGAACGGTGCTCGACCAGCAGATGATAAGCGCCGCACAGCGTGCAATCCAGCAAAAAGAGGAAATCAGCCTCGACTATGCCATCAAGAATACCGACCGTGCCGTCGGCACCATGCTGTCGGGCGTGATTGCCAAACGCTACGGACTTACGGGACTGCCGGACGACACCATCAACGTGAAGTTCAAAGGGTCTGCCGGACAGTCATTCGGTGCATTCCTCTCCCACGGCATCAGTTTCAAGCTGGAGGGTGAGACAAACGACTATTTCGCCAAGGGACTGAGCGGCGGACGTATCGCCATCCTGCCTCCCACCCGCAGCAACTTCGCCGCAGAGGATAACATCATCGCCGGCAACACAGGACTATACGGCGCCACATCAGGTGAGCTGTATATCAACGGTAAGGTGGGCGAACGGTTTGCCGTGCGCAACTCAGGCGCGATAGCTGTGGTGGAAGGTGCGGGCGACCACTGCTGCGAATATATGACCGGCGGACGCGTGGTGGTGCTCGGCGAGACAGGACGCAACTTTGCAGCCGGCATGTCGGGCGGTGTGGCATACGTGTATGACCGGAACCACAACTTCGACTATTTCTGCAACATGGACATGGTGGAGATTAACCTCGTGGAAGACAGCAGCAGCCGAAAGGAACTGCTTGAACTCATCCGACAGCATTATCTCCACACCGGTTCTCCGCTCGCAGGCCGTCTGCTCGACGATTGGCACCGCCATGTGGAAGATTTCGTGCAAGTGGTGCCGATTGAGTACAAGCGCGTGCTGCAGGAAGAGCAGATGAAGAAACTGCGTGACAAGATTGCAGATATGCAGCGAGAATTCTAAATATTTATGATTTATATATTTACGATTTACGATTTTTTAATAATTTGGATTATTTGAATATTTAGTTGCAGTTTAAAGTGAATTACAAAAAATCTATATAGTTGAAGTAAATCACTATAAACTATAAACTTTAAACTATAAACTTTAAACTATAAACTTTAAACTATAAACTTTAAACTATAAACTTTAAACTAAAATAATGGGAAATCCGAGAGCATTTTTAGAGATACACCGCCAGGAGGCAGGCTACCGTCCGGTTCACGACCGTATTCACGATTTCGGAGAGGTGGAGCAAACGCTCAACATGCGCGAGCGCAAACTACAGGCGAGCCGCTGCATGGACTGCGGCGTGCCGTTCTGCCACTGGGCTTGTCCGCTGGGCAACAAAGCACCCGAATGGAACGATGCCCTGTATCATGGTGACTGGGAGCTGGCTTACCGACTGCTGAACACCACGAATCCGTTTCCTGAGTTCACGGGCAGAATTTGTCCGGCACTGTGCGAGAAAGCCTGCGTGCTGAATCTCACAGAGCATGAGCCGACGACAAACCGCGAAAACGAATGTTCTATCGCTGAGGCAGCTTTCCGGGAGGGATTCATCAGCATACATGAGCCTGTGCGCAACGGCAAGCGTGTGGCTGTCATCGGTGCCGGTCCTGCAGGACTTGCAGCCGCCAACGCCCTCAACCAGATGGGGTATGCGGTGACGGTGATGGAGAAGAACGAGTCGGCTGGCGGTCTGCTCCGTTATGGAATTCCAAACTTCAAACTCAATAAAACCATCATCGACCGGCGGTTGAAGGTGTTGGAAACAGAAGGAATTCAGTTCTGCTATGGCAAAGAGGTGGTGTGCGACGAGGCGTTCGCCAGCCAGTACGATGCCGTGATCATCTCAACCGGCACACCCACCGCCCGCGACCTGAAAGTTCCCGGACGAGAGCTGAAAGGGGTGCATTTCGCCCTTGAGCTGCTGTCGCAGCAGAACCGTGTGCTTGCAGGCATGGAGTTCAGCAAGGCGGAGCGCATCACAGCCAAAGGGAAGGATGTGCTCGTGATTGGCGGCGGCGACACAGGCAGCGACTGCATCGGCACCTCCCATCGCCAGGGCTGTCATAGCGTCACGCAAATCGAGATTATGCCAAAACCTGTGGATGGTCCGGTTGACCCGATGAACCCATGGCCCAACTACCCCCGCACGCTGAAGACCACCTCAAGTCATGAGGAAGGCTGTGTGCGCCGTTGGAACATCAACACGCTGGAATTCCTTGGCAAAGACGGAAAACTGACCGGTGTGCGTGTTCAGGAAATCGACTGGGAACCCAATCCCGACGGCGGCAGGCCAATCATGGTACCGAAAGGCAATCCTGAAATCATTAAAGCAGAACTGGTGTTGCTCGCCATGGGTTTCCTGAAGCCAGAGCATCCGCAATATGCAGCAAACGTGTTTGTGTGCGGTGACGCGGCAAACGGCGCATCGCTTGTGGTCCGTGCGATGGCAAGCGGTATTCAGACAGCGAAAAAAGTAAACCAATTTTTGTCGTAATTTACGATTTACAATTCCACGAGCCGCAAGCTCGTTAACTCCCAATTCCAAAGGAATTTAACTCCCATTCATAGAATTAACTCCCATTCCGAAGGAATTAACTCCTATTTGAAAAATCAACTCCCATTTTCACTTCAGAAAAAATTAGTAATGCAAACGATACCATTCACAAAAATGCATGGAGCCGGCAACGACTACATCTACGTAAACACGATGCTCCACGATATTCCTGACCCGTCGGCTGCCGCCATAGCCTGGAGCGACCGCCACAAGGGCATCGGGAGTGACGGGCTGGTGCTGATTGGCTCATCACCGGTGGCTGAAGCAGATTTCTCCATGCGGATATTCAACGCCGACGGAAGTGAGGCACTGATGTGCGGCAACGCAAGCCGCTGCATCGGCAAATACCTCTATGAGCGGGGACTGACCACGAAGACAGAAATACGTCTCCATACGCTGTCGGGCATCAAGACCATCTGGCTGCACCTGAAAGAGAATATGGTAGAGAGCGCGACGGTGGATATGCTGGAGCCCGTTCTGGACTGCACGGAGCAGTTCGACCCCCGTGGCGGACTCGACGAAGGCATCTTCGTGTCGATGGGCAACCCCCATTATGTGGTCTTCACCGACAACGTTGATAAGGTGAGCACGAGAGGTCCGTTGCTTGAACGACATCCCGCATTTCCGCAACGCTGCAACATCGAATTTGCCCATGTGGAAGCAGACGGGCACATACGCACCCGCGTGTGGGAACGGGGCAGCGGCATCACCCAGGCTTGCGGCACAGGAGCCTGCGCCACTGCCGTTGCAGCCGCCCTTGCCGGCAGGAGCGGCAGAAAGTCGGACATTATAATGGACGGCGGCATGCTGAGCATCGAATGGCGGGAAGCCGACAATCATGTGTATATGACCGGGCCTGCTGCTTTCGTGTTCGATGGAGAGATTTGTATTTAGTATTTAGTTGGTTTGACTAGGGGGGCTAGTTTTCCTAGTAACCCTAGGAAAACATAGGAAAACCTAGGAATGCCTTGAATCCACCCAAAACCAAAACCCTAACCCCAATATGACAAAAGTAAACGAACAATTCCTGAAACTGCCGAACAACTACCTGTTCGCAGACATCGCAAAGAAGGTGAACGCCTTCAAGGTGACCCACCCAAAGACGGAAGTCATCACGCTGGGTATCGGTGATGTGACACGTCCGCTCTGCCCCGCTGTGATTGAGGCGATGCACAAAGCCACTGACGAGATGGCGGTTCAGTCAAGTTTCCGCGGCTACGGACCCGAGCATGGTTATGACTTCCTGCGCTACGCCATCCTGAAGAACGACTTTGCACCACGCGGCATTCACTTCGACCTCGACGAGATATTCGTGAACGACGGAGCAAAATCCGACACCGGCAATATCCAGGAGCTTATCAGCCGCGACAACGTCATCGGCGTGACCGACCCCATCTACCCCGTCTATATCGACTCCAACGTGATGGCAGGCAGAGCAGGTGAGATGACAGACGGAGGCTGGTCGAACGTGGTGTATATGCCCTGCACGGCAGCAAATGGTTTTGTTCCTCAGATACCTCTGGACCGCCAGATGGATGTGATTTACCTCTGCTATCCGAACAACCCTACAGGGACTGTCATCACGAAAGAGGAGCTGAAGAAATGGGTGGATTACGCGCTGCAGACCGACACGCTCATTTTCTACGATGCCGCCTACGAGGCATATATCAACGACCCCGACATCCCGCACAGCATCTACGAAATCAAAGGAGCAAAGAAATGTGCCATCGAGTTCCACTCCTATTCCAAGACTGCCGGTTTCACGGGTGTGCGCTGCGGATATACGGTTGTGCCGAAAGAGGTGACAGCCTCGACAATGAACGGCGACCGCATCCAGCTCAACGCACTTTGGAACCGTCGTCAGTGTACGAAATTCAACGGCACCAGCTATATCTCCCAACGTGCTGCCGAGGCCATCTACAGCCCTGAAGGAAAGAAGCAGGTGAGAGAGACCATCAATTACTATATGGCTAACGCCCGCCTGATGTTGTCGACACTCAGAAAACTCGGTTATCAGGCATTCGGTGGCGAGAACGCCCCTTACATCTGGATGCAGACTCCTTCAGGCACAGACTCATGGAAATTCTTCCAGGATCTGCTCTACGGTGCCCATGTGGTGTGTACACCGGGTGCCGGCTTTGGTCCGAGCGGCGAAGGCTATGTGCGGTTCACCGCATTCGGCAGCCACGACCACACCGAGGAGGCGTTGCACAGAATTGAAAAATGGAGCTAAAGAAAGCCTAGAAAAACTAGTTAGCCTAGAAAAACTAGTTAGCATAGTAAGCCTAGAAAAAAAACAGAAAATCCAATAAAAAATTCCTCAAAACTTTTAAATAAAAAAATTATGGAAGCATTAAGATTTCAGGTTGTCGGCGAGGCATTCAAGAAGAAGCCGCTCGACGTAAAAACACCTAGTGAGAGACCATCATCTTATTTCGGGAAGAAGGTATTCAACCGTGAGAAAATGTACAAATATCTGCCGAAGGCAGTATATGAGCAGATGATTGACGTGATAGACAACGGTGCCCGTCTGGAGCGTGAAGTTGCCGACGCGGTGGCTGAA
>JAEEOB010000111.1 GCA_016284045.1 Bacteroidaceae bacterium
TACAATGAATCGCCCAAGTACTGGATTGGCATTGATGTAAATACTGCCCCAGATGACATTCTTCGGGAATTGACACGTAATTCATACGAGATAGTAAAAGCCAAATACAAGAAGCATGGGTGAAATGTGGAATCTGTGGCATGGCTGCCATAAGAAGAGCGAGGGCTGTCTGCACTGCTATGTGTATCGACGTGATGCGGAGTTTGAGAAAGACTCCAATATCGTGACGAAGACTGCCAGCTTCAATCTCCCCATACGTCGAGACCGACAGGGGAACTGGAAGGTCCCATCCGGCTCGCTCATGTGGACATGCTTCACTTCAGATTTCTTCATCGAGGAAGCCGACGCTTGGCGCGAAGACGCATGGCTGATGATTCATCGTAGGAGTGACCTTCATTTCTTCATGATTACAAAAGGCCAGAGCGTATTGCCCAATGTCTGCCAAATGACTGGGGCAATGGCTATGAAAATGTCACCATCTGCTGTACGATGGAGAATCAGCGGCGAGTAGATGAACGTTTGCCACTTTACCGTGAACTACCCATTCGCCATAAATCCATCATCTGTGAACCATTGCTGGGGGCTATTGATTTCCACGACGGACTTGGCTCCTGGTGTGAGCAAGTGACAGTTGGTGGAGAGTCTGGCCGAGATGCCCGTGTCTGTGATTATGCTTGGGTGCTAAACATCCGTGAGCAATGCATCAAGTCAAATGTTCCGTTCCACTTCAAGCAGACAGGAGCGCATTTCCGCAAGGACGGCAGATTGTATAACATACCAAGAAACCAGCAGATGGCACAAGCCCATCGCGCAGGAATAGACATCAAACAATGAATACCAAACAGATAAACGCAGCCAATGCTGATGAACTGATGGAGCAGCGAGAGCAGAGCCAAGCTTGCTTGGGCTATGCCGAGTCGCGACAGAAGAAGACCGAAGGTCAAAAGATAATGCAGCTCTATGAAACGGCATTCCCAGAAGACGAGCAAATCCCATGGGATGATTTGATGCGACTCGTTGGGGAAATGCCTCTGGACTTTACTGCACATTACGATGGGGAAGCGTTCGTCGGCTTCACCATCGTCTATCCACGTAAGTCATTCAACTGGTTCTGGTACTTTGCCGTGCGAGAGGAACTGCGAGGCAAAGGTTTTAGCCAGCAGATCCTCACTCAGCTAATTGTACGATATAAAGGTCAGCCTTTCGCTCTTGACATGGAGAGTACCACCCAAGTTTGCGATAACCCGAGGACCGTGGCGAGGCTGTGTGGATCACCATCCGATAACCAACAACATGACAAAGAGAGGGCTGGCACCTGATTGGGGTGTCGGCCCGCTTCATAAGATTTTGGTTTTCAAATGCGTTATTTTACAATAATCTGACTTTTGAAACGCGATATTTTACAAAATGATTATCCGCAAAGAAGTGCAACCGGCGCTGCAAGCGACGCTGCTCAATAGCTGAGGATGCACAGTAACATAGGATAATCGACAGGGTGACATTGCTCGATGCCTACGGCATCATTCTTCATCACCTGATGGCGGATTATTCAAATTATTGTATTTAATCAAGAAACAACTAATGTTTGCCCTTTCGTATATACTAAGCGACAATGGTCGAGCGCAGATGGCCAAAAGGGAATCAAGGAAATACTTGATTTTATGTGAATAGCATTTTTATAAACTATTGGAAACCAATCATTTGCCCACGCAGAAATGCTTGAAGATGTTTCCTAATACTTCATCTGTAGTCACTTCCCCGATAATCTCACCAAGCGCATTCAGGCACATCCGTAAGTCTTCTGCCACCAAATCGGTGCTGTAGCCGCTTTCCATTGTGCTGCGGGCAGCACGAAGCGAAACAAGTGCTGACTTCAAAGCCTCAACATGGCGGAGGTTGGTCACTATTACGTCTCCTTCTGAAGAGGAAACAAGATTCGTGTAATCCAAAAGCTTGGATTCCAAAGCACTGATATTTGTTCCGTTTTTGGCGCTTACTAGCACCGTCTCATCTGGGTTGATGCCTGTATGCTCATATAAATCAGAGAAAACGGAATACAAGTCAGTGTCGTCAATCAGGTCGCATTTGTTCACAACGACAATCAGCGTTTTGTCGCCTAAATGGGGCATCAGTTGCTTGGAGGTGCCCTCAAAAGTGGATTGCATGTCTGTGGCATCAGTCACCCAAAGCACAATCTGAGAATCGTCAATCTTCTGAAATGTACGGTCTATGCCCATCCCCTCTATCGTGTCAGTAGTCTCACGAATGCCGGCTGTGTCGATAAAACGGAACAAGGTGCCTTCTATGTTGATGGTGTCTTCAATTGTGTCGCGGGTGGTACCGTGAATGTCGCTCACGATGGCGCGGTCCTCATGAAGTAATTGATTCAGCAATGTACTCTTTCCAACGTTCGTCTCACCAATTATTGCAACGGGAACACCGTTTTTCAGGGCATTACCAACTTTAAATGAATCAACTAAATGACTTATGGTCGATTCTATCTCACTACTTAGTTGCTTAAGCTCCTTACGGTCTGCAAATTCCAAATCCTCTTCGCTAAAGTCCAGCTCCAGTTCCATCAGGCTCGTTAGGTGAAGTAGCTTGTCACGAAGAATGCGGAGCTCACGGCTGAAACCGCCGCGCATCTGGCTTAGGGCCAAACGGTGTGTAGCTGCGGTGGAAGAGGAAATCAAGTCTGCTACAGCCTCGGCCTGGCTCAAGTCCATCTTACCGTTCAAAAACGCCCGCTGGGTGTATTCACCGGGACGGGCAAGACGGCTACCGAAGGATATCAGCACGCTTGTCACCTTCTCCAAAATATACGAAGAGCCGTGGCACATGATCTCAACACTGTCCTCGCCTGTGTAGCTGTGAGGACCACGATACCAAATAATAATAACCTCGTCAATCAGCTCATCGTCATCTTCTGGAGACACCACCATTCCGTAAATGGCACGGCGGTCAGGATAATCATACAGATGCTTCATGCCTTTTTGAGGACGAAACACCTTATCACAAATCTCTATACTCGATGAACCGGACACACGTACAATTCCTATCGCACCGCCTTTGGCAGTCGATACAGCACATATCGTTTCTGTACGATCCATTTGTTGCGTTAATGAACTAACAACTAAAAATATCTTCTAAATCTTGTCCAACACAATCTTAATCAGATCGTCTATCTGATTTTTATATCCAGTGTTGGCAACCTTGGCAACGCGGTTGGCTATAACCATACAAACGGTCACTGCCTTATGACCAAGCAGGGCGCTTAAGCCGGCAATGGCTGACGACTCCATCTCGAAGTTTGTGATTTTATGACCTTCATATTCAAATGACTCAACCTTTGAGTTTTGTTCAGGGTCTGCCAAAGGAATGCGAAGCTCACGGCCCTGAGGACCAAAGAAACCGCCACATGCAATTGTCACACCCTTTACCATGCCTTTAGTGGGGTCGTAAAGCCTGTCAATCAATTCTTTGTTGTTGTCAATTACATAAGGAGCACACAGCTGAGGATTCCAGTTCATGTGTTTTTTGAACGCTTCTTCAAAGGCCAAATCACAAACATCGTTCCGGCCGGCGTAGAAGTTCAGAAGACCGTCGAAACCGATGCTTTTCTCTGAGAGAATGAACG
Source organism: Bacteroidaceae bacterium (assembly GCA_016284045.1). Classification (GTDB taxonomy): domain Bacteria; phylum Bacteroidota; class Bacteroidia; order Bacteroidales; family Bacteroidaceae; genus UBA3839. The sequence goes on from JAEEOB010000111.1 coordinate 3,638, forward strand.
TGCCCGTCGGACAGTTTGGTTGTAAGCCACCACATGTGCCGATACGAACGATTTCCATACTTGTCAGAATTGGTTTCTCCTGACGGGTCTCAAAATCAATGTTTTTCAGAGCATCAAGCTCATTTACAACGATGTCGCAGTTGTCACAGCCGATACCGGTTGATGTCACAGTGATGCGTTTGCCTTTATAATAGCCGGTTATAGTATGGAATTCCCGGCTTTCTACCTCACACTCATGTTCATCAAAATGATTGGCGATAGTCGTAACACGTCCAGGGTCACCACACAATATCACCTTGTCTGCCAGCTGTTCTGGGCGAAGATGAAGGTGAAATACCGAACCGTCATTGTTAATCAGCAGTTCGGAAGCTTCAAATGTCTTTGCTTTCATAGTAGTATGTTTTTTGTGATTAATAATTTTCGTTGGTTTTGTCTTCTCGTCTTCTCGTCTCTTTGTCTTCTCGTCTTTCATTACCACAAAATTAATTATTTTAAAACGATTATCCAAATAATTAATGAATTTTTTCTAATTTTCCCCTTTAAGTATGTTCATATACTCCTCATAGCTGATATACCTGCCTCCCATGCTTTTCAGGTGAGGGGTCTCAAACTGGCAGTCAATAAATGAGTTTTCAAGCGGTTCATAGAGGTGGGCTAAATGTATCAGAGCCAGTTTGCTGGCACTGGGCACAAGCGAGAACATGCTCTCCCCAATAAAGCAATTATTAATCATAACGCCATATAGACCTCCTACTAGGGTGTCGCCATCCCATACTTCAACGCTTGTGGCGAAACCTAAGATGTGCAGACGTGTATAGGCTTCGATAATGTTAGGGCCTAACCATGCACCTGGTATCTTGTCGCGGTTGTTTACTGTCTGACAGCCTCGGAGAACTCCGTCAAAAGCTTCACCAATACTTATGCGGTACTGCCTTTTGTTAATCAACGTACGCATTGAGTGGGAAATGTGAATCTCTTTAGGGAATATCACGAAACGGTTTAGTGGACAATACCATCGTGGCTCTCCAAAGTCAAAAGAATACCAGGGGAATATTCCATGGCTATATGCCAGTAGCAGACGATCTACACATAGATCACCGCCGATAGCTAATAGACCGTCCTCTTCACCATAATGTGGGTTCGGAAATATGAGTTCATTACTTAATTTGAATACCATCGCTTGTCTTTATGATTTCTGCGGTTCCACCATGACGGAGTTTTCCGTATAATATCTCACGCATCAGAAGGGGCTTCAGACGGCTGCCAATCACGCGATCCATCTCTCTTGCGCCATATTCTTTGCTGAATCCTTCACTAAGAAGTTGAGCAAACACCTCTTCGTTGATAATCAATTTAATACCACGGGCTTCTACTTTCTCACGCAGTTCGTTTAACTTCTTTGTCAGAATTTTTTCTGCCATCGTCTTGTCCATGTCGTTAAACGTCACGACGGATGATAGGCGGTTAAGAAATTCGGGCTTGAATATCTTTTTCACTTGAGCTTGCATGGCTGAGCCACGTGAAAGACCACCACCGAAACCGATGTTGGCCTGGTTGGCATATTGAGCACCGGCGTTACTTGTCATGATGAGTACCACGTTACGAAAGTCTGATTTCTGACCACGGTTGTCGGTCAGATTCGCATAGTCCATCACCTGCAATAGGATATTGTAGATGTCGCTGTGGGCTTTCTCTATCTCGTCTAACAGCAATACGCAGTTCGGACTGCGGCGGATCGCGTCGGTCAGCAGACCGCCGTCTTCGTAGCCTACATAGCCGGCAGGAGAGCCTATCAACTTGGCTACTGTGTGCTTCTCTGTGTATTCACTCATGTCGAAACGGATAAGCTCAACGCCTAGTTCACGAGACAGCACGCGTGCTACCTCTGTCTTGCCAACACCGGTCGGACCAACAAAAAGAAGACTCGCAAGCGGCTTGCCGTCATCGGTCAGACCGGCTTTCGACATCTGGATGGCTTCAGACACCAGACGTACTGCTTCATCCTGACCATATATCTGCTTTAAAATCCGGTCATTGAGCGTCTCAACGGCGGCCTCGCTTTCTTCATCTATCTTCACGGTGCCTATGCGGCTCATCTCGGAAAGCAACTCGGCTATCAACTCCTTGCTTACATTGCTGTTAAGTTCTTTACGGACAGCTATACGGGCTCCTGCGGCATCTATCAAATCGATTGCCTTGTCTGGAAGACGACGATCACTGAGATATTTATCACTTGCGGTCACTGTGTATGAAATTATTTCATCGCTGTATTCCACGTGGTGAAATGCTTCGTAAAGGGGCTTTAACTGAGTAAGAATGTGAATGCTCTCAGAGATACTCGGCTCCTTTATCTCAATCTGCTGAAAACGTCGGATCAAGCTCCGGTTGCGTTCTAAGTGATGTTTGAAGTCATCTGGAGTGGTTGTTCCGATAAAACGTATCTTACCACTGTCTAAATAGGGCTTCAAAACGTCGGTGGCATCTATGTTCGAATCGTTGGAGCGGCCGGCTCCTACCATCGTGTGGATATCATCGATATAGACGATGCTCCCTTCTTTTGAACTAAGCTGCTCCATGGCATCCTGTAGCTTCTTCTCAAGCTCACCCCGGAATTGGCCGTTAGCAAGCAATGTACTTACTTCTAACTGATAAACAATGCTTCCTTTTAGACGGTCTGGTACATCTCCATCGACAATCTTTCGGACTAACCCCCATACCAAAGCGGTTTTTCCAACTCCGGGATCGCCTATATGAAGGGGGTTATTCTTCTCCATTCGACATAGTACCTCGATGGTGTGCTCAAGTTCCTGCTCACGCCCTATCAGAGGAGGGCGGCTTTCCAGCTCGTTGTTCATACAGCGTAATAGACTCTGGGCCTGTTCATTGTGAATGTTGTCAAGCTCGTCTTCATACACGTCGTTGTAGGTTCTCTCGTTGTTGTCTATATCGTCTGGAGACAAGACATGGCGGAAGCAGAGCAGAAAGAGAGGAATATCTTCCTCTTTTTCTAACTCATTCATAAACAACTCTGTCGATTTTGAGTTTTTTTGCTCCAACATTTTTTCAAACACGATACAGTTGTCGAATCGTGGATCTATATCTTCTTTTACTGACTGAAGTCTTGATTTCAGTGATTGAAATAAATATGACTCCTCGTGATTATATACTTCCGATTCCGGCAATCTTTCCAGTTTCTCAAAATAATCTTTCAGATGGCTGGCTAAACGGTGGACATTCATGTTCATCATCATCATTGTCTCTGCGAATTCACGAGTGCCCAGCAGAGCTGCTAACACATGCTCGGGTGTGACATATTCATGACCAAATTCCGTACATAAACGATTTGCCGTCATCAATAGCTGTTCGCCTATAAGTCGATTGTTTCCCATTGCGTTTCTTTCCTTTCTCTTTTGTTGTTTTGTCTTCATGCGATAACTGATTTAAGCATCTGTTATCAGTCTTCAATACTTTTTTTATTTGATTTTTCCTTGTCTATTCTAAATTAAAGTTTTACTATTCACTTTTCATTCAAGATTAATTAAGAATTCTATTTTAGTTCTCCGGTTCCACTGTCAAGCGAAGCGGGTAACCATTTGACCGGGCAAGACGCATCGTCTGATTTGCTTTTGTCTTTGCGATGTCGTAAGTGTAGCGACCTGCCACACCTTTACCTTTAATATGAACCTCTAGCATAATCCTACGGGCATCTGTCTCCGATTTGCGGAATATGCGCATCAACACCATCACGACAAAATCCATAGTCGTAAAGTCGTCGTTATGTAATAGCACCAGGTATTGTTTTGGTTCATGGTTTTTCTCCCGCACTTTCGTCACATTCCCGGTCTGAGACTGTTTCTTTTCCATAGTTATTATGTTTTATCATACAAAAATACAAATTTATTGCTTAACTGAGATTTATTTTGAATAAAATTTATTTATCTTTGCAAAAAATAACTTTTTAACTACATCCCAAATATCACTTTGCTATAATTATGGGTAAAATTCTGCTTATTTATACCGGAGGAACCATCGGGATGATAAAAAATCAGCAGACTGGTGCGCTTGACCCTTTTAATTTTGAACACTTGAGGGTACATCTTCCCGAGCTGAATGATTGTGGAGCTGAAGTGATTACTATCCAGTTCAATCACCCTGTTGATTCTTCTGATATGTCACCTGAATTGTGGAGCGAAATGGTCACTATCATCGATAAATACTATCAACTGGTCGATGGATTTGTTATTCTTCATGGTACGGATACGATGGCATATACGGCATCTGCTCTCAGCTTTATGTTAGCTAATATTGCTAAACCAGTCATACTCACTGGCTCACAGCTACCAATAGGAGTGTTGCGCACTGATGGCAAAGAGAATATCATTAATGCCATTGAGTATGCAGCAGCTCATGATCAGGATGGAAACCCACAGATTCAGGAAGTAGCTATCTGTTTTGGACAAAAGTTGTTGAGGGGAAACCGAACGACCAAATGCAGTGCAGATAATTTTTCAGCGTTTACATCCTACAATTGTCAACCGCTGGCTGTTTCGGGGGTTAATATTAAATATAATTCTAATATTCTTTTACGCCATAATCCTTATCTGCCATTCTCACCGCAAAGCATTATGGATCCTTCGGTAATTGCCATAACGCTTTTTCCCGGAGTCAATCCAGGTATCATTCGTAATGTCTTTGCTTTGAGTGAAATCAAAGGAATCGTTCTGAGAACATTTGGTGCCGGAAATGCACCAAGGCAGAGTTGGCTCATTGATGCTATAAAGGCTGCAACTGATGCTGGAAAAGTAGTTGTAAATATTACGCAGTGTCAGCAGGGGACTGTCGAAATGGGACTTTATACCACTGGAAATCAATTGCACTATGCAGGGGTTGTCAGCGGCCATGACATGACAGTTGAAGCGGCAGTAACTAAACTCATGTGTCTCTTTGCACAGAATCTTCCCTCTGATCAGGTTCGTAAACTCATGGAGCAACCGCTTGCGGGAGAATTAACTGTATAATTCAACTATCGTATGTATTTGAAAGTTAAAATTTTGATAATTATTTAGTTGATAGGCTTTTTTGAACGTTCCTGATATCACTCTGTCATTGACAAATTTGTCGCACAGGAAATGTAAGCTAGTCTAAATCCTATTCAAAGAATTATCTTCCTTTATTCTTCCGTATTATTATTAATAATAAAAAAACCTGCTCAGGCTCGCGCCTTGCAGGTTTCAATTCTCTCGTCGGGGATTTAATACCCCTGGCGTTGGTTGATTTGTTTCTTTGTGGATTTCAAAATCCTGAATTACTTTGTGACAGCGTCCTTAACTGCCTCAGCACCTTCAGCAACTGCTTCCTTTGCTGCGTCAACTGCTTCACCAGCAGCCTCAGCTGCGTCAGCAACAGCTTCCTTGCCAGCCTCAACTGCCTCACCAGCAGCCTCAGCAGCGTCACCAGCTACTTCCTCAACCTTCTCAGCGGCGTTCTCAGCACCTTCAGCAACAGCCTCAGCACCTTCCTCAACTGCAGCAGCAGCCTCGTCAACTACTGTGCTGTCAGTAGCAGCAGAATCAGTAACAGCCTCAACAGCAGCGCTGTCAGCAGCTACCTCACCATTAGCGGCGTTGTCGTTCTTCTTCTGGTCACAAGAAACAAATGTCATGGCTGCAACAGCAGCAATCATCAATACCAACTTTTTCATTTTTTTTGATAAAATTTAATGTTAAAACAATATTGTTACTTAAAAACAATGCAAAGTTACGCACTTTTTAAATACGTTGTTCTCCAAATCCTTTTTATTTTTTGTTTTTAACGTATTTTTAACACTTAATTATGTAACACAGTCTATAATGTACATAAAATATGTAAAATCGTACATTTGTGCGCGCACACAATTGCGCGTTCTTGTTTTTCAATTCTGAGTTCTTAAATATTTTTTTATTTCAATTCTTTTCTCATCTTAACTTTTTATTATTCTTTTACCTTTTAATATTATTATATCTATTAACACCATTCTTTGTTCAATTTACTCCCATTATTCCCATTTTTCTCATTACTCCCATTTAACCCATTAACCCCATTCAACCAAACTTAAACACTTATACCACAAAAAAATCTGACATCACGCTGTCTGAAATAAACAAGCCTTTACGCGTCAGCCTAAGGTGACCGTCACATGTGGTCAGATTACCCAGACTGATATGTCGTTCCATCATCTCTTTAAACAACGCGTTAGCTTCGTCTTCTCCATAAATACATTCAAATTCCCCCAAGTCTATTCCAATTCGTGTCCGTAGGCGTGTCATGATGTATTCGTTATAGATGTCTCTTTCGCTCAACATCTCATTCTCAAAATAACTTTCTCCATTGTTTACTCCTTTCATATAGCTGTCAAGTGAGGAAACGTTCCAACGGCGAAGTTGCTTCCCGTCGTAAGAATGAGCTCCGGCACCGAAACCGATATAGGGAACACCTGTCCAATAGCAGTTGTTATGACGCGATGTATAACCGGCTTTGCTGAAATTCGAGATTTCATAATGCTCATAGCCACATTTCTCACTATATGTTAATAATAAGGTGTACATTGCTAAAGATTCCTCATCGGCTATTGGGATTATCTTACCTGCATCACGCAACTTCGTCAGACGGGTTCCTTCTTCATACATCAGTGAATAAGCGGAAAGATGGGGAATGCCAAGCTGTACTGCTGTTCTTAAGTCTTGTTCCCAGTCTGTAATACGTTCTCCAGGAAAGCCGAACATCAAATCGATGCTGATGTTCTCGTAGCCTTCATCTTGAAGTATATGGACCGCATTAATCGCTTTCTCGCTGTTGTGCCGTCGGCAAAGAAATCGAAGCCGTTCGTCGTCAAACGACTGAATGCCCATGCTTACACGGTTCACGGGCAACTTCCTCAACCCATCCAGAAAGCATTTATCAACATCTTCAGGATTACACTCTATTGTCACCTCGGCATTCTCGCTCACTCGGAAATTGGCATAAACAGCATCAAATATCCTCCCTAATTCTTCTGCTCTCAGTTGGCTCGGAGTACCACCTCCTATATATATCGTCTCAACTTCTCCTGTCCCATAATCCGTTTTGTCTCCTTTGCGCAATTCCATCTCCTTCAGCAAGGCATCCACGTACTCCTTGCGTCTTTCCAATGCCGTAGTCGAGAAAAAATCACAATACAGACACCGAGATGCACAAAACGGGATATGAACATAAACTCCGGCCATATATAGTTGGACTTACTTTAATGTATGTCCGAAACATCAATGAAAATCTATAATAAACACTTGTTAAAGTAAATACACTTTTCGCTTTTCACTTTTCACTTTTCACTTTTCACTTTTCACTTCTATTAATTGTTCCCTATAGGCTTCCAGTGCTTTCCGTGCCGTTTCCAAAGCTTCATCCATACTGCAGTAAACCGTACCCCCAGCTGCATGGAAATGACCGCCACCATTGAAAAATCGCTCTGCAAGCTCATTTGCTGGAAAATCGTCAAAACTCCTTATAGATACAAATATCCTATCCTTTTCGGTGTCCTCACGGAGTGATATGCTCAGTTTGATGCCTTTGATTTCCAGCGGGATATTCACAAATCCCTCAGCATCTCCTTTTATATATTTAAATTGTTTCAACTCTTCACGTCCCACGCTGAATATCGCAGCATGAAGCTCTGAATTAATTTCCATCTTGTTAAGAAGGATATGGCCAAGCAGGCGGTAACGGCCCTCGCTGTACTGATTATACAGATTCCTGATTATCATGTCCTTGTCAATTCCCTTCCGCATCAGGCCTGCGATTATCTCATATATCTCTGGGTCATTGGAGTTGTATGTGAATCGGCCGGTGTCAGTACACATACCCGCATACAAATCCTCGGCGCAGTGAATGTTGATTTGTTTCTCCTCGCCCATGGCTACAAACAGACGGTATAGCAGCTCGCAGGTGCTGCTCATCTCAGGACGCGACAGCTCTACTGTGCAGTAATGTTCCGGATCTTCATGATGGTCTATCATCAGACGTTTACATTTGCAGTAGCTCAGAGGAAGCTGAAGCTCATCAATCCTGTAGGGGGCGTTATAGTCCAATGCGATAATTAAATCAGCCTGCTGGATAAACGATTTCGACATTGCCCTACGGCGGTCATACTGCAATATCTTGTCTGCATCGTTCATCCAGTGAAGATAGTCCGGAAAATAATTTGGTACAATCACTGTCACCTGTTTTCCTTTCCGTTTAAGATATTCATACATCGCCAGAGAAGAACCGATAGCGTCGCCGTCAGGACCTGTATGGGTCGTTATCACTACATTTCTGCTCTCCAATAGCAACTGCTTTATTTTTTGCGCTTCCTGGGCGCTCACCACTGTTCTAAGCATATAATTCGTAAATTTTTCACAAATATACGAATTTCTAACCATATCCGCAAATATTTTTCAATGCCCCATTTAAATCCTGTCATTTCATTATCTCTTTTCCCCGTTATCCCTCCCCCCTGTAACAACTCATCATATAATGCTCCTGGTTATGTTATATTCCAGTAGCTGCTATAGTTCCATTATTCCTTTTCCCCTGATTTCGGCTTTTTCGCGAATAGTTCCATGTAAAAAATTTCCACATCTTTTGGGAAGAGATGCAGGATACTTCTAAATAATTCTTTTTTTATTGATTTGTTATTTTTATAGTCTATTTTAGGAAAACAACGATTAGAGAAATTTAAGAAAAAAACCTATTTGTTTAGTAAAATTTTGAATATTGAATTAATTTTAATAAATTTGTAAATATTTAATGGGTGCCATTGTGATTGATGGTTTGATAATCAACTTAGTAATAGTAGAAGGATAAGTTAGGAAAATTTATCTTAGTTTTTTGAGCTATTTTTCTGCTGTTCAGAGGGAGTGATGCGGGCATCATGACCGATGAACAGCTGGAAAAGAGCCAAAAAGATAAGTTTAAATCTTGAATGATTGCCTGACAT
>JAEEOB010000112.1 GCA_016284045.1 Bacteroidaceae bacterium
CTCGAAACAGTAACCATAGCCTACACGTGTTTTAATCTGTTTTCCATAGGGTCCCAGTTTCTTGCGCAGCCTGGTAATGTTGACATCTACCGTACGGTCAAGCACGCACGTATCCATCGGCCAGCAGGATTTCAGCAAATCCTCGCGTGAATACACCGCGCCCGGATGCTGAAGCAGGAAGGACAGAAGCTCAAACTCCAACTTCGTGCACGGCAGATCCTGATGGTCAAGGCTGACTGTCTTTGCCTTTAAATCAAGCACAATACCCTCATAACATACCGTGTCTGTCTCGGACATCCCGTCTCGCATCCCATGCGGATATACCCGCCTGAGCACCGCATTGACCCTTGCCTTTACGGTCTTCATGCTCAGGGGTTTGACAATATAATCGTCAGCACCGATATTGAGTCCTTTCACCATGTGGTTCTCCCCGTCGAGTGCCGTGATGAAGATGATGGGAATCTGCGCCGTAGCAGGATTCTCCTTCATCTTATGCGCCATTTGGAATCCCGACATGTTCTCCATCATCACATCCAGAAGAATCAGTGCGTATTCCGTCAGATCCAGCGTTAGTGCCTCCTCAGCAGAGTTGACGGCAGCCACCTCGTATCCCTCCGTCTCAAGATTATATTGGAGTATCTCGCAGATGTCTAGTTCGTCATCTACAACAAGTATTTTCATAAATGCTCTATAGTTGTGAATGATACAGATAATTATTTTGGGCGCAAAGGTACCGCTTTTTTCTAAGATGTCGGAATAAAGCGTATTAAATTGTTATGACAATATCCAATGCACACCTCATCCCGTGTTTCACTTTTTGTATTCCTCTTTCGCACCTCAGCCATTCTTGCGTCCCTGTGGTGGCTAATGACAGGTCAGCGGATTTATGCTACCTTCTGGCCTATTAAAAAGAAAACACCCAATCTTACATTTTTGGGTGTAAAATTGGGTGTAAATCTTATAAATTACTGATAATCAAGTGATATTATAGAGGAAGGGATTGGCTCCGCCGAACCCTTCGCTGCCGCGGACATCCCTGCAAAGAAATTTGACTGGCTGAGAAAACCTCAACCAGTCAAATCTCTTTGCGGAGAGAGAGGGATTCGAACCCCCGGTACCTCTCAGTACGACGGTTTTCAAGACCGTTGCAATCGACCACTCTGCCATCTCTCCAAAAATAAAAGGGATGTTGATGATCTCCATCCCTTGCTATAGTACGCCCTCAGGGGCTCGAACCCTGGACCCATTGATTAAGAGTCAATTGCTCTACCAACTGAGCTAAGGACGCATCGTTTGTGGCGCTTCAGGCTGGGCTTGAACCAACGACCCCCTGATTAACAGTCAGGTGCTCTAACCAACTGAGCTACTGAAGCTTTTATGAGTGAAGAGGAGGAGACTCGAACTCCCACGGGCTGAGCCCACTACCCCCTCAAAGTAGCGCGTCTACCATTCCGCCACCTCTCCATTCTATTTCAAACAACTTACTGCTCTATTAAAACCAGCATTGTAATTGAGAGCCTCTTGTCGGATTCGAACCAACGACCCCGAGATTACAAATCACGTGCTCTGGCCAACTGAGCTAAAGAGGCAATTTCCCGGATTAGAGCGGAAGACGGGGCTCAAACCCGCGACCCCCAGCTTGGAAGGCTAGTGCTCTATCGACTGAGCTACTTCCGCAAAATATCCAAAAAATTTCAGTGGGCAGGGACGGATTCGAACCGCCGAAGCCGCAAGGCAACAGATTTACAGTCTGCCCGTTTTAACCACTTACCTACCTACCCATCATGTTGTTAAATATCTTCACGTCACTCCGTTCAGATTTGTGACTCGTATAGGATTCAAACCTATAACCTTCTGATCCGTAGTCAGATGCTCTATTCAGTTGAGCTAACGAGCCATCAATAATTGTGGGCGTTGACGGATTCGAACCGCCGACCCTCTGCTTGTAAGGCAGATGCTCTAAACCAGCTGAGCTAAACGCCCTTTTCAGTCACGAATTTGGTCTTCGTTCCCAAAAGCGAGTGCAAAGTTACTACTTTTATCTGAATCCCACAAATTTTTTCGCTCTTTTTTTCATCTTTTTTTTACGCACTTTTTCTTTCTATCTGATTTTCAGTAAAAACATTTGTCCAGGAGAATAAGGTTTTTCAAGTTTCGTATGTTCAATCAACAAAAAAAAGAAAAAAAACGTTTTGTCATGGGCTGCGCCCAATGGTATGGATTGCAGCCATGCTTGCCTGAAAACAAGTTTTTCGCAACCATGACCACAACCCATACCACACTACGTGCTGACAAAACTGAACAAAAAGTAGAACTTCGTTCTTCAAAAAACGCTTCGCTTAACAAAAAGCCATCCGGTTTGATTGCCATAGCACAACTGATAATGTGTTGTAAAACAATAAATAATAACTTCAGAAACTTGAATAAACAGAACTTAATAATAATCAGTATTTTCAAAAACTTGCGAAAGTTGAAAAGGATTAAAAAACAAACTGAAGGTTCAGTAAAAACCGCTGACGCAGAAAAAGCAGAAAAAAGAGGTACTTTCACAAGCACCTCTTTATCTCAATAAGTATTAATTTTTTTAAGGTAAAAAGATTGTTTTTAGGATAGTGCAAAGTTAGTGCAAAGAAATGACACGTGATAATGTTTTTTTGTGTTATATAACATGTGTTTTCGCACACAATTGAAAAAACTAGTACTTTTTTATTAAAAAAGGACTTTTGTGGGCGAAAATTCCCCAAAAGAAGCATTAGATCTGAAATCAGAAAAACCCAGCGAACAGATCGTTCATTAAAGAGTTATCTTCAGCTACACGTCGGACTTTGGGCTGATGCTCGATAATGATGTCCTCGTCTTCCCAGTCGTCGAAGGTCAGTTCAAGCTGCACAACGAATTTAGGCTTGAGCGCATAAGTTCCCCACCCTCTTCTTTCGAAGGGTGACCGCTTTCTCTGGCTCTGTGTCCATAGAAATCTGCTGACGGACTTGTGGATTTTCTGGAATTTCTCGCCCGCATCGGAATCGAAGAGAGAAACCTCGCCGTTGTAGATGCAACGTGCGATTTTTCTAACTTTCAGTCCGTCCGGGTTGTCCATAAGCAGACGAACCATCTCATTATAGTGAGCGTTCTTCATAGTGCAAATGTAAAAAAAAAAATCACAAACGACAAAATATATCAAATAAAAGATGTAAATTTGTAGAGTATTTAATTTTTAGCTCTTAGTTTTTCATAATCAATTAGCCACGACATTGACGCTGTAAAGAAGACATAATTATAGACGATTTTCATATTTACTATTTACGATTTATTTGAGCTTTAAGACATTAATTTCAGAGTCATAGTGTCTGTAAGGTTCATAATGGTTGTTGAAAAACAGTAGCGGCTAAAAGGACTATTCAAGTGGAAGTATTAAAAAAGAAAAAAACAGTCCATTAATGGAGTGGGAAAACAGCTTCATGGAAAAACCATGCGTACGATTTCCCGCTAAGTGTTTCAACACCAATACATAATCCAAATGCGGAAATTGAGTTAATATTTATATTTTACCATCTATGAACAAACAGACATTTGTCATTCTATTGACAGCATTATGGGCGGTTGCCATATCGTCGTTCAGCCAACAGAATGCTAACCGCCAATTCACAGTAGTGCAAAAGAACCCGATAACGAGTGTGAAAGACCAGAACAGGAGCGGCACCTGCTGGTGTTTTGCCACACTGGGGTTTATCGAGAGTGAGCTATTGCGAAAGACTGGCAAGACATACGATCTGTGTGAGATGTTCGTGGTGAACCATGACTATATGGACAATGCCACACATTACATTCGTATGCACGGCCTGAGCGAGCTGACAGAAGGGGGTTCAGCCGACGACGTATTCGACGTAATCCGCACCCACGGCATCTGTCCGGAATACGCCATGCCCTCACCCGGCTCATTGGTGGGTGACACACTGGCTAATTTCAATGAATTTGTTCCTGCACTTCACGCCAAGGTGAAAGCGCAGCTGACTGAGGGTCAGAAGCATCCTAACGCAGGTTGGCAGAAAGAGGTTCAAGCTGTAATCGACCGCTATGTTGGCAAATGCCCTGACACGTTCGTTTATGAGGGCAAAACCTACACGCCCAAGAGTTTTGCCGCCAGTCTAGGCATTGACTGGACCAACTATATCAGTCTGACGAGCTTCACCCACCATCCGTTTTATGAGAACTTCGTGATTGAGGCACCCTACAAATGGCGTCTTAAACCGAGCTATAACCTCCCCATCGACAAGTTGATGTCTGCTCTAGACCATGCACTGATGAATGGTTATTGCGTGGATTGGGGTGGAGACGTAAGCGGTGACTTCACCCGTTACGGACTGGCAGAACTGGCTGACGGAGTGGTTCCCACACAGGAGGTCCGCCAGCAACAGTTTGACAACTGGACGTTCACCTACGACCACGTGATGCTGATTTACGGTATTGCCAAGGATGAGAAAGGGCGGAAATACTACATGGTGAAGAATTCATGGGGAAAGACAGGATATGAAGGCACATGGTATATGTCGGAAGACTACATCAAGCTCAATACGACATATATATATTTATGTAAGGACGCAGTGGATGGAGTTGTCAATTTTTAGCTGTTAGATTTAGTTTTGCCAATGATAAATCGATATTAGAATCACTCAAAAATAAACAGAACTTAATAATTATCAGCTTTTTCAAATACTTGCGAAAGTTGAATGATTAGAAAATTCAAGTTTCGGATGTTCAATCAACAAAAAAAAAGATAAAAAACGTTTTGTCATGGGCTGCGCCCAATGGTATGGATAGCAGCCATGCTTGCCCGAAAACAAGTTTTCAGCAACCATGCCCACAACCCATACCGCACTACGTGCTGACAAAACTGAACAAAAAGTAGAACTTCGTTCTTCAAAAAACGCTTCGCTTAACAAAAAAACCATCCGGTTTGATTGCCAGAACAGAACTGATAATGTGTTGTAAGACAATAAATAATGACTTCAGAAACTTGAGTTAGAAAATAAAAACCATCCGGATGATTTCATGCCAAGTGTTTTAATATCAGTATGTGATTTAAAACCGAAACTTTAGTACTTACTAAATAAATTTATCATCTTGTCATTTCAGCTTGATGATGTCGCTCCATCGTGTGGTTGGGTTCTTGCTGCGGAAATCATGCTTGATGGCATTGGCGAACACATCCGCTTTGCCTTTGCCGTCTTTGCGGGCGTATTGCTGACTGCCGAGGACGATGGTCTCCGATCCGTTCACTTTGTTTATGCGGTCGATGACGGCATCGAGTCGCCGCATCTTCTCAAACTGCACGGCGTTGATGTCAAAGAGGTCCTGCTGGATGGCATTGCCGGGTCCGATTCCCATGACGATGACCCCAGCTTTCTTGTAGCGGTAGCCCTGCCTGAAAATCGTCTTAAGGACTTCGCCAGCCGTCTTAACGATGGTGGATGTGCTGCTTGAAGGCGTTATAAGCCGCTGTTCCTGATAATTCCAGTATTGGGCGAGGTCTTCACGGAACGGATTAGTGTTGAGGAACACCCCAACAACGGATGCCACCGTTCCTTGCTGGCGCAGCTTCTCCGCACAGCGTGCGGCATAGTTCGATACATGCGTATATAGCTGTTCGACATCAGAAATCATGCCGTTGAAGCTGCGGCTGGTGCATATACTCTTCTTCTTTGCCATCTCCTCGTTGGGGATGCAGTCTTCCCCGTTCAGCTCCCTCCAAGTACGCTCGATGACGATGTTGTTGAACGTGGCTCGTATCCATGCCTCGTTATGCTGTGCAAAATCGTATGCGTTCACGATGCCGAGCGCCT
>JAEEOB010000113.1 GCA_016284045.1 Bacteroidaceae bacterium
AGCACTGGCCGCTTTTCGGCTGTGCCGAACACGTTGCGGGTGACCCTTGCGATGAGTGTCCTCACCTGCTTCCAGTTCGCAATGGGGATGGTTGCGTCACTGGTGCAGTCGCCTCCGAGCATCATCACGTCGATGTTCTCATAGCGTTTCATCGTGCTGAGTGTTTTCAGAAACGACCCCCGTAATGCGATGTCGCTGAGATTCTGACAGTCGATGAGCGAACGCTCGGTATGGATGTCGGAGATGCATGCCAGCGTGAGCAGCGGCTTCTCCTCCGCTGCTTCCTGTGCTTTCAGCATCGGATGGAAAACGGACAACAAGATCAGAAGTAATAAAAGTCTGGTTTTCATGATTGCTGGATATTAAGAAATTATAGATTGGTCAGTAGAATTTTTTTCAAAGATAATCAAAAAATGTCTTTTTTACAAATTATAGGGATTGTTTTTATGAAAAACCGCAATACCATTCACTGAACAAATTTTTATTTCAATGTACTTTTGTAAGCAAATCATAAAAAATCGCATCAATTTGTCATTTTTCCCCGAATTTCTTTGGTAGTTTTACAGATAATCCGTAATTTTGCAGACGAAAAAGAAAGAGACCCGAAAATGAGAACATCTTTTAGCGCATATTACTATTTCTACTTTTACTTTCAGACAAAGTAAAGCGGGAAGTCGTATGCATACAAAAAAGACAAAAAGATGTTGATATAATAAAAGCATAGAAATCCCGCTCAGGTGAGCGGGATTTTCTTTTTTAAAGATAATCGATATGGCAAAACGAATCGCAATACAAGGTGTGGTAGGCAGTTTCCACGACATCGCTGCACATAAGTTTTTCAGCGGCGACGAGCTGGAAATCATCTGCTGCGACACGTTTGAGGAGGTGTTCTCGAATATGCAGTCCGACCCCGACATGCTGGGCATGATCGCCATTGAAAACACCATTGCCGGCAGCCTGCTCCACAACTATGAGCTGCTGCGCGACAGCGGAACCATT
Source organism: Bacteroidaceae bacterium (assembly GCA_016284045.1). GTDB lineage: Bacteria > Bacteroidota > Bacteroidia > Bacteroidales > Bacteroidaceae > UBA3839. The sequence continues at coordinate 1,000 of JAEEOB010000113.1, forward strand.
ATTGTGGGCGAGCACAAGTTGCGCATCTCACACAGCCTGATGTGTCTGCCTGACGACGACTGGGACGACATCAACGAGGTCAACTCCCACCCCGTCGCCCTCATGCAGTGCAGAAATTTCCTCCGGCGTCATCCCAAATTCAAGATTGTGGAGACCACCGACACCGCCGGTTCAGCAAAGGACATCAGCGAACAGCAGCTCCACGGACATGCGGCCATCTGCTCCAAGTTCGCAGCACCGCTCTACGGACTCAAAATTCTGGAAGAGGGTATCGAAACCAACAAACACAACTGCACGCGTTTCCTCGTTTTGAGCCAGCCGGAGAAAATCCACTGCTACATCGACCCCCACAAGTCGGACAAGGCAAGTCTGGTGTTCACCCTGCCCCACAGCGAGGGCAGTCTCTCACAGGTGCTGTCAATATTGTCGTTCTACAGGATAAACCTCACAAAAATCCAGTCGCTGCCCATCATCGGACACGAATGGGAATATATGTTCTACATCGACCTCACCTACGACGACTACACACGTTACCGACAGTCGGTCGATGCCATACGCCCCCTCATCAGTCAGCTGAACATCCTCGGCGAATACAAGGACGGAAAATCAACAATATGATTAACGATTTAATGATTTACGATTTATGATTTACGATTTAATGATTTACGATTTATGATTTACGATTTAATGATTTACGATTTATTTAGTTATTTGGATATTTAGATATTTATTAATTTACAGGAATTTTCAGAATCGATAGAATTATTTTGATTAACTCCAATCCCTAAAGGATTTAACTCCATCCGAAGGATTAACTCCAAATGAAATTTTAACTCCAATTTCTGAAATAAATGAATTACAACTTAAATATCTCCCCTGCCGACCGCATTTCGACTGTGCAGGAATACTACTTCAGCCGAAAGGGCAAGGAAGTGGCGAAGATGAACGCCGAAGGCAAGAACGTCATCAGCCTGGCTATTGGCAGCCCCGACATGCCGCCGTCGAAGGAGACCATCGACGTGCTCTGTGAAAACGCCCGTCTGGACAATGTCCACGGCTATCAGCCCACAGTCGGCATCCCGGAGCTGCGCAAGGCAATGGCTGGATTCTACAAGCGCTGGTATGGCGTGGAGCTGAATCCCCAGACCGAGATCCAGCCGCTCATCGGCTCGAAGGAGGGTATCCTGCATGTCACGCTGGCTCTGTGTAACGTAGGCGACAAGGTGCTCGTGCCCAATCCCGGCTACCCCACCTACACGTCGCTCAACCGTATACTCGGCACACAGATCATCAACTACGACCTGCGTGAGGACAACGGCTGGCAGCCCGACTTCGGGCAGCTGGAGGCGATGGACCTGAGCGGAGTGAAGATTATGTGGACCAACTACCCGAACATGCCCACTGGCGGACGTGCCACACGAAAGCTGTATGAGCAGCTGGTGGCATTTGCCAGGAAGCACAACATCGTCATCGTGAACGACAACCCTTACAGCTTTATTTTGAACGAGGATGAGCATCTGAGCATCCTGCAGGTGGAAGGCGCAAAGGAGTGCTGCATCGAGTTCAACTCCATGTCGAAAAGCCACAACATGCCAGGATGGCGTGTGGGAATGCTCGCCACCAACGCCACGTTCGTGGAGTGGATTCTCCGCATCAAGACAAACATCGACAGCGGCACATTCCGCCCCTTGCAGCTTGCAGCAGCAAAAGCCTACGACAACAGCGACGAGTGGCATCTGGCTGCCAATGTGGAGCTGTATAAGAGCCGCCGCAAGATTGCCGAACAGATCATGTCCGCACTCGGCTGCACGTTCGACCCTCAGCAGCAGGGCATGTTCCTCTGGGGCAGGATTCCAGACTCCTACAACGACGTGGAGGAGCTGACAGAGCGCGTGCTGCATGAGGCAAGGGTGTTCATCACTCCAGGTTTCATCTTCGGCAGCAACGGCAAACGCTACATCCGCATCTCCCTCTGTGCAAAGAATGAGCAGATGGAAGAGGCACTGAAAAGAGTGAAAAAAGTGTTTAATTAACTCCAATTTAATAGTTTTTACACACAATTTTATCCCCTTTCAACTATAAACTATAAACTAAAAACTATAAACTATAATATGGATTTAGATCTGAAACCGTTAGACCTGCCGGGCATTGAGCCTGAGCGCCCCATCGTGATTGCAGGGCCATGCAGCGCAGAGACAGAAGAACAGGTGATGACCACCGCGAAGCAGTTAGCCGCCAACGGCATTAAGATACTGCGTGCCGGAGTGTGGAAACCCCGTACCAAACCAGGCGGATTCGAAGGCAACGGATGGAAAGCGCTGCCGTGGCTGCAGCGGGTGAAGGAGGAGACGGGCATGCTCCTCGCCACCGAGGTCGCCACCCCCCAGCATGTGGAGATGGCTCTCGAGGCTGGCATCGACATCCTGTGGGTTGGTGCCCGAACCACAGCCAACCCATTTGCCGTGCAGGAGCTGGCCGACTCCCTGAAAGGGGTTGATGTGCCGGTGCTGGTGAAGAACCCCGTGAACCCCGACATCGAGCTTTGGATAGGAGCGATGGAACGCATCAACGGTGCCGGAGTGAAGCGTATCGCTGCCATACACCGCGGTTTCTCCAGCTACGACCGAAAAATTTACCGAAACCTGCCGATGTGGCAGATTCCCATTGAGCTGAACCGACGCATACCGAAACTGCCGCTGTTCTGCGACCCCAGCCATATCGGAGGACGACGCGACCTCATCGCACCGCTCTGCCAGCAGGCAATGGACCTGGGAATGGAGGGACTCATCATTGAGAGCCACTGCGATCCCGACTCTGCCTGGAGCGATGCCAAGCAGCAGGTGACGCCCGACATCCTCAGCTATATTCTCAACCTGCTCGTCATACGCGACGAAACCGTGACGACAGAGAATATCACTGAGCTGCGTAAGCAGATTGACAGCATCGACAACGACCTCATCGAGCTGCTCGCCAAGCGGATGCGCGTGGCACGCGAAATCGGCCAGTACAAGAAAGAGCACAAGATGACGGTGCTGCAAAGCAAACGTTATTCCGAAATCATCGATAAGCGCGGTGCGCAGGGTGCTCTATGCGGTATCTCACCCGACTGCATGAACACCATCTTTGAGGCCATCCACGAGGAGAGCGTACGTCAGCAGATGGAAATTCTGAACAATTAATCACTCAAAACTATAAACTATAAACTACAAACTATAAACTTTAAACTATAACCTAACCATGGGTTTCTTCTCCTTCAGAAAGTCAGACAGGCGCGTGATGCTATGGATGCTGATTGCAAGCCTGTTGGTTGTCACCCTGCTGATATTCTGCTGCCAGCCTGACAAAAAAGCCGAAGGTGACCTGATTGAGCAGCCCAAGCACTGGTGGAATGAGAAGAAATAGTTTTTTTGGATAGTTTCTCCAGAAAACCTAGGAAAGCCTAGGAATACCTAGGAAAGCCTAGGAATTCCCAGAAACCGCCCTCAACTATAAACTACAATCTACAAACTATAAGCATGAAAATCCTGATACTAGGAGCCGGCAAGATGGGCTCATTTTTCTCCGACCTGTTGAGTTTCGACCACGAAGTGGCAGTGTATGAAATCGACCCGAAACGGATGCGTTTTCTCTACAACACGCAGCGTTTCACGTCCTTGGATGAAATCGACGCGTTCCGTCCCGACCTGGTCATCAACGCCGTCAGTCTGAAATTCACGCTCGACGTGTTCCGGCAGGTGATGCCGCATCTGCCAAAGGAGCATTGCATTCTGAGCGACATCAGCTCGGTGAAGACCGGATTCAAGGAATTCTACGAGGCAAGCGGTTTCCACTATGTGAGCACCCACCCGATGTTCGGACCCACATTCGCAAACCTCGGCAAGCTGTCCGACGAGAACGCCATCATCATCAACGAGGGCGACTACATGGGACGCTGCTTCTTCAAAGACCTTTATCAGCGGCTCGGCCTCAACATCTTTGAATACACGTTTGAGGAGCACGACCAGACCGTGGCTTACTCGCTGTCCATCCCTTTCATTTCCACATTCGCCTTCGCAGCCGTGATGAAACACCAAGATGCGCCCGGCACCACATTTAAGCGCCACATGCAAATTGCAAAGGGTGTGCTCAGCGAGGACGACACGCTGCTGCGTGAAATCCTGTTCAACCCCTACACCAAGGGGCAGGTGGAGCAGATACGCACGGAGATGAAGGAGCTTATCGCCATCATCGACACCAAAGACGAGGACCGAATGCAGCGATACCTCACAAAAATCAGGAAGAACATCAAGTGATTTATGATTTAAGGATTTACGATTTAAGATTTATATATACAAAAGTCTCCCTCCTTTCTTTGTTTGATGATAATCGTTAACCACGAGTAAAAACAAAAAAACCACCCGACCGGGTGGTTTTTTTATCATTATTGCTTCTTGTCGAACACAAGCGGTTGGCCGTTTTGTTCGATTTCGAGTTTCGTCTCAGTCAGTTTCGTCACGGTAAACTCCTTGAACTGATCAGCAAGCACACCGAAAGTATCCACCTGAGATCCCATCTGCTTCTTCGCCTCACCCTTTATCATGGTAAGCATCATCTTCTTCGTGGCGGGTTGCGACAGCATTTCTTTCATCTCCTCATCATCCGACTGAATATCAACGATATCAAAGTCAGCCTTCTCCTTGTTGAAGTCACAGGTCACCTTGTCACCGTTCTTCATATATGTGCCGGGAATCACAATCTGAACTGTCATATTCACAGCCTCCTCACCGACAATGGCGTCGATAACGATCTTCACTTCAGACTCGGTAAAATTCACCCCAAACTCCATTTTCATTTTCTCTGCCTCAATTACCTCATTGAGCATGTTGCCAAACTCTTTGTTGAGCGTCCAGTTCCCCGCAAGGGTCTGCGCACCGGCTGTGACAGACAGCAGCACCATCAGGGCTGCAAGCATAATTTTCTTCATGTTTCTGTTGTTTAAAAAGTAATTTCTGTTGTTTAATTAATATTCTTTTGAACGTGCAAAGTTACGTATTTCCTCCGACTCCACAAAATCAGACGGGAGGAAATAGTCAGCAACACTTCATTTATCGTCTCGATTCCAAAAGCAAATACACTTTTCACTTTTCACTATTCACTTTTCACTATAATATTATTTTTCCGTCTCGTTTTTTTATTGTATCTTTGCATATCGAAACAAACCTTTTATGGCGGACAGATAAGTCAACCGCCCTCTTAACCATTTAATCATATCACATTATGAACACCAACTGCAGAATTTCATGGAGACTTTTTAGCATTATAATCGCCATGCTGCTGTCAACGGCAACGTTGAGAGCCTTCACATTGAAGACCAGTCAGTGCCGCGACGGGCTTGAACTGAGGCTCACCGAAGCCACCACACTGATTGTGGATATTCCCAAGACCTTCAACAACATCTACGGCGATTTTCCGCTCACCATCCAGGGCAGCAAAAAGCTGACCATCAGTTCTGGGGCGCACGGCATCAGCGTAAGCTCAGTGAACATCAGCACCGACGTGGAGATAACGTCGAAAAAAGACGGACTGAACATCGACAAGGACATCGTCATCGACGGCGGCAACGTGAACATCAACGCCAAGAAAGACGGTATCTTCAGCCGGCACGGAAGCATCACCATCAACAACAGCCACACCACCTCAAGCTGCGGAACCAACTGCACCGCTATCGTCGCAAACGAAGGAAACATCACCTTCGGGCCAAACTCCACGGTGGAGGCTTTCGGGGCCAAACAGGCTATAGACGCTTCTGCCGGAAACCTCATATCATCGGGCAATGTCACTGCATACGCCAGCGGATGGGCGGTATGGGCAAGGACCATTACCGTGAACAGCGGAAAAATTCTGGCGAAGTCTGCCGCATACGCCCTTACAGCCTCAGCGGGCGACGTGGTGATTAACGGCGACGTGGAAGCCATATCCACCTATAACGACTGCAACGGACTACAAGCCAAAGGCAGCGTGATTATCAAAGGGGGCAACGTGCTGGCTGAATGCGGCACAAGCGGAACGGCGGTGGATGCGGGCAACAACATCCTGGTGGAAGGGGGAAGCCTCACCGCTCACGGTGCAAAATACGGCATCTGTGCCGAAAACCGGATCAGTATCTCCAGCGATGTCACCGCGACGGGATTCTGGGCGATGTGGGCACAGAAAATCGAAATAAACAGCCCCTATCATATCCTCACACCACAGAACGGACATCTCAACAACACCGGAACCACCATCGTGGACAACGGCAATAACTGGGCAAACTATGTGGTGGTAGGCACACGGCCACTCAATGGCACCGTCTCCGTCAACACCGGCAGCCCTACACCTGGATCATACTTAAACTACCAACTTGGAGGAGAAGTGTACACGCTCAAAAACAACGGGGCTACAGTCAACGCGGTTTGGCAGCAGAGCAGCGACGGGGAGACCGGATGGAAGGACATATCCACCACAACACCTTACGTCGTGCAGGACAAAGACTACGACACCTACCTGCGTGTGCGTGTCGACGTGCCGGGATATGTGGGATATCTCTACAGCGGAGTGAGGAAAGTGACCAAAGCGAAATGCTATATCGATGTGACTGACCCGCAACTGATCATCTCCAACGACAAACTCTACGTGGCTAACGCGAAGAACACACAGGAATATATCATCCTCACAACCATGAAACTGCCGACTGTGCTTACCGAAAACGACTGGGCGAACAGCAAGAAGCCCGACAGCAACGGCTATCTGGACATGGGAGGAACCAAAGAGACCACCAACTACGTCTACACACGCGTGAGAGAAACCGGATGGATGTTCGCTGGAACCGACGTGCGCTTCAAATCCATCTATTATGGTGAGACCACCTACACCAAAGACTTCCAGCTGACTGTGAAGAAAGTGAACGGCATATCATCACCCACATCAGAATCTTATCTCGAAGAAGATAACGGCTATTATTACGCCAACGTATCCTCCGGCTCCGACCGCCTGCGCGTGACAGCCACACCCATCCCCGAAAACGCAACCAACTTCAACGGCATCAAGGGTGACATGTGGCTGATGAACGGCTACAGCATCGGCGGCAGCCAGTATGGAGTGAACGGCAGACTCTACGAAGACTTCCAGTGTACAAGGGAAATCAACCCCGGCACCTACTACAAGAGCGTGTATGTGAAACTGACCAGGCAGTCGAACAACGTGCAGATTGCAGCACAATACACCAGAGGCTATAACGACATGGCTTACCACAGCATCAACTTCTTCGTGGGCGATGCCGACGGAAATGTGCTGATTAACAGCATGGGACTTGTGGGTGGATATACCACCATCGCCAGAGGCGACGTGATGAAAGGGCTGCAGATGAGCATATACCCACGCAAAGCAACCGTCAGGACGCTCACCACCACGACCACCGACGCCAGCAGTCTGGGAACGGCTCCAATCATCTCGTTCGACACTGACAATCTGACTATGACCGTGGATGCCACCAATGCCGACAACGGCACTTATTTCTATAACATATACAACAACCATGTGGCTGTGGGACATTTCCAGGTGAAAGTGGTGGACACGCCGGTGGAGGAGGTGCATATCGTGCCGGAAAAACTGAGCGTTGACCCGGGGAAACAATACGAGCTGGCAGCACAGCTGATTCCATCCAACGCCGACGGAGCACTGGCATGGTGGAGCAGCAACACCAGCGTGGCAACAGTCAGCTCAAACGGTGTCGTCACCATCAAGGAGGATGCGTCAATCGGTGCCAAAGCCACCATCACCGCATCGCTCGACGGTAAGACCGGATCCTGCGAGATTACCGTCGATGGCGAGAAATTCGACATCTATGTGGCTGGCATACAAGTGACCACCCAAAATATGGGCATGCTCGCCGAACTGATTGCAGAGAGGAGCGAAGAGAGCATGAACCGCTATCTCGAAGGCGACATGGATGTGAGGTTCGACGGGGTGCGAACGCTCACGCTGAGAAACGCCACCATCGACACGGGCGACTACGAAGCTCAGGGCATGACACTCGGAATCGACGGACTGATTGTAGAAGTGGAGGGCGACTGCAGGGTGAACAGCAACAACTACAACGGCATCAAACTGAAGAGCAACACCACAATCACCGGCAACGGAACGCTGACGCTGACTGGAGGCAACTGCGGAATCAGGTTCCAGGACAGCTCCGACTATCCGGTCACCTTGTATATTGAGAACACCTCAATGAATATAACTGGCTACAACTGCGGCATCCACGGAGGAAACACCGATTATTCAAACAGACTCGACATCGACAACGCCAACGTCCATGCAAGTGGAATTCAGGGGGCGGTGACATCATGGGCTGGAGGCATCGACCTCACCGACTGCGCCATCGTGGAGCCGGCGGGAGCTGAAATCTCCAACGGAAACATCCTCAAAGACGGAAGCCTCGCGCTCAGCGTGCTCATCAAGGCAAGCGGAAAGAAAGGCGACGTCAACCGCGACGGCGAGGTGAATATCTCCGATGTAGTGGCGGTCATCAACACCATCGCAGGCAGCACCACCTTCAAAGCCACCGCCGACGTGAACGGCGACAACAGCATTAACATCTCCGACATCGTGGCTATCATAAATATCATCGCCGGAGGGAAATAGTCCGCAAAGGGTACATACTTCATACAGAATTATCAGAATTACTCGAATAGCACATATTCAATTAATTCTGATAATTCCTGTATAATAAATCCATTGTTCATGTAAAAAAATCCTGTTCAGCGGATAAAGTTTGTCCATACAGGCTGTTCAGGATTCGGATAGTCGCCAGCAGATGGGTCAAGCTTTCGAATCATCCACGCCATGTTACGGCCGAGTGTCCGCATAGTCTGCATCCCCTCCTCGTCGAGCGCCGCCTGACCAGGTGTCTGTCCATACACCATATTCCAGTATTGTGAGCTGACAACAGGCATGTTCATGATGGTGAAATACTTGTTCAGACGGTCGAACGCAGCAGATGCCCCACCCCGGCGGCAGACCACCACACTGGCAGCCGGCTTGAACTGCAAGTCACTCTTCAACGAATAGAACACACGGTCGAGCAACGCACAGAGTGAGCCGTTGGGACCGCCATAATACACCGGTGAGCCTACTACAAGTCCGTCGATACCGTCTTTCACCGCCCGCCAGACACTATAATAAAGATCATCGCGAAACGTACAGCGGCCACCGGTCCTACCACACATGCCGCAGGCGATACACCCTTGCACTGGCTGCTTGCCGATATGAATCATCTTCGTGGCTACACCCTCTTCATTCAACGTCTTCGCCACCTCACTCAGCGCAAAAAACGTGTTGCCATTATCGCGAGGACTGCCATTAATCAATAATACTTTCATAGTTTAATTCTTACATCACTCCTTTGCTTTCTCAATACGAAAACCTGTCTTCATTAACACACCCACTTGCCAGCTCCATTCAGAAATCTCGATCACATCGTCATGGCGGTCGTAGCTCATAATCCGATTCTTTTCCGGCTCAATCTCAGGATTGATAATATCCCGGAAATGCTTGATGAGCTGAAACCGACGGGTTTGAGAGTCCCACACATACCCCTCATAGATAAAATCCCCTATACCGTTCACAGAACCAAGAGAAATCATCAGGTCGGGAATACCGTCAAAATTGATGTCCGGCTCTTTGATATCACCGCCTGTAAACTGGTCTGATGCCACAGGGAAAGACAAGTCGGCGACAAGATTGAAATGCTTACCGTCGGGACGGGTGTAACCGAAATACACTTTCTCGATATCACCGTCAGCATTCGAAGGGGCAGCCAGACGATCCCACTTCAGACGACTGCGCACCTTGTCGGTTTTTTGAGCACCGGCAGTGCTGACTGACATCAATAAGAGAACAAATGCAATAAAAAACAATTTCTTCATGATTAGCAATGTCTTAAGTTAACAAATCAGATTATCAGTTTGTTTTATCAACTGGTAGGGACTTACTTTATGTATATCCGAAACAAGCAGACTACATTAATCTCTAAAGTTCCTAAAGACCCTAAAGACCTTAAAAACCCTAAAGACCTTAAAAACCCTAAACCCTATTTTAACCTTGCAAATTTAGCATTTTTCAACCAATCATCAAAATATAGCGTTAATTTAGTTATGTTAAAATAACAAATAAAGACAATAGATGTTTTTATTATTCGGTGAAAATCGTTAACTTTGCAAAAATTATAAACAAAAAGCAATACACTATGAGAAAATTATTGACAGCATTGGTGGCAGTGCTGCTGCCATTATGTGTAGCCGACGCCCAGGGACTGTTCTCAAACAAGGAATACAGTGGCGGAAGGCAACCAAGAGAAGCTTATATGCAGGGTGCCGTGCCGGAGGTCGATGGCAAGGTGGCGTTTTCAAAGACATTCAACGCTGCAGGGATGAGCAAGTTCGACATATACCTGAAACTGTCGCAATGGGCAACTTTCCGCTACAACCCCGACACTGAACGCGGAAAATGGAACGACGCCGACTACTTCAAAAACACTGAGTATGCTCGTATTCTGAAAGCATCGGCTGAGGAAGGTACCATCAAAATACAGGGCAACGAGGAGATGGTGTTCACAAACAAGACTTTGGCAAAAGACTATGCCATCGCCTCATACATTCTCCTGCTCACCATCAAAGACGGGAGCGCCACAGCGGAAATGCAGAATATCTCCTACACCTACAACCTGACCGACACACCAGAGCGTATCGAGGCGGAAGACTGGATTACCGACAGAGAGGCCATCACCAAGGCAAACAAGCTGAACAAAGGAAGCGGCAAATTCCGCGTGAAAACCATCGACCTGAAAGACGAGCTGTTCAAAGAAATTGAAGATGTTCTGAAATGAAAGCAGACGAAATTGACGAAATCATAGCCAATGCGGTGGCTGAGAGCAAAGGAAAGAGCGTTAAAGCCAACAACAGGAAGAAAAACAGCTCGGCAGTGCTGAAAGCAAGGTCGGTGCTAAACATCCTGTTCATGCTGGGATTCCTCGCTGCTATCATCATCTATTTCGCTATGCCTGAGCAGAAGGCGTTGTTCTTTACTGTGGGATTCGGAGCTTTATTGTTGAAACTCATCGAATTCGCACTACGGTTCCTGTTTTGAGAATATGAGAAACGTGCTGACATGTAAACATATCATCACCCTGACTGTTATCCTGATTTGCCTGGCAAGTCAGGATTTGTTGGCTCAACGAATTATCCGCGACCTGGAGAGCAATGCCGACCTGGCGAATATCCCCAACGACTCTATCGAGAGGGGGAAAAAGCCAAAAGAGGTGCCAGTGGATGTGGTAGCTTGGACTATTGACCCCATTTTCGGAAGGAGGGAACCCGTGGACGTGGATACGCTTCAGCATGACTTCCAGAACAAGGCATACCCTGAGGGACTCCACGGTGAATACAACAGCCTGGGAAATATCGGCTCACCACGTGAGTCGCGCATCTTCATGGAACGGCCCTTCCGGCACGACTTCCCGTTCATCACCAACATGGATCAGTTTATAGAAAGCCCGGAAGACTATAAATACTACAACACAAAGTCGCCATACGTGAACCTCTCCTACGACTGGTGCGGAACAAAAACCACCGGCTACGACAACTTCAAAGGAATCTACACGAACAACGCAGGAAAACGGTTCAATTTCGGAGGCATTTTCCACTATATGTACGGACAGGGGTATTACGACAACCAGCACACTGCCTTCATGAACGGTACGGGATGGGCATCCTACTTGAACGACCATTACGACCTCCACCTACACTACTCACACTACGACATGAAACTGGAGGAGAACGGAGGTATTGCTGACGACAACTACATCACTAACCCTGAGTCGATGTCAAGGCGCTTCAGCCATGACGACATTCCCACAAGACTGAACAGCACTTTTTCGAGACAGAACCACGACGTTTTCACACTCAACCACCGATATCATCTGGGATTCACACGTGTGGAAGAAATTGACTCTGTCACCACAAAAGAATATTTCGTTCCAGTGACCAGCATCTTCCATCAGGCGGAAATCGGGAACTACAGACGCAGGATGATTTCCTACGACAACTGGGAGGATTTTTATTCTTACAGCTTCCTGCCCAACGACAGCACGCTCGACCGCTATAAGCTGTTCAATATGTATAACCGCGTGGGACTGACATTGCATGAGGGATTCAACAAATATGCGGTGGCAGGACTGAGTGCTTACGTGGGATTTGCACACCGCAACTACGAGATTCCCGACACACTGGAGGGGGCAGCTGTCCACACGCCGACAAAACTGAAGATGAAGGAGAACGACGTGCTGATTGGAGGCAAACTCGAACGTACCCAGGGAACATATATCCACTACAACGCAGACGCGGAATTTGTGGTGGCTGGTACAAACATCGGTGATTTTGAGGCGAACGGCCACGGTGAGCTGAACGTGCCCATACTTGCTGACACTGCGCAGCTGGCAATTGATGCCCACATCAGCAGCTACCGGCCCAACATGTTGTTCTATACCTTCCACTCCAAGAACTACTGGTGGGATCAGGACCTCAGCAAAGAAAACCGCCTCAGACTCATGGGAACCTTATCATACACCAAGACTAACACAGAACTGACGTTCGGCATGGAAAACGTGTCGAACTACACATACTTACTAAACAATGGTTTCCGGGCTGTTAACAGTTCTAACGAGGAATTCTACACCCATAACGCCGAGGTACATCAGAAAAGCAGTGTTCAGGTGCTCATGGCCAGACTCAACCAGCAGCTGAAGTTCGGACCGGCACATCTCGATGCAGACATCGTATGGCAACAATCTACAGACAAAGATGTGCTGCCACTACCCACACTCTCTGTTTATGCAAACCTCTACTTCAAGTTCGTGCTCGCAAAAGTACTGAAAGTGGAACTGGGAGCTGACATGAAATACTTCACAAAATACGAGGCACCAGACTACGACCCTGTGACAGCACAGTTTATGCTCCAGAACGAAAATACAAGGAAAAAAATAGGAGGCTATCCTCTTTTCACCGTCTATGCCAACCTCGCACTCAAGAAACTACGTTTTCATATCAGCTACTACCATCTCAACCAAAGCGATGGACGATATTTCACTATGCCACACTACCCCATGAACCCAAAGGGTCTGAGATTCGGCATCAGCTGGAATTTCTATGACTAAAACGATTCTTCCCGTCTTCTAAAATAAATCTTACATCTTACATAATTAAATCTTTAAATTAACTCGTCTTCCTTTTTTACTTAAGAAACTTGAATCAATCATGAACATATTGATTACAGGCGCAAACGGTCAGCTCGGAAAGAGTATGCAGGACGTGTCGAATAACACAAAAGACCAATATTTCTTCACCGACGTATGTGAAGGCTATACGAACTTGGACATCACAGACAGAATGGCTGTGGAATCTTTCGTGAAAGCAAATGAAATCAACTGCATCGTAAACTGTGCAGCATGGACAAACGTTGATGCTGCCGAGACCGCAGGCGGCATTGTGGAACAGCTGAATGCAATGGCTCCTGAGAATCTGGCACTCGCCATGAAAGCTGCCGAAGGGCTACTTATACACATCTCCACAGACTATGTGTTTGGCGGAGAGCCTTACAACACCCCCTGTAACGAGTCGATGAAAGGCACACCCACCGGTGTGTATGGACTGACTAAACTCCATGGAGAACAGCGCATTCAGGCAACAGGTGCAAATGCCATCATCATCCGCACGGCATGGCTCTACAGCGAATACGGAAAGAATTTCGTGAAGACCATGTTAAACCTCACTGCAACCAAACCAGCCCTGAAAGTGGTGATTGACCAGTGCGGAACTCCCACCTATGCTCATGACCTGGCTAAAGCAATATTTGACATCATAGAGGAACGTAAATACGAAGGAAACTACGGCATTTATCATTTCTCCAACGAAGGTGTGACATCCTGGTTCGACTTCACAAAAATGATTGCCGAATTATCGGGAAACACTACTTGTGACATACAGCCGTGCAGCAGTACAGAATACCCGTCTCCTGTGAGACGGCCAGCTTATTCTGTGCTCGACAAGACGAAAATCAAGCAGACATTTGGAGTCAAAGTTCCCTACTGGACTGACTCTCTCCGAATATGCATCAATAATCTAAACAAAAGTTGTTAGTTTTGTTTTTTTAGATTAAATCCCATAAATTCCTATTAATTCTTATAAATCCCTATAAAATCCCATAAAATCCATAAAATCCTCTCAATAAAATAATGAAAATTGCAGTAGCTGGTACAGGATACGTAGGACTGTCAATAGCAACATTGCTTGCCCAGAAAAACGAAGTGACGGCTGTGGATGTCGTGGCAGAAAAAGTGAAAATGCTGAACCGCCATGAGTCGCCAATCAACGATGAGTACATCGAGAAATATCTTCGGGAGAAGCAACTTATGCTAACAGCAACGCTTGACGGAGCCGCAGCTTACAAAGATGCAGATTTCGTTGTGATTGCCACTCCTACCAACTACGACCCTGTCCGCAATTATTTCGACACCAGGCACGTGGAAGAGGTCATCGATCTCGTGCTCAACGTCAACCCAGATGCGGTGATGGTGATTAAAAGCACCATTCCTGTTGGTTTCTGCCGGAGCATGTATGTGAAATATCTCTACCGTTTCCAATACGACCCACAGCTGAAAGGGAAACAGTTCAACCTGATTTTTGCACCTGAGTTTTTAAGGGAGAGCAAGGCTCTTTACGACAATCTCTACCCAAGCCGAATCATCATCGGCACACCTAAAATCATAGAGGGCAAGCAATTTGAGGTGGAGAACGACGCAATCCGTGCAATCGCCAACCCCGACAAACTGAGGGAAGACGGCACCACGTTCGCTTGTTTACTGCAAGAAGGCGCAATAAAAGAAGATATCCCAACGTTATTCATGGGGATGAAAGAGGCTGAGGCGGTAAAGCTCTTTGCCAACACTTACCTGGCTCTGAGGGTCAGTTTCTTCAACGAGCTGGACACATACGCAGAAATCAAAGGACTACAGACCAGGGACATTATTGATGGCGTTTGTCTCGACCCACGCATCGGTCCCCACTACAACAACCCGTCGTTCGGCTATGGAGGCTACTGTCTTCCAAAAGACACAAAACAGCTGCTCGCCAACTACTCCGACGTGCCGGAGAACCTGATTGAGGCAATAGTGGAAAGTAACCGCACACGGAAAGACTTTATCGCTGACCGCGTGCTGAAAAAAGCCGGTTATTACGACTACGACCAAGGAAGCATCTATGATCCGAGGAACGAAAAAGCATGTACAGTAGGGGTGTTCAGGCTGACAATGAAAAGCAACAGCGACAATTTCCGTCAGAGCAGCATTCAAGGGGTAATGAAAAGAATTAAGGCGAAAGGTGCTGACGTTATTATCTACGAGCCATCACTCCCCGACGGAACCACATTCTTCGGCAGCCGCGTGGTGAACGACCTGGATCTGTTCAAACAACAGTCTGACGCCGTGATTGCCAACCGTTACGACCACTGCCTCGACGACATCAGAGAAAAGGTATATACACGCGACCTTTTTATGAGAGACTAGACACAAAGACATCAGCAGAAAACAATAAATCCACAAAATGTCTTTAAAAATAAATATCGGATTATCAACCTTAATCACCTCAAAACGATGAACATACTAATAACAGGCGGAGCCGGCTTTATCGGCTCTCACGTAGTAAGGCTTTTTGTAAATAAATATCCAGACTACCGGATTGTGAACCTCGACAAACTGACCTACGCCGGCAATCTGGAAAACCTTACAGACATCGAGGACCGGCCGAACTACAAATTCATTAAAGGCGATATCTGCGATTTCGAGCAGATGTGCAGTATCATGAAAACCGAAAAAATTGACGGAATCATTCATCTTGCTGCAGAAAGCCATGTTGACAGGAGTATCAAGGACCCGTTCACCTTTGCACGCACAAACGTGATGGGAACACTCTCCCTCCTGCAGGCGGCTAAGCTCTACTGGGAATCACTGCCCGAACGATACGATGGCAAACGGTTCTACCATATCTCTACTGACGAGGTATATGGGGCACTAGAACTGACACATCCTGAAGGAATCACACCACCATTCACAACTACCGCTTCTTCGTCTGAGCACCATCTGGCTTACGGTGAGAAGTTCTTCTACGAAGACATGAAATACCAGCCTCACAGCCCTTATTCTGCGTCAAAGGCATCAAGCGACCATTTCGTCAGAGCTTATCACGACACCTATGGTATGCCAACCATCGTGACTAACTGCTCAAACAACTATGGGCCCTACCAATTCCCGGAAAAGCTCATTCCGCTGTTCATCAACAACATCCGTCACCGTAAGCCGCTGCCCGTGTATGGAAAAGGAGAAAATGTGCGTGACTGGCTCTTCGTGGAAGACCATGCCCGTGCCATCGACCTGATTTACCATAAAGGCAAGATAGCCGACACCTATAATATAGGCGGATTTAACGAATGGAAAAACATTGATATTGTGAAGGTGCTCATCATGACCGTTGACAGGGTATTAGGAAGACGTGAGTTTGAAGACCTCGACCTGATTACATACGTAACCGACCGTGCGGGGCACGACCTTCGATACGCCATCGACTCCACCAAGCTGCAGAAAGAGCTGGGCTGGGAGCCGTCGCTTCAGTTTGAGGAAGGAATTGAGAAAACCGTGCGCTGGTATCTTGACAACCAGAAATGGATGGACAACGTGACCTCCGGTGACTATCAGAAATATTACAGTTCAATGTATGACAACCGCTGACACCACTGCAGACACAGCCTCAGTCAAGACAAAGGAACAGCAGATGGCATGGTATGTGCTGCGTTCCACATTCAACCGTTCTCAGAAAGCTTACGACATGCTGACTTCCAACGGTTTTCATGCCTATCTTCCATTACACTCTGTTGAGAAGGTAGTGAAAGGACGGCTGAAACGAATTATGAAGCCCCTGATTCCAAATCTGCTCTTCGTGTTTTCAGAGGAAAATGTGTTGAAGGAATTCGTCAAGGCAAACAAAGACACAGGCTATGTCACTTTATACTACGACCACTTCAATCACAGCAGTAAAGGAACAAACAAACTCCTGACCGTGCCGGCCTTCCAGATGGATAACTTCATCAGAGCCACTTCCATAGAAAACAAGCACACAATGGTGGTTGACCCAAAGAACATCCGCTACAAGACCGGCGATATGGTCCGTATAGTTGAAGGCGATTTCATTGGAGTAGTGGGAAAAGTGGCTCGTGTAGGAGGACAGAGCCGCGTCATTGTCACACTCGAAGGGGTGTGCGCCATTGCCACAGCATATATCCCGTCTGCCTTTCTTGAGCCCTATCAAGACAGTTGAGTGATGAATGATGAGTGTTGAGTGCAGAGTCTCGAAATCACATTATCAAGAAACCACGAAATGTAGTTTTCAAAGTAAATAAACTATTCATTTTTCACTATTCACTTTTTACTATTTACTTTTCAATTTAAAAATCTCATAAATGCAGTACCATATATTTGCCCCATATAGAGTGTGTCCCCTCGGTGCCCATGTCGATCATCAGCATGGTCTGGTGACTGGATTCGCCATCAACAAAGGTGTGGACCTGTGGTTCACACCACGACAGGATGCCCAAGTGAACCTCGTTTCGAAAGACTTTGAGGGCGATGTGTCGTTCGATATTTCCCAACCCTCACAAGTCAAACAACGCCATTGGGGCGACTATGCCCGTGGTGCGAAATACGCACTCCGCAAACGCTTCGACCTGGAGCATGGCATTGACGGAGTGATTCAGGGATCACTCCCTATTGGAGGATTGAGCTCATCAGCAGCAGTGCTTATTGCGTACGTGATGGCATTTGCCAAAGCAAACGGAATCAGATTGAAACCCTTCGAAATTGCACAAATCGCATCAGAAGCTGAGCGAGAATATATCGGTCTGAACAACGGACTGCTCGACCAGTCGTGCATCGCACTCGGGAAGAAAGACGGACTGCTGTTTCTCGACTGCGACACCAACGAATACAGGGTTATACGTAAAAACAAGGAGATGCCTGACTTTGAGATAGGTATCTTCTTCTCAGGGCTTACGCGCAGCCTCGTAAACAGCGACTACAACTTACGCGTGTATGAATGTAAGACAGCGGCATGGAATATGTTGGCTTACACCGACCAGCCTCTCAAGACATTCGACAAGACATACCTGCGCGACATCCCGAAATCCACCTTCGACAAGACAAAAATAGCCATGCCAGACCGATTCGCACGACGTGCAGAGCATTTCTACTCAGAATACCGGCGAGTCCGTCAGGGTGTGACAGCTTGGGAGACCGGCAATCTGAAACTATTCGGCAAACTGAGTTTTGCAAGCTGCGAGTCGAGCATTCACAACTATGAATGCGGAAGCCAAGAACTTATCGCCATCTACGACATCATGAAAGACCAGAAAGGTGTGTGGGGAGGACGTTTCTCCGGTGCAGGATTCAAAGGAGCCTGTATTGCGCTGGTTGACCCCGAATACAAAGAAGATATAGAGCAAGAACTCACCACAAGGTATCTCGAGCAGTTCCCCGAATATGAAACCACATTCAAAGTGTTCTGGGTGAAACCTGATGACGGAGCCAGATTTGTCAATTAGTTTTTATCTATATTATCTAGAAAGCCTCATAAGCCAGGAAATCTCTCAACGCTCAAAAAGATGAAAACCATAGTAATCGCCGCTGGATATGCCACACGCCTTTATCCACTGACAGCACACACCCCAAAGCCTTTGCTTGAGATAGGCGGAAAAAGTATCCTCAGCAGGATGCTCGACGACATCGACCAAATAGTCCAAATCGACGAGCATATCATCGTAACCAACCATAAGTTTGCCAACCGGTTCGAGGAATGGGCAAAGCAGCAGCATTACACCAAACCGATTACGATTATCGACGACGGAACAACATCGAACGAAACACGGTTAGGAGCAGTATGCGACCTTCTCTTTGCCATTGAACAAAAAAATATCAACGACGACATACTCGTTGTGGCAGCGGACAATATCCTGCAATTCTCTTTTCAGGGATTTGTGGATTTCGCATTAGAGAAGAACTCATCATGTATTATGTGCCATAAGGAGCCTGACATCAACCGCTTGCGCCGGACCGGCGTGGTGGAGCTTGACAACAATATGCGGGTTATTGGGATGGAGGAAAAGCCAGAACAGCCAAAGTCACATTGGGCCGTTCCTCCTTTCTATGTGTATCTCCGACAAGACCTCGATTTAATTAAATCATCGGTGGAACAAGGCTGCGGCAAAGATGCTCCCGGCAATCTCGCACATTTCCTCGCCCGCCACACCACCCTCCATGCATGGCCTATGCCGGCAGGACGGTTCGACATCGGCTCACCCGACTCCTACCATGAAGCACAGCGACGGTTCGGAAATGAGAAATGAAATATTTGTATAGCCGTCCACGAGCCGCAGGCTCACAACTCCCTTTTTTCGCAGAAAAATTATCAAATAATGCAACATATCAATCTTAACAACAAAACCATCTTAGTGACCGGTTCCGCTGGTTTCATCGGTGCCAATCTGGTGAAACGGCTGCTAGCAGACACACAGCAAAGTGTCATTGTCGGCATCGACAACATGAACAACTATTACGATGTAAGTCTGAAACAAGAGCGTATAGATCAGCTGAAAGACGACCGGCGGTTTGTATTTATCAAAGGCGACATCGCCGACAAGGACATTATCGACACACTCTTCCGCCAATACCGGCCTGCCGTGGTAGTCAATCTTGCAGCACAGGCGGGAGTGAGATACAGCATCACCAACCCTGACGCTTATATTCAGTCGAACCTCATCGGATTCTACAATATTCTGGAGGCATGCCGGCACAGTTACGACAACGGCATGAATGGTGTGGAGCATCTGGTGTATGCCAGCTCGTCGAGTGTGTATGGAAGCAACAGCAAAGTACCATACTCCACCGACGACAAGGTTGATAATCCCGTCAGCCTCTATGCCGCCACAAAGAAAAGCAACGAGCTACTGGCTCATGCTTATAGCAAGCTGTATAATATTCCAAGCACCGGACTGCGTTTCTTCACCGTCTATGGACCCGCAGGAAGGCCAGACATGGCATATTTCGGATTCACCGACAAGCTGGTGGCAGGAAAAACCATTCAGATATTCAACTACGGAAACTGCCGACGAGACTTCACCTACGTCGATGACATCGTAGAAGGCGTGGTGCGGATCATGCAGGGAGCACCGGAAAAACAGACAGGAGAAGACGGACTTCCACTGCCTCCGTACAACGTATATAACATCGGTAACTCTCATCCTGAAAACTTGCTTGATTTTGTCACGATTCTTCAGGAAGAGCTGATAAGAGCAGGTGTGCTGCCGTCCGACTATGACTTCGAAGCACATAAGGAGCTGGTGCCGATGCAACCAGGCGACGTACCTGTGACCTACGCTGACACATCCGCTCTGGAACGCGATTACGGTTTCAAACCATCCACTTCACTGCGCAATGGTCTGCGAGCCTTCGCCGAATGGTATGCCAAAAGAAAGGATTAACGAACCGTTAAACGAACCGTTAAACTATAAACTATAAACTATAAACTATAAACTATAAACTATATAAAATATTTGGTGTTTTCGGAAAAAAACACTAACTTTGCACAACTTTTTAGCGCATGAAAACTCGGATGTCAGTTGAAAACAGCTGAAATCCGTGTGATTTGTGCGCTGAAATACAATCAAATCACTATCAGTCAAGAGATTAGATTTGTCAACATAAAGTCTAACATTATCATTATTTTAAACAATTATTTTTTTTATGAACACAAAAGACATTAAACCGCTGGAAGGTTTCGACTGGGAAGCGTATGAGCATGACGGTGTGAAAACCACTGAAATGAAAGAAGCCGAGAAGGCTTACGAGTCCACCCTTAACAAAATCACTGACAATGAGGTTGTTGATGGTGTGGTAGCTAGCCTCAACGACCGCGAAGTTGTGGTTAACATCGGCTACAAGAGTGAGGGTATTATCCCACGCAGCGAATTCCGCTACAATCCAGAACTCAAAGAAGGTGACACCGTTGAGGTGTACATCGAGAACCAGGAAGACAAGAAAGGTCAGCTGATCCTCTCTCACAAGAAAGCACGCGAGGCTCGCTCATGGGAGCGCGTGAACGCTGCTTTAGAGAACGACGAGATTGTAAAGGGATTCGTGAAATGCCGCACAAAGGGCGGTATGATCGTAGATGTATTCGGCACAGAAGCATTCCTCCCAGGAAGCCAGATCGACGTGAAACCAATCCGCGACTACGATACATTTGTTGGCAAGACCATGGAGTTCAAGATTGTGAAAATCAATCAGGAGTACCGCAACGTTGTGGTAAGCCACAAGGCATTGATCGAAGCAGAGCTTGAGCAGCAGAAGAAAGAGATTATCAGCAAACTCGAAAAGGGTCAGATTCTTGAGGGTACCGTTAAGAACATTACATCATACGGTGTGTTCATCGACCTCGGTGGTGTTGACGGTCTCATTCATATCACAGACCTCAGCTGGGGCCGCGTAAGCGATCCAAAGGAAGTTGTAGAGCTCGACCAGAAGCTCAACGTGGTGATTATCGACTTCGACGACGAGAAGAAGCGTATCGCTCTCGGTCTGAAGCAGCTCACACCACATCCATGGGATGCTCTCGACAAGAATCTCAAGGTTGGCGACAAGGTGAAGGGTAAGGTAGTCGTTATGGCTGACTACGGAGCATTCATCGAAATTGCTCCGGGCGTTGAGGGCCTCATTCACGTGAGCGAGATGAGCTGGAGCGCACACCTCCACAGCGCACAGGACTTCATGAAGGTTGGCGACGAGGTAGAAGCTGTAATCCTCACACTCGACCGCGACGAGCGTAAGATGTCGCTTGGCGTGAAGCAGCTCAAGGAAGATCCATGGAGCAAGGTTGAAGAGAAATATCCTGTCGGCTCACAGCACACAGCCAAGGTTCGCAACTTCACCAACTTCGGTGTGTTTGTTGAAATCGAGGAAGGCGTGGATGGTTTGATCCACATCAGCGACCTCTCATGGACAAAGAAAATCAAGCACCCGTCAGAGTTCACTCAGATTGGCGCTGACATCGAGGTCCAGGTACTCGACATCGACAAGACAAACCGTCGTCTCTCACTCGGCCACAAGCAGCTTGAGGAGAACCCTTGGAACAATTTTGAGACTATCTTCACCCAGGATTCCATACACACTGGTAAGATTGTCGAGGTTCTCGACAAGGGTGCTGTGATCTCTCTTGAGCATGGTGTTGAAGGCTTCGCCACTCCGAAACACCTTGTGAAGGAAGACGGAAGCCAGGCACAGCTTGGTGAGGAGCTCGAGTTCAAAGTAATTGAGTTCAACAAGGACGCTAAGCGCATTATCCTCTCTCACAGCCGTATCTACGAAGACATCCAGCGCGCTGAGAACAAAGAGCGCAAGGCTGCCAACCAGGCTGCAAAGAAAGCCCGTCAGCAGAAGGAGCAGGGTCCTGCCATCCAGAACAAGCAAGCAAGCACCACACTGGGTGATCTCGATGCTCTCGCAAGCCTCAAGGCTAACATGACCGCAGAGAAAGAACCAGCAGTGGAAGCTGCAAAGGAAGTGAAAGAAACAGCAAAAGAAGCAGTGAAAGAGACTGCCAAGGAAGTGAAGAAAGCTGCTGAGACAGCTAAGGAAGTTGCAGAAGAAGTAGTTGAAGAAGCTGCTAAGGAAGTAGCAGAAGAGACTGCTGCAGAAGAATAATCTCACGCCACAGTTTTTTTAATTCATAATCGAAAAGGGTGTGTCCGCATGGACACACCCTTTTTATTATCTTCAGGATTTCACCACTTTTTAACTCCCTATTCCGGAAGAATACTAATTATTAATTAAAACCACAGTCACCCCTCTTGCCGCCTGGGCACCATAGACGAGGGCGGACTCAATGTCAGCGGTCTTACTCGGTCCGCTGATGAACGTGCCGAACTTGTACTTCTGAAAATACTTGTCCGACGCTTCTATCCGGGCGTATGCCTCATGCATGTTGTTGACGATGTCATGCTTATGGAGCAGAATCACCAGATATTCTGAGGCGAAGCAGACTGCCTTCTCCTTCATAGTCTGAGGAATCCACACACAGGCGTTCTCAGCCACGCCGATTGCTCCCTCTATCACACCAACATCAACTGAAGCTAATTCCTGTGCCGTCTCCACCGTGTCTGGATTCAGCTGAGCCGTCACCCCCTTCACGTTGCTTGCGATGATTTTCGCTTCGGGATAGGCAAGGAGCACCAGTTCGTCGATGCTGTCACCAGCTTCCATTTCCAGCAATTTCGCACCGGCTGTGGTCGTTGCTTTCTTGATGAACTGCCCGACAGGATCATCATAGACTATTGGAGAAATCTCCGACAAATCGGGCATATCGTATCGCTCGCGGGTATTGCCCCGCAACGCGTTTAGTATCTGTTCTCTTGCACTCATCTTGTTCATATTACTTGTAGGGACTTACATTTATGTAAACCATACCCACCCCATCAGTCATCGGCTGGGGTGTGGTCGTCTCGGCCACACATCAGACCGGCACAGCACGGTCAACCACATGTAAGAATCCCAGAGTCTTAAGTAAATACACTTTTAACTATTCACTTTTCACTTTAAATCTTCTTCTTCTTCCAAAGCCTGTGAAACGAATTCTTCGGGAATTTCATCATCTTATGTCCGTAAGCCCAAGGATTGAGCTTTGAATTGACGAGGCATTTCGGCATCCAGTTGACCGCTTTTGCCAAGCGCAGCGTACCTGTATAAACACCGGGATGATTAAACAGGAATGCCATCCGCTTCGACATGAATTTCTTCATGGGGTCGGAATGTCCGAGAGAGTCGAGCTCCTGCCGCCAGCGGTAAATCTGAGTGGAGAGGTCAACCTTAACAGGACAGACGTTATCACATGAGCAACAAAGCGAGCATGCCGAAACATTATCATAATACTTGTCCTTGTCGCGAAGCATTCCCAGGTTGACACCGATAGGTCCCGGAATAAAATAGGTGTAACTGTAACCCGACGAGCGGCGGTAAACGGGGCACGTGTTCATGCATGCACCACATCGCATACATTTCAAAGTCTGCCAGTGATCTGCGTCGCCAAGAATCTGGCTGCGGCCGTTATCCACAAGGATGATATGCATCTCGCCACCCGGGCGCGGTCCGCGGAAATGGCTGGTATAGACGGTGGTCTCCTGACCTGTGCCACAACGGGCAAGCAGACGCTGGAACACAGCCATTGACCGGTAGTCGGGTATCAGCTTCTCAATGCCCATCGACACGATATGCAGCTTGGGTATTGAGGTGCTCATATCGGCGTTTCCCTCGTTCGTACACACTACCACCTCGCCAGTGGCGGCAATGCCGAAATTGGCTCCGGTCATCCCAGCTCCTGCCTCCATGAACTGCTTCCGAAGATGCAGGCGGGCGACATGGGTGAGATAGGTGGGGTCATCACTTTCCGATGTGCCCGGAATCTGCTCACGGAAACAATCGCCTATCTGCTCCCGGTGGACATGAAGTGCTGGCATCACAATGTGACTCGGAGCCAGGTGCATCATCTGAAGGATGCGTTCACCCAGGTCGGTCTCAATCACCTCCATGCCGTTCTTTTCCAGGCTTTCGTTCAGGTGACATTCCTCTGTGAGCATACTCTTGCTCTTCACCACTTTCTTCACAGCATGACTGCGGAGAATATCCAGCACGATGGCATTATATTCGTCGGAATCGGCTGCCCAATGCACATGGATGCCGTTCTTCACTGCGTTCGCCTCGAACTGCTCCAGGTACTCGGCAAGATGAGTGACGGTATGGCGTTTGATACCGTCGGCTGCCTTGCGTAAATCCTCCCATTCGGGCAGGTCGTGCGCCATGCGGTCTCGTTTCTCGCGTACACCGAAGAAGGTCTTGTCGTGGCGTTCAGCCACCTCATTGTCTTGCAGATAGTGCTCTGCGTAGGTTGAATGTCGGGTGCTCATAAGCCTGCTGATAAGATTTCCACTACATGAACAAACTTGATTTCCAGTCCCAGTTTCTTTGCCACACCCTCCATGTGCATCAGGCAAGATGAGTCGGGACCGGTGATATAATCCGCGCCGGTGGAGATATGGCGGCGCAGCTTGTCGGAACCCATCTTCAGCGACACAGCTTTCTCCTCCACAGAAAACATGCCGCCAAATCCACAACACTCGTCAGGACGTTCCGGCTCAACGACAGTGATTCCCTCAACTAGACTTAGCAAATCGATGATTTTATTGAACTTTGGAATATTACGCTCCGACGGCGATGACAGGCCAAGTTCACGAACGCCATGACATGAGTTATGCACACTCACCTTATAGGGGAATTTCGCAGGCAGACTATCGACTTTGAGGATGTCGTGGAGAAACTCCACGACATCCACGGTCTTCTTGCTTGCCATGCACTCATGCTGAGGGTCTTTACCACGAATCTGACCAGGATGAAACACCCTGACGTAGGCGGCACAGCTGGCAGAGGGCGCCACCACATAGTCGTAGTCACGGAACAGCTGGTCGTACTTCTCAGCCAGGGGCACCGACAGCCGCTCAAATCCGGCGTTGCCCATCGGCTGACCGCAGCAAGTCTGCTTCTCAGGATAATCCACCTCAACCCCAAGCGAACGCAGCAGCTTATACGTCTGCACGCCCACCTCCGGATAGAGTGCATCCACATAGCACGGGATAAACAATCCAACTTTCATGATTGAATGTTAATGTAGGACTTACTTTATGTATGTCCACCTTCATCAGATGTTAACAACTATCGTCTTGTCTTCTCATGTTCAAGACTCAAAATCAATAAGTATCGATATAAGTGACATGTGTCACGAGATATTCCTCGACACCATGCTTACCGTCTGCGCCTCCGATGCCCGACTTCTTCACGCCGGCATGGAAGCCCTGCATTGCCTCAAAATGTTCGCGATTGATATATGTTTCACCAAACTCCAGCTCACGCGCCACTTTGGCTGCGATATTGATGTCGTTGGTGAACACCGACGAAGCGAGTCCATATTCACAGTCGTTGGCGTAGGCGATGGCCTGCTCCACTGTGTCGAACTCAATCAGCGGAATCACCGGACCAAAGGTCTCCTCATGGATGATGTCCATGTCCTGAGTGCAGTTGTCGAGCACTGTGGCGGCATAGAAATAGCCTTTGTCGCCCACACGGCTTCCGCCACACAGCAGTTTCGCACCTTGCTTGATGGCACGCTCCACCTTCTCTGTCACACTCTCAAGCGCACGCTGCTCCACAAGTGGTCCCATATCTACGCTGTGATCCTTGCATGGGTCGCCCACCTTCACGGCTTTCATCTTATCCACAAGTATCTTCGTGAACTCAGCCTTCACCTCTTTCTGCACATACACGCGCTCTGCGTTGTTGCAAATCTGACCGTTGTTGCCGATTCGGCTGTCAACTATCCACTGAGCGGCTTTCTCCAGGTCTGCGTCCTTGCAAACGATAGCCGGTGCCTTGCCGCCAAGCTCAAGCGACACCTTCGTGATGTTCTTCGAAGCGGCTGCCATGATGCTCTCGCCGGCTCCCACAGAACCGGTCACGCTCACGATGTCAATCTTCGGGGATCCTGCCATCTCGTTGCCGATGACGCTGCCCTTACCAGTCACGATGTTGATCACGCCTGCTGGCAGTCCGCTCTCCACGACTACCTCTCCAAACGTGGTGCAGTTCTCTGGAGTGAGCTGTGACGGCTTGATGACGATGGTGCAGCCGGCAATCAAGGCGGCTCCTGCCTTGCGAGCGATAAGGAAGAACGGGAAGTTCCACGGCAGAATGCCGGCAACCACGCCAATGGGCTTCTTCGTCAGCAGGATGGTCTCGTTAGGGCGGTCGGAAGGAATAATCTCACCCTCGATATGGCGTGCAAACGATGCCATATAATCGAAATACTCGGCAGTGACGTCAGTCTCCACGGTTGCCCACGTGAGCGTCTTGCCCTGCTCGCGCATGATGATGTCGATAAACTCTTCCCTTCTCTTGCGGATGCCGTCGGCCAGCTTCTTCAAGTACTGCGCACGCTCGATGACAGGTGTGGCTGCCCATGCTTTCTGGGCGGCACGTGCAGCGTCAAGCGCCTCGTTCACGTCCTCGATGGTCCCCTCTGGCTGACGGGAAATCACTTCCTCGGTTGACGGGTTAAGTACGTCAATCCATTTTCCACTACGGCTTTCACAGAATTTGCCGTTGATAAGCATTTTCAGGTCTTTCATAAATGTGTCATTTAAGTTAGAAAAAATGTCAGTAATTTTCAACCTACAAATTTAAGAAAAAAAAATGAATCAGTGAGAAAAAAGTCATTTTTTCTCACTCTCAAAGAAAAAACATCGATATGGACAACAATAAAACACCCAAAGTGCCCTCATCTCGTAATTTTTATGAGATATGGACAATTATAAAACCAGGAAATGATGAAAGTAATCGCAAAAATGCCAATCGATTGAATATTCAACACGATTGGCATTTTCAGGTGGAGGAGAGGTGCCTGGCGGATTCGAACCGCCGTTCACGGTTTTGCAGACCGTTGACTAAGCCACTCATCCAAGGCACCAAATTAACGGGTGTAAACATGCGTTTCCCCGAAAAGTTTTGCAAAGTTAGTGTATTTTTGTGTTTTGACAAACTTTTTCAACACTTTTTTTTCAAAAATCAAAAAAAACTGACTAACTTTGAATTCTCTTCACGATAAATCACCTATTCCATGACGGACTTTACGGACAAAATCAGAGATTTCATCAACGAGAATAAACTGCTCTGCAAAGGAGAACATATTGTGGCGGCAGTAAGCGGAGGCGCAGACTCCGTTTGCCTATTGCTCGTACTACAAGAGCTGGGATATGAGATAGTGGCAGCTCACTGCAACTTTCACCTGCGCGGCGGCGAGAGCGACCGTGACGAGGAATTCGTCAAAGCCTTGTGCGATCGGAAGGGCATTAAGCTCCACATCACCGGCTTCGACACCGTCAGCTATGCAAAAAGCCACGGACTAAGCATAGAGATGGCTGCACGCGAACTGCGTTACGGATTCTTCCGGCAGTTGATGCAGGAGGAACATTGCGATAAGACCGCCATCGCACACCATGCCGACGACAACATAGAGACGCTGTTCATCAACCTCCTGCGTGGAACTGGCATCAATGGACTCTGTGGTATCAAACCGCAAAACGGGCCTTTCGTACGCCCACTGCTCTGCTGCCGACGAAATGAAATCTTAACCTACCTGAAGGAGCGAGGACAGGACTACATGACGGACAGCACAAACCTCGTGGCAGACGTGGTACGCAACCGCATACGGCTCGAAGTGATGCCCCTGTTGGAAAACATCACACCAGCTGCTACCGACAACATTCTCACAACCATCGCCAACCTCAACGAAGCGAGGAATGTCCATGACCATGCCATCCAGAACGTAGCCGACTGCATTATAGGCAAAGAAGAAGGCCTCATCACCATCGATAAAGACCGTCTCCTTAGCCAGCCATCCCCTATCACTATCCTTCACCACCTGCTCGCGCCACTCGGATTCAACCGCACACAGCTTCAGAAAATCCTCCAGTCGATCAATCACACCGGGAGCCAGTTTGAAACGATATCGGCAGATGAAATCCCCATCCGTCTGACAATCGACCGCCAACAGCTATATATAGAATGTGGCAACACGAAGCCGTTCCCGCCCACCTCCATCGACCTCAAATCCAACAAAGGCATAATCAGCCTCCCACACGGCAACCAGCTCGCTTATCAAATCATCGACTACACACCTGATGCCATCCGGCGGGAAAAACAATGTGCCTGCCTCGACCTCAATAAACTGAACGGGAACCTCATCATTAGGCATACAACAAATGGCGACAGCTTCATACCGTTCGGAATGAGAGGGCGCAAGCTCGTGAGCGACTTCCTCACAGACGAGAAAGTGCCTCTGCCCTTGAAACAACGCCAGCTCGTGCTCGAAGCTGACGGACGGATTGCATGGGTCATCGGACGGCGTGTATCCAACGAGTTCCGCACCGACAGCTCCACTCAACGTGCCATCATCCTATCCCTCTAAAACAATCTATAATCTCTCGCCTTATTGTCTTCTCGTCTCCTTGTCTTCTCTTCTTCCCATAACAATGCTTTTCTGTGAACTGCGGCAGAAAAGCATTTTGTTGTATATCGTAAAATAATTGTTACATGGTGGAAAATCTCTTCCCCATATTCTTCTTAACTTTGCAGACAAATAGCTATAATCTATAAAAAACTGAAAACATAAAATGAAACGACTTCTTACCGCAACCATCCTGTTTGCTGGCATCACTGCCGCAAACACCATCAGTGCCCAGGACAAACTCTATGCCGACGAGTTTCCTTTGGGCGATGTCACCCTGACGGGCGGTCCGCTGAAGGCTGCACGCGACCTGAACATCCAGACCCTGCTCAAATACGACTGCGACCGATTGATGGCTCCTTACAGAAAAGAGGCAGGACTCACCCCGAAAGCAAAGACCTACCCCAACTGGGATGGTCTCGACGGACACGTGGGCGGGCACTACCTCACCGCTATGGCACTCAATGCAGCCACAGGCAACGAGGAATGCCGCAAGCGCATGGAGTATATCATCGACGAGGTGGCAGAGTGTGCCGACGCCAACGACAAGAACCACCCAGATTGGGGCAAGGGCTATATGGGCGGTTTCCCTGGCAGTGACAGATTGTGGCCGGCGTTCAAGAAAGGCGAGTTCGGTATCTATTTCCGGGCATGGGCTCCTTTTTATAACCTTCACAAGATGTACGCCGGACTCCGCGACGCATGGCTCTACTGCGGCAACGAGAAAGCACGCAGTCTGTTCCTTCGCTTCGCGGACTGGGCTGTGGATCTCACCTCCGGACTGACAGACGAGCAGATGGAGCAGATGCTGGGAAACGAGCATGGTGGTATGAATGAAGTTATCGCCGACGCATACGCCATCACGAAAGACAAGAAATACCTCGACTGCGCAAAGCGGTTCTCTCACAAACGCCTACTCTATCCGATGTCTAAGCGCCAAGACAATCTCGACAACATGCACGCCAACACACAGGTGCCGAAAGCAGTGGGATTTGAGCGTATTGCCGAGCTGAGTGGCGACGAGAGCTATCACCGTGCAGCGGCGTTCTTCTGGGATGTGGTCACGGGTGAGCGGTCGCTCGCTTTCGGAGGCAACAGCCGACGCGAGCATTTTCCAAGCAAAGAGGCTTGCACCGACTTCATCAACGACATCGACGGGCCGGAGAGCTGTAACACGAACAACATGCTGAAACTCACCGAGGATCTGCACCGCAGAAACCCTGATGCCAAATATGCTGACTACTATGAGCTTGCCACATTCAACCACATCCTCTCCACGCAGCATCCTGAGCATGGCGGTTATGTGTATTTCACACCTGCCCGTCCACGTCACTACCGCAACTATTCGGCTCCAAACGAGGCGATGTGGTGCTGTGTGGGCACTGGTATGGAAAACCACGGAAAATACGGGCAGTTCATCTACACGAAAGTGGGCAACGCATTATTTGTAAACCTCTTCGTACCATCGGAACTCAACTGGAAAGAGCAGAACATGATAATCCGTCAGGAGACAGCGTTCCCTTACGGCGAGTCCAGCAAAATCACCATCACCGAAGGCAAAGGACAGATGCAGCTGATGATACGCTATCCGGGATGGGTGAAGCCAGGGCAGTTCAGTGTGAAGGTGAACGGATCGCCGGTGAACATCGTGACAGGACCGTCGTCTTACGTGGCTATCGACCGTAAATGGAAGAAAGGCGATGTCGTGGATATCAGCTTCCCGATGCACGCCAGCGTGGCTTACCTGCCCAACGTGCCGCAGTACATCGCGCTCATGTACGGACCTATCATGCTGGGAATGAAGACAGGAACCGAGGACCTCGCTCACCTCATTGCCGACGACAGCCGATTCGGTCAGTATGCAGGCGGAAAGAAACTTCCGGTCAGCGAGGCGCCGATCCTTATCAATGACAATCCAGAGGACATTGCCACCCAGCTCACGCCCATAGCAGGCAAACCGCTCCATTTCAATCTCTCTACAAAAATGGAGAACCCAATACGCAACGAAATTATGCCGTTCTTCGAGATTCACGACTCAAGATATATGATGTATTGGCTTACACTCTCGGAAAAAGAATACAAAAACTATCTTGACAACCTGGCCAAGGCGGAGAAAGAGCGTCAGCTAATGGAAGAGCGCACAGTCGATAAGGTGCAGCCAGGCGAGCAGCAGCCAGAAACCGACCACAAGATGGAAACCGACCGTTCGAACACTGGAAACACCAACGATGTGTTTTGGCGTGACGCACGCGACGGACATTATTTCAGCTATCTCATGCAGACGGGCGGACAGACAGATCTACAGATCCAGCTCAAATACTGGGGTGTAGGCGAATGGAAGACCCACGAGTTCGACATCTTCATTGACGATCAGCTTGTGAAGTCCGTTAACAACACAGGCAAATACCGTATCTCTGAATTCAAATACGAGGCTTACGACATCCCATCTGAACTGATTCAGGGAAAGACTCAAGTACGCGTGAAATTCGTGGCAAAACCAGGCAAACAAATCGGAGAAATCTACGAAGTGCGACTCATCAAACCCGCCAATTAAAGTCACCCCATCCACTCAACAGGCAAAGTAGAGACTCCCCGTGGGGCGTCTCAATGGGGTGCGAAGCACCAAAAACCATCTGCTTCCCATCCAAAAAATCAACGGGAGTTAAAAAGGCACCCCACCTTTTTAACTCCCGTTTTCACTTCCTATTCCGCAGAAATACAACTCGCGTTTTCGAATAATACAAACTCCAACTAAAGCTTGATAATAATCTTCCTGCGATACAGCGCATACCCCAGCAGGAAATTTATCAATACAAAGCTGAGCGCATAAAGAAGTGAGGCGGTCTGCGGATGGCTTACAATCAACGAAATTCCCGCAAACATCGCATCTGAAATCCCGAAATATCCGAAAACAATTGCAATAAGTTCGCTCACCACATACAGGAACAGCGGATTCACACCGAACACCACAAAAAACGTGTGCCATCGCCGCCCGTTCCGAATATCGACGCAATACATCAGCAACCCAAGCAACGCGGATGCCAATCCGCACGTCATCAGCACATAGCTCGGACTCCATATACGCTTGTTCAGTGGCAGGCCGAACGAAAGCAGGTAACCGCCGATAATCAGCACCGCTGCCACCAACAATACGGAGAACGCTTTATCAAGCAGGTTCTCAGTATTTTTGATTTTCATTCCCACATAAAAGCCTATCAGCACATGCGCCACCGAAGGGATGATGCCAAGCAGTCCCTCCGGATCCACCGGGCTCTTCCTGTAAAGATGAGAAACACCGAAAAGGGCACAATCAACACGCGACAAGATGTTGTGGGCATTCTCTGCATAACCGTCGCCCGTGAGCAATATCACGGTATAAATAACCAGCAGCACGATGATAGCAGGAATCAGCCACCTGTGACTCAGCACAATGACTATTACCGAAGTTATGCCGTAGCTCAAAGCTATGCGCTGCAGCACTGCCCACACTCGGAGATTACCGAAATTATGCCAATCGCCATAAACAGCCATATCCAGCCAGTTGATAGCCAAACCAATAAAAAATAGCAGGACCGTCCGCCTCACGATTTTCCGCACAAGTGGTCCCGACGCCTTGAACTGCGATTTCGACAGCGACAGATACATTGATACGCCCATGATAAACAGAAAAAACGGAAAAACCAAATCACAAGGTGTCATACCGTTCCACCGCGAATGACTGAGCGGCTCAAACGACTTGCCATAGCCGTTGTTCACAAGAATCATTCCCGCCACAGTGAGACCTCGAAGAATATCCAAAGACAATATCCGTTGTTTCATGACTGTGCTCATTTTCATTTGCAAAAAACTATAGGAACCATAAAATCTATAGGAACTATAAAAAACTATAAACTACAAACCAATCTCACCGCTTTCCGTGCAATATCCACAGCATCTCCTTCTGCCTCCGACGAATATCCGCCCTGACGCAGCGTCCACGGCTCTTCAATGGCATAATAATCGATACTGACCTCCTGCGGACGCGCCATCTGCATCAGCTCGTCTGCTGTTTTATTGCTGTTCTTGCCTGTACCAAGCATCTCCAAATCCGGTTTCGAACCCGCCTCCATCTCATCTTCCAACAGACGGAAGAACGTCAGCCATCTCACTTTATAAAAGTCTTTCAACAGCCCCTGCCACTCTTTATGGGCATAATCACGCAGCTTGCCAGTGTCGGCGCAATAGCGGTTACCCCAGGTAGTTATCTGAACCCGCGCGTTCCATTCGTACAGTTTACGCTCTGCATCCGTAGTGCCACAGGCTATTGCCATTTCAGTCCAATGCCCCAAGCGGAACTCGGTCCGCGTGGCAAGCAGTTCATCCTGCATGTCGAGAAGCTGGAGGAAACGGTCACGGTGCTCCCTGAATTCCTTCAGCATAAACGCTTTGTAATAGGCGACGGCAAGCTGATATTCCACCCTCGCACGGTCAGCGACAGCCTGACGTGTGATATCCACAAGGTCGTACTCGAAATTATTGTTCCCGCGGAATCTCTCAGCCACGCTGTTCATCAGTTCCGCAGCTTTCTGAGTGGAAGACGGGGCGTAATAGTTTTTCATCTTCGACCAGCTCGAAGCCTGGAAATTATTCAGCGACGGACGGCAGCAGAATATGCTCTCGTGAGGTCCCTGCTGATTGTTGCCTGCTGGGCAATTGTAAATACTCTCCGATAAGATACGCCAGGCTTCCTGAACCTGCGGTTCGTCAACACCATAGCGGGCACGGACATACTCCCGCAGCCACGTCTCCTTAGTGATTTTCTCTGTACGCCACGGCAGCTCACTCATCAGCTCGAACATCACGGGGTTGTTCTCTGAGCCCTCCATCGTGAAACCGGTTCCGGCAATTCGGTAGGCCAACGGATTGGTCTGGGTGGAATAGAAGTTGTCGATAAGCTGATCCATACGGCCGTGAAGACCCACATTCGCACCAAAATTCTCCAGCAGGCAGAACAGCCATGGATGATTACCATAGCCCTTCTCACGGCGCCACACTGACGGAGCACCCCACATCGGACGGCACTCACTGAAGAGGTCGAGCACCAGCATGTCTTCTGATCTGATGGTATCAAGCATCTGCGGACGGGGATTCTCTGTCCACCCTTGTACCACCCACACGCTCTCCGGGTTGGCTCTCTTCATAGCATTCAGAATTGCAATGGCTGACGCACCATAGTCGATACTGCCGTCGTCGTGGCTCTCATGAAACGGGTCCATGGAATAATAGTCGGCGGTGCCGAACAGGCGGGTCAGCTCATCATAGTAGAGGTCGGCTATCTCGTTAAACCGCAGGTCGGTGGGCTGAAGGTTGGCAGGACGCAGAAATCCGTTCCAGGGCTTAGTGTCACTCACGTTTAGGCCCAGCTTCTCTTTCGCATCGTGGGGAACCATACCTGAATAGCCGGGCAGCACAGGATGCATGCCCAGTTCTTTCATCCGCACTAGTATCTGCTTCTGCAGCTTCTCCTGACGGGCATACCATGAAAGGGGAAGCGGACCGCCCCACCCTTCAAGGTTGTTCATCTCCCACCATGCCAGAAACGCCGGACCAGCGATGAAACGCCCCACCTCCTCCTCGCTGTAGCCCAAACGCAGCAGCATGTTGCGCCACACGCACTCCTCACCCACTATGGCAAGCGGCATATTTACGCCATGCAGCGCCATCCAGTCGATTTCCTGCTCCCAACGCGTCCAGTCCCAGAACGCCATCGAATAGGAGAAAGTGCAGTAGTTGAAGTCGTAGCGCAGTTTGAGTGCCGTCTCATGACGCTCTTTCCGATCTACCGCCGGCAACACATCGGGCAGTTTTGCTTTCGGGTTGTTCCATGTAATATGCACACCGGCATAGTATTTCAGATACCAGTTCACACCCGTAGCGACATTCACCCACGTGTTGCCGCGAACCACCACACGCTTTCCCTGCTGGCTAAGCTCAAAGAAATCTGTGCCGGCATGACCTGCCTTCACCAATTCCGTCTTAAACTTCTTCGATGCTCCGCTGTCGATGCGCTCCAGCAGCTCATCCACCGGGTTTGCGCGCACAGTCACAAACAGTCCAACCAAAACCGCAACAAACAAATGTCTTTTCATAATTCCATGTTTACTTTCATCAGCATAAGTAAATACACTTTTCACTATTCACTTAAAAAAATCCTATTTATCCACAAAGTTAACTTTTATTCTCCATAAAAACAAAAAACTTTCAACCCTTTTGTGCATTCCACAAAAAATATGTAATTTTGCTGTCAAATCAAAACCGGAAATCATCATGAACAAAGTTCGTATCACAGCCATCCGCCAGACCGTCTATCCCGATTTGATGGCGAAATACGAGAATCCCATTGAGCACACATGCGATGTCAAGGAAGGTCAGCAATGGATTTCCATCGACGGCAACCGTCCTGAAGGCTTATGTCCTTCCGCATGGTCTTCCATGCGTGAGTTTGTCGAAGCTCTCGCCCGTGGAGAAGGCAATTTCTACGACGGATGGATGCAGAATCCCAAGAGTGCCATGATCAGCTGCAACGACGGATTCCGGCCCTTCTCCTTTTATATAGAAGTCGTGGACGATTAACTTTCACGTCTTGGAGCCTTAGTTTTTAGCCCTTAAAGACCCTTAGCTCCCTATTTCCCGAATCTAAACTCAAAACTTTTCAAAAAAAGTGTAGTTTTATCATATATTGTTGCGTCTAATGGTTGTAATTTGAAAAAGAAAAAATGAACTCACAAGAACAAGAATTTGCAAAACTGGTGAAAGAGCAGAAAAGCACCATATACACAGTGTGCTATATGTTCTCTAAAGACCAGGACGAGGTGAACGACCTGTTCCAGGAAATTCTCATAAACCTGTGGAACGGCTTCGAGAAATTCGAAGGCAGAAGCAATATCCGCACATGGGTTTACCGCGTCAGCCTCAACACCTGCATCAGTCAGGACCGGAAGAAAAAGAAAAACAAGAGTGTGCCGCTCAGCATGGACATCGACCTCTTCAACGACTCCGACGAAGACAGCCGGCAGGTGGAGATGCTACGAAGCCGCATAAACAAACTGGGACCCTTCGACCGCGCCATCATTCTACTTTGGCTTGAAAACATGAGCTACGAGGAAATCGGACAGGTCGTCGGTATCTCAACGAAAAACGTTTCCGTCCGACTCTTCCGAATCAAGGAACAGCTCAAAAAAATGTAAAAAGTTCATTTTAACTACAACTCCATTTTCGAAGAAAATTAACTCTAATTCCGAGGGAATTTAACTCCCAATTAAATAAACAACCATTACATCAACATTTAAAACAACAAATATTATGGATACTAATAAAGACACACAGGAGCTGGAACAGATGCGTCAGCAGATGGACATCCTGAAAAGAAAACTCGAGCAGCAGGAAATCGTGAACGACCAGATTATACGGCAGTCGATGAAGTCACGGATGTCGTGGATCAACAGATACCGCTGGATTTCATTGTTTGCCGCACCTTTTGTGGCACTGTGCTTTCTCCCCTCTATGTTCAATGGAATCATATCATGGCCGCTTTACATATTCACCATCATTATGGTGTTGGTATCCACCATTGCCGACTTTGTCATCAACCATATCTCCGACAACACGATGATGAACAGCAGCCTTCTTGAAATATCCGAGAAGCTGACAAAAATGAAGCGCCTCCGCCGGATGGAAACCATCATCGGTCTGGTTGTCGTTGTCTTATGGCTCATTTGGCTCCTATATGAGATTTATGCAACAACTGAAGGCGCCGACCTCGAAACACGCAAATACACCATCGGATTCATGATAGCCGTCGGCATCGGAGCGTTCATAGGAGGCACCATCGGACTCACCATCTACTTCAAGATGCAGAGCACCAACGACGACCTCATCCACCAGATTGAGGAACTCAAAAGAGCTGAGCAACAAAACGGGCAAACCATTTAATCAACCATATTTTTTCCCCTTTTCCCAAGGATGTGCCAACTTCATCACGGGCACATCCTTTTTTCAACCCAAAAACATACAAAAACCAAAAAAAATATTTTTTTTTTCGCTCATTCCTTTTTTTTCATTAAATTTGCCACATCTTTATTTCATATACCAACAAAAATCTAAAATCAAAAAAATCACAAAAAATAATTAAACCAACACCCACATCTCATAGTCAAACATAAAGACTTCTAAAAAATCAACAAAAAACGTAAAAAATAACATACCATAATCTAAAAATCTTTAAACATTACACAATAAACTTTTTTTATTAACTAAACTAAAAAGAATCATGAAAAAATTTATGACATTGCTTGCGCTGATCGCTATTCCATTTGCTATGCAGGCACAGACAAAATTCCACGATGTGGAAGCAAACGAGGCTAAAGGTCCAGTGAAATCAATCACAACCCAGCAGATGGGACGTAGCCAGACTATCACATTCACTGCTGACGGAAAGCAGGAAGGTGTCACCGATGCTGTCTATGATGCAGACGGATACATCCAGTCAGCCAAAATCGAAGCTCAGGGGCAGAAAATCGAAGTGAAATACACTTGGGAAAACGGTAAGGTGAAATCACGCACCATGAACATGATGGGACGCGAGTTCACAACCATCAACAACTATGATGAGAACGGTGTGCTCAAATCAACAAGCATGGATATGGGCGGACAGACTATGGAAATGCCTTACACCGACTACAAATTCGACGACAAAGGCAACTGGATCAGCCGCAAGACCTCTATGATGGGTCGAGATATGGAAATGCCACGCACCATTGAATACTTCGAGTAACCCTTCCAAAAAAGAAAATCCACAACCATAATCCTACAGGGTGTGCCTCTCAGCTGGCACACCCTGTTTTTTGTTTGCATAGACCATCAAGCAGGGACTCACTTTATATGTGTCCGCAAACAACCAGAACAGATTGCAGCACAAGACATTGCACTGCTTTAACCATAAAAACTGAAAACAGAAAAATCATCTAAATGGCACCAAAAGCTAATTTTGATTTATGAATTATAAATTAAAAATTTGAATTATAATTTCTTTTTTGTAACTTTGCAAATTAAAACGCTTAATCCGAAAACAAACAAAATAATACAGATATATGGCAAATATCGCATTAATTACAGGTGTTACAGGTCAGGACGGCTCTTACCTTTCTGAATTTCTGTTAGATAAAGGATATGAGGTACATGGAATCATAAGACGTTCATCGGTGGATTACCGGGAACGGATTGCGCATCTAGAGGGGAAGGAACACTTCCACCTCCACTATGGTGACCTCGGAGACTCCATGTCAATCCTACAGGTCGTCAGCAAAGTAAGGCCAACAGAAATCTACAACCTCGCTGCGCAGAGCCACGTCCAGGTCAGCTTCGACTCTCCTGAGTTCACAGCAGACGTGGATGCAACAGGTGTGCTACGCGTGCTTGAGGCCGTGCGTATCTGCGGACTCACTGACACCTGCAAAATCTATCAAGCAAGCACGTCTGAGCTATACGGAAAAGTGGAGGAGGTGCCACAAAACGAGAACACGCCATTCCACCCATACAGCCCTTACGCCGTGGCCAAGCTCTACGGATTTTGGATTGTAAAGGAATACCGTGAGGCATACAACATGTTCTGCTGCTCAGGAATACTCTTCAACCATGAGAGTGAACGGCGCGGAGAGACATTCGTTACACGAAAAATCACACTCGCTGCTGCCCGTATAGCGCAAGGCAAGCAGGACAAGCTTTACCTCGGCAACCTCTCCAGTCTCCGCGACTGGGGATATGCCAAGGATTATGTGGAGTGTATGTGGCTCATACTACAGAACAAGAAACCCGAAGATTTCGTCATCGCTACAGGTGTGCAGCACTCCGTACGCGAATTCTGCTACTACGCATTCAAGCATGCAGGCATAGAGCTGGAGTTCCAGGGTGAAGGACTCGACGAAAAGGGCATTGACAAAGCCACAGGAAAAGTACTGGTGGAGGTAAGTCCTGATTTCTACCGCCCCACCGACGTTGTAAATCTCTGGGGAGACCCATCCAAGGCTAAGCGAGAACTCGGATGGGACCCTGCAAAGACAAGCTTTGAAGAGCTCGTCAAAATCATGGTAGATCACGACATGGCCAAAGTGGCTGTCGAGAAAGCATCAGAAAGCATACACACAAACCTTGCTGAATATCTCGAGAAAGGTATTGTAAAATAATAGTTGATAGTTTTATAATCTGGATTATCCAGTCTATCTGGAATATCTGGGCAACACCAACTAAAAATAAAAAAAAAACTCAACACAGCCATGGACCTGGAAAACCAAAGAGATTATAAGCAAGAGCTGTCGGTCAACATCAAGATTTATGTCTGGATTATGATAGCTTATTCTGCGGTTGCGCTCATCGTTGACATCGTCCTTGGGCTTAAGAATCCACATCTCAGCATTCACATGCTATGCACGTTCCTCAGAGTCATACTCATCATCGCTGACATCATCGCGCTAATCATGATTCTAAGGAAAAAAAGCATCGGAGTATGGATTTACGTCTCTACAGCCTTCTTCTCTGTACTACTAAGCATGGCGTTCCCGGAGTTTATGTCACCTTTAATCAAGTACATAAACATCCTCATGAAACTCGGACTGCTTACAGTCCTCAACTTCAAACTAAATGGGCTCTCTGGATATCAGACACTCGGTATGAGTAAAATCGATGGAAGATACATCGATGAATGGATCACAGGACGAAAACGTTACATGTAGCCAGCCCGTTTCTCAAACCAAACGTCCCCATATCGTCCTCTCATCACCATGAGAGGACGTTTTTTGTTTTTCGTCTGTACGCCTTCAATCAGTTGCTGTAGAGACGCACTGTAGTTTTCTTCTTTCTAAATCATG
>JAEEOB010000114.1 GCA_016284045.1 Bacteroidaceae bacterium
TACTGACTCATGGACAGCGACAAAGGACGCCAAGATCTGGGCCATCAGCGGATTCAACAACAACGGTAATGGCTGGGCATTAATTAAGGCTGGAAGTAAATCTGCAGAAACTACTTCCACCATCACTACTCCAGCCTACGATGTCGCTGTGACTGACATTGTATTCACAGTGGAATATACTGGTAACGTGACTTCTGCTGTAGTTGAGGTGCTCAATGGCGAGGAAGTTGTAAGCACTGTTGACATTTATGGCCAGTGGAAAAAAGGCGAGGTAGATGCCAAGGTAAGTGGTGCTGCGGGCAACAGTTACCGTCTGACGATTATCTCCAGTAAAGGCGCGGCCAACGGTTCAACGGCGATTTCTCAGGTTGCACTTTATGAATCAGGAAAATATACTGCTCCTGTATTAGTGGACGTGACCGCTGAGTCCAAGAAGTTCTGGAACTTCGCAGACTTCACTCTTGGAGACATTGTCGAGACTACCATCATCGACAATCTCGAAATGGTTGCTGCAAGCGATAAGAAACTGAGTATTGATAAAAATCCTAAGTCAATCGACGACATCGATTTCACACAACGCCTGAAGTTTGGTGGAACAGGAACATCAGAGGTTCGCTACATTCGCTTCAAAGTGGCTCCAGCTACTAAGGTTACCGTCTATGGAATGTCGGCCAACCCTGGTACGACTCGAGTACTCAATGTTGACTTCGGCCAGTTCGGACTCACTAAGGCATCGCTAGAGAACGATGGAAACGCTATCGATAAGGTTGAGTACGAATATACCGGCGAAACAGAAACGGATGTTTATGTGTACAGTACCAATAGCGGATTCAATATCTATGGTATCAAGGTTGCATCTGATAAATACTTGGTGAATGTGTCAACTGCGGAGAACGGAACTGTAGAGGCAGACGCGGATGAGGCAGCAGAAGGTGCTACCGTGAAACTCACCGCCACTCCTGCTGACGGCTATCAGCTTGATGCCATCAAGGTGACATACCTCGATGACACAGAGGAGAAGGAAGTAAGCGTGGCTGCAGACAACTCATTTGTTATGCCGGCTTCCGATGTCTTAGTCGTTGCCACCTTCAAACAGCGGGTGAAGAACGAGCCGGGCGTGTTCGCCGACACCCCTCTGAGCAAAGATTTGTATAAGACCTGGGACGGCTTCGATGACTATGCGAAACCAACAAACCAGACTCCTGCATGGGATGAATATGTCTATGGTACGACAGTGGAAGGCGGCGCAGTTATTTATGGTAACGGCTCCGTATTAAATTCAACATACGCAGACATTACTGGCACGACAACTATCCGCTTTACAGGAACTCCTGGTCTTAGGCTCCGCATTCTTTTAAACCGTCAGGCAGACAACTCTAATAAAGAAGAGAACCCTGTTATAGGTGAGGACGGAACTGTAGATCTTGACATCAGTTCCTACGAGTATGTTCATGTGAACGCCATTAAGGTAGGTTGGGGCGCTTCCGGTGCCGTTGAGAGTATTATCCTCAACCCGAGCGAAGAGCCTACTCTCCCCGAGGCACCTGAAATCATCAACCCGAGCTTTGAGCTTGCTGCTGCCGACACACCGCTGACAGAAGATCTGAAGGCTTCAAACGGACCTCTCACCATTTACGGATGGACTGAAGAAGTTAATACGTCGTTCAACAATACTGAGATTCTCAAATCTGGTAATACCGCTTCTTCACAGTTTGGTTCTTCCGAGGCAAGCGACGGTGAGTACGCATTGTTCTTCCGTCACGGATGGAACGAAAGTGGCACCACCAACACATTCACATCCGCTGCTTTGGCTACACTTCCTGCAGGTTCCTACAGACTTTCTGTGGATTACAAGCAGCACTACAGCTACGATAACTCACAAAACAGCAACACTACTGTGGGTATTGCCATGATGAATGGTGAGACCGAGCTCGGTTCTGCTAAGTCCGAGGGAGCTGCAGGCGTACAAGGTGGTAATGCCGATGCCACTTACTTCAATGACAGCGAATGGAGCACCCTTGAAGCACTCTTCACTGTAGAAGAAGCTGTTGAAGGTGCAACTGTTGTTATCTCTCTCAACGCAGCCGGTCAGCGCCGTTCTGATTTCTTCATCGACAACGTGAAGCTCGAGAGTGTTTCCGAAGAGGAACTTGCCAAGGGCGAGCTTGAGGAGGAAATCGAAAAAGCCAAGGCTGAACTTGAAAAGTATCCTGCCGGTGAGAACTTGTTCCAGTATGCTGAAGATGAGCTCAAACCGATGAATGATGCTATTGAGGCTGCTGAGACCGCACTTAATGATGAAGCCGCTACTGCTGAGTCATTGAAAGCCGCTCTTGAATCCCTCAAGGCTGCTGAGGAAACTTTCGCACCTGAGCAGACAGAACCGGTAGATGGTCAGGCTTATACTCTTTCTCTCACCACATCTGAAGGCACGTTCCAACTTAATATTGAAGGCACCGCCAACACAATCGCTGTAGAAGGTACACCTGTTTATCTTGTGAAGCAAGAGGACGGCACATACGCCATTACCCCTGACAATGAGAACTATGTGGTTTATGCCGGAGGCAACAACTGGACGATGAGCACTTCCACTACTCCTTACGGATTCAAGTTCGCAGCACTTGCTGATGGAGGTTACTCCATCACGGGCAAGAACGGTTTCTATGGTACCAACAAAGGTGGTGGCGACGCAGCCGGCTCTCCTGTTTATGGCGACAAGAACACCGGAAACGGCAACTACATCTGGAATATCGCAGAGGCAGAGGATGACAAGGATCCTAATGATATGACCGACCTTATCGTTAACCCTGCTTACCTCCATGAAGGTGATGACGGAACAGCCGACTATGCCGGATGGACATGGAACCCTGCTCCTGGTGAGAGCGGTTGGAAGTATCGTGACTATGACGAACCGATGAATCTCGTTACTTATAGTGGAAATGTGAACTTCTCGTTCGAGCAGACCATTCCTGAGGTACCTGCAGGCCAATACCGTCTCTCTGTTTATGGCTTCTACCGTGCTGGTTCCGCTCAAGACGAGGCTGACAGGGTGGCGAACGGTGATGTGACCCACAACTTACAGATGTTTGCTGAGGTTGGTGATGAAATCTATACCCAGCCAATCATGAACCTTTACGAAGGTGCTACATCAGAAGACGTTACAGGCAAGAACAACCACTGCCTTATGATTGGATATACTGACCTCTTCGTCCCTGACGGTGCCGTTGACTCCCGCGACTTCTTCATCGCCGGTTACTACCGCAATGACCTTATAGTTAACATTACAGAGGCTGGTGAAATGAAGATTGGTATCAATCACCCTACAGGAATGACCTACGACAGTGACTATGCTCCAATCGGTGCATGGGAACTCTACCGTATTGGTGACGCCGAAGAGGAAGTTACCCTCCTGGGCGACGTGAACAAGGACAATAAGATTTCTATCGTTGACGCCACAATGACTGTAGAGTTTGCTCTCGAAAAAGCAACTCCTACAGCTTATCAGCGGAAGGCAGCCGACTATGACGAAAACCAGGAAATAGACGTGGTTGACGCTGCTCTTATCTTGCAAGCCGTTATGAACTTCGACTACGACGCAGCCGGAACGAAGGCACGTGAGTATGTAAGCAACGATTATCTCGTTGTCAACGGCAACAGCATCGCTCTTGAGAACAATGATACTTACGTGGCATTCCAGATGGACATCACCGTTGACGGTGAGTTTAACGGCGCAGAACTCTCAGCCCGTGCTGCAGACCACCACATCGCATACAACCAGATTGGTGAGAACAAGTACCGTGTGATTGTGCTCTCTAACAGCAACTCCGCATTCAGCGGCAACGCAGGAGAACTTATCAACCTCAACGTGAACGGCACTTACGAGCTGAGCAATATCCGCTTCGTTGATTCAGAAATCCGCCCTGTATTCATCGGTGTGGACAACACAGCAACCGGCATCGGTTCAGTTCGTGCAATTGAGGCAGGCGCTGAAGGTATCTACACGTTGGGCGGTGTGAAAGTGAACGCTCTCCAGAAGGGTGTGAACATCGTTCGCAAGGCTGACGGATCAACTGTTAAGGTACTCGTTAAGTAATAAATAATGTGTGAGAGTGTGGCGGAACAAACACCGCCACGCTCATCATCCTTCATATTGTCTTAAACTTGAAACGAGACAAGGCTATACCTATGATAAAAGTTCAAATTGCTTTTTAATTATTAACTAAATATTTTAACTTATGGACAAAACAATTGGAAAATGGCTGTCACTGCTGTTGCTGATGTTCTGTGCCGGTAATGCTGCTTTTGCTCAAAAACTTACGGCTGAAGATTTCTCCATCAAGGCCGGTGAGTCGAAAAACATTACCATCGTCTATGAAGGCACAGAGGCAATGCACGGCTTCCAGGCCGACATCACTCTGTCTGAAGGACTTTCCTGCGATGATCATCCAATGGGAATTGCAATGTCTTTCTTGAACAATTCAAAAGAGCTGGGAACCAATGTCTACCGAGTGGGTGGTTATGGTGAAGAAGGTGCTACCGCCAGCAATGGAGACGCTATCATCTCACTGACCGTGAAGGCAGCAGAAGACTTCACAGGCGGCACGATTAAACTCACCCACACTGAGATTGCTTTTGAAGGCGACCATGCCGTCAATCCTGAAGATCTCACCATCAACGTGACCTTGGATGAAGCATCTTCGGATGAGGCTAAGTATGCGCTCTTTACAGGCGAAATCGAGCCGGGCGACTACATCATCTTTTATGGCGG
The DNA here is from genome assembly GCA_016284045.1 of Bacteroidaceae bacterium. Classification (GTDB taxonomy): domain Bacteria; phylum Bacteroidota; class Bacteroidia; order Bacteroidales; family Bacteroidaceae; genus UBA3839. The sequence continues at coordinate 4,769 of JAEEOB010000114.1, forward strand.
CAAGGCTATGAACAACACCATCGCCACCAACCGCTTACAGTATGAAGAGGTTACTCCGGTAGATAATGTCATCGTCAACCCTTCTGCTGACATTGTTTGGACAATCGCGGCTGATGGCGATTACTACACGATCTACAACGCCGCTGCTGAGAAATATGCTGCCAGCAACGGCACGAAGAACCAGGCTGCACTTGCTACAGCAGTGGATGACAATGCACGCTGGGCTGTGTCGGGCTCCGACACCTATGAATTCGTGAATGTGTTTAACAGCGCAAACAGTGTCAACGCCAATCTGCGCAACAATGGCACATACGGATTCGCTTGCTATGGAACAAGTACAGGCGGTGCTCTCTACCTCTTCAAGAAAGTGGCTGAAGGTGAGGTTGTGAAGCCGGTTCTGACCGAAAGCCAGAACTTCGACTCTCCTCTGACCATTGAAATCACCGCCGAGGATGGTGCAGACATCTACTACACCACCGATGGCAGCACTCCTACCGAGAGCAGCACGAAATATACAAAGCCATTCGAAGTGGTTGAGACGACCACAGTCAACGCCATTGCTGTGAAAGGCGGTGTGACAAGTGAGGTTGCCACAGCAACCTACACACGCGTAATGCCTATCTTGATCTCAGAAGCTCAGGCGTTGGATGCAGGCTCCGAAGCTTACATCGTCGGTGCCTGTGTGGCATCTGCCGCCAACGGCGCAGTGCTCTACGACGGGTCTGACTACATCTACTACTACAATAATGCGAACGACCTTGAGGTTGGCAAGTATTACAGTGTGAACGGCACCTTGAGCGCATACGGCGGCGCGAACCAGTTCACAGCTGCTGCTGATGTGAAAGAACATGCACCTGCAGACCTTGCTATTCCTAATGATGCTACAGAACTCACATCCGACCACTTCGAGGCTGTGGTGGCAGACGCAGTTGCACCTCGTCAGCTTGCCACCTTTGAAGGCACACTCACCATCGACGGCAACTATTACAACATCGCCATCGAGGGAACTGAGACCGCTCTGGGCTCACTCGTGAAACCCAAGGAGGACATCTCCGACCTCAATGGTAAGAAAGTGACAGTGACTGGCTATGAGATGTATGTGAGAAACAAGTATGTTTACTTTGTGGCTACTGAGGTGAAAGAGGCTCCGGTTGTGGCTGAAGGCATCTACTATCTCTACGACGAGACATCAAAGAAATTTTTGTCCCGTGGAGCCAATTGGGGAACACGTGCCATTGTTGACAACTATGGTCTTGCCATTGAACTGGTTTTGGCTGACGGTGCTTACAAACTGAAGACCGTTGACGGGCAGGTGTTCTATGGTGACAACGGAGATATGTATTCCGACTGCTCTGGCAACCGTGAGCGTTCGTTCCTCGTCGCTCAGGATGGCGAAGGCTACACTTTCACAAACACTAATAACTCACAACCTGTATTTGTGACAGCAGATGGCTTCGTCAACAATGGCGAAGGAACTGCCACAGTATGGAAACTGCTCTCCCAGTCTGAACGCGACGACATCGTAGAGGAACGTGTGGAAGCAGAGATGTTAGCTGCTACAGAAAAGGCTGGTATTCCTTTTGACACGCCTGAATCCCGTATTTCATACGATGAACCTGTATCACTCACATTCAAGACCGGTTCTGCTTGGACATTCACTCCTGAGGAGCTTAGAGGTGCTACTGTAGCAACCAATGAATTCGGTTCTGAGGTGTTCCAAGGAAGCGGTACGTTCAACCAGAAGGTTGAAGGCCTCGAGAAAGGTCTCTATAAGGTGACTGTTCAGGCTTTCTACCGCGACGGTGCCAATGAGACTGTTGCAGCCAACTACGATAAGGGATACAACCTGTCACTTGCTTATCTTGATGCCAACGGAA
>JAEEOB010000018.1 GCA_016284045.1 Bacteroidaceae bacterium
CGGACTGCTCTCGGAAGCCTCTTTCTCCGGCAGAGAAGATTTCATGGCATTCACCAGCGCGGATGAATAGTCCGCCAGTTCTGTGGCAGTCGGTCCGTTTTCTGCGGCTGTTGACTTAATGGCGGTGATTTGCCCGTTCAGCAATGCTGTCACCTCAGAGGTATTCCATGCCTCTGCTGCTGACACTGTATTCAACAATGTCTGTGTGCCGGCAATAAGCTGACTCACCTCGTCTTTGATCTCAACCGTGGCATCGGAAGCATTCAGAATAGAGGAAAGATGGGATTTTGACGCATTGACAACCGCAGTTCCGTTGGCACTGGATGAGGAAGTGGCGGAGAATTCATCAATCATGGTGATGATTGCCTGTTCCTCGTCAGCAATGCCCTTCAGCTCGGATATCATCTTCGTCAGATTGTCGATAGCCTGATATGTGTCGGCATCCGAAATAATCTCGTTCAGCTTCGTGTTGGCTTCGGCAATGTCGCCAGGAAGCACCAGCTCTGAAATCAAATCCTCTATCATTTGCTTCTTCGCCGCAAGGTCGTCCGACAGATCCACGTCGGTGCCATAATAAACCAACTTGAAGTTTGTGACGCAGAACCAGCCAGAATAAGCTGTTCCAGTGGAAGTGGACGCACCGCCGATTGTCAGAATCCCGTCATCACCCACGAGTATTTTGTCTGTGGTCAGCGTGGTCCAAGTCTCATTATCCCACCCTTGGTTGTCAAGATATACAGACGTTTTGGTCACATCACCTGCTGTGGCGTAGGTATGTTGCGTAGATGGCTCATAGTTGGTAATCCAGTCGGCGCTGACGGCATAATAGCCGTTGGGAAGTCCGGTCAGCTGCTGATGAACATCAAGGGTTCCGACTGTGGTTTTGGCATGCCAGTTGTTCCAGGTGATACGTCCCTCAGTCCAATTCACACGCGCATCGTCAACGACAAAGGAGTTTCCGTTCACCCAGCCTTTGGAGTTGTAATCCACTGGCGTGGAATTCACGGCATACTCATGTTCAGTCACGTAGGGGAACGTGTAGGTTCCGTCCTCATTCTTTGTTGGCTCGGCATCCGGATTGCAGAACCAGGGATGAAGAATCAGGGCTGACACATCAACACCGCTTCCGTCGGCCGGCTGCTCCTGAGAAGCGAGGTATATGCCTTTTGCCTTTGCAATTTCTGCAGAGACCTCTGCTGCCTTGTCTATAGAGCTGGCATCAGAGATATTCGATTTGCATTGTGCCAGCGCATCGAGGTAGGCAGCTTTGCCGGGATAGCTTGTCGATTCAGCGTATGTCTGTTCCTTTGTGATGGTCTCAACCACAGCATCGGCTGCCGCCACGATTTCCTCCTGCTCCGCTATCTTCTGACGGATTGCAGCAGCGGCATTGGTGTAATTCTCAACTGTCGGGTTGGCATCTGTCGTTTCCTCTGAGTCAATCATCACTTGCTCCAATGCAGCAGTCATTGTGGGGTAATCCTCAAGACGGCCAAGGAAATCCTCCAGTTCCGACACAGCCTCATAATAGTCGTTCTTGGCTATCGCCAGACGGGTGTCATCGTCCACCTCACCTCTCTTGATTTTCATGATGAGCTCCTGCTGCTCCACACCCAGGTTTCCTGCATAGATGCAGAAATCATCGTATGCAAATGCCGGGTCTGGATCTGCCCATGTCCACTGAGCCACACCGCCAAGATACAGGTCTGCGTATGCGCCCAGTCCGTCGAACAAGGTGGTTGGCCCAGTGAGGAAATTCTCCTGGCAGGTCCACTGGTTAAACAGCACACCGTCGGCATAAATCGTCGCAGTGTTATTCCCTTTGTCAAGCACAAAGGCAATGTAATGCCAGTTTTCCTCAAACGGCGTAGGAATCTGTTCGGTCACCACATCGCCATTCTCATCTGTGGAGGTTGATTCCACTGTTTTCTGGGCAAGATAGTCGATGCTGACCTGATTGGCGCCGTTCACATTCTCCGGGTCACCGAAATCATCCCAATGTCCTGCCCAGTCGTTTATCTGAACCCAGCCACGGGTATTCTGCGACCACATGGCATTTCCCCAGTTGTCGGCCGGAGTCAGACCGCGGTTGCCGGAGTTATAGATGGAATAAAAAACGCTGTAGAAATAAGAAATCTGTGAATAGTTCAGATTTGCCACAGTGGGATTCACCCAGAAACCTAGAGATATTGACTGGTCGGTGGTTTTCTCTGCGGCTTTCGTCAGTCCGTCGCCTAATTCCACCCGCAGGTAGTTCGTCGCTTTCGTTGCCACAGCATTATTGGGGCAGTTCTGATAATAAATGCCGAAATTCGGGTCGTCCGACACACGCAGTTCTCCATCGCCCACCTGAGTGCCTTTAAAATCGGCCACAGACGTAGCTCCCTCAAAGTCCAAAGTGAATGTTGCCCGCGGCAATGTCACCTGTGCTGCCAATGCTGCGCATAATGCAAAGCTGGCAGAAAGAGTAAAAAGTCTTTTCATTCTCTTGTTTGTTAGTAGTTAATACATATTATAAAAAAAACAGTGTTGCTTGGATAAAGACGCTCTTGCTTCATTCAAATCCTAAAATTATCCGCATAATTACTAAAAAAGAAGAACAGAAAATGTATATAGTTATGTTCTTCATCAAATGGCAAATCAGTGTTCAGCAGTTCTTTTCATCAGCAAAGTTAAGGATAAAAAAGGCAACATCCAAATAATCCACCAGATTTCAGTTTTTTCATTATGCAGATAATCATTTTTTCAGAAAAATGATAAAAAATCTATATAGACGTAAATAGTTTATGAGGGTGGCTCTGAAGATGATAACAGGAATGCAAGAAAGGAGGATAAAAACCCGCAAATATTTGTTATTATGTTTGTTTATTCGTACCTTTGTGTCTATATTACAAATTCAACATTTAGCTAATGTTTTCAAGTTCATATCCTGGTTTACTTGTCAATCCGATGGATTTCAAAATTAGCAAATAAAAAAGAAAATGAAAATTGAATAGTTTCGGATTTGGCAATCAAAACAAAAAACGTATTTTTCAGAAATATAAAGTCTGTAAGGATCATAATTGATATGAGGAGACTGTTCCGGTTGAATAAAATTCTCACATCCCTCTTTGAACCAGATGATAGCTCATTATAATATTTCAATAAATGTATATCACCCGTAACATTCCCAATACACGGATTGACGTGGCTGATGCGCTGAGGGGCATCGCCGTGGCAGGCATCATATTATTTCACTCTGTGGAGCATTTCGACATCTTCACACAGGAGCCTATTGTCCATACCCTCCCCTGCGACGAACAGGTGGGCAATGTGATGGCATGGCTGTTCAGCGGAAAGATGTATGGCGTCTTTGCTATGCTCTTCGGGCTGAGCTTCTTCATCATGAACGACAACCAGCAACAGAAACACCGCAATTTCTCTTGTCGGTTTGCCTGGAGAATGTGCCTGCTGTTCCTGTTCGGACTTGTCAACGTCGCATTCTACGATGGTGATATTCTTATGCTCTATGCGGTGTATGGACTGCTGCTTATTCCTGTCAGCTATCTACCCTCGAAAGCTGTGTGGTGCATCATCATGCTGCTTGCCATACAGCCAGTGGAACTATTCTGTCTTGTTTCGGGAACGGAGATTGACCACACCAGACTCTTTGAAATCTACCAGCAGACAATCAGCCTTCATGAAGTTGGCACATTTATGGAAAACACCGTCAATAACCTGCTGTATGGATTTGAGCTAAACCTGCGGTTTAATGTGTATAGCGGAAGGCTCACCCAGTTGCTTTGCCTCTTCATCCTCGGAATGCAGTTGGGACGGCACCGCTTCTTCTACAACGAGGGACGGAATATACAGCTTTGGCATGTCATTCTCGGGATATCCACACTCGGGGTCATCGTGTTGAGTTTCGTGGACTTTGGACAACTGACCAACTGGCTCAATCCCATCTACAACCTCCTTATCCTCATGATGATCACATCTGCGGTCGTTTCCGCTTGGTATGCTTTTCAGGGGGTGCGTGACACACTGATTCACCTCTGCTTCTTTGGCCGCATGAGCCTTACCAACTACCTCCTGCAGTCTGTCGTCGGCAGCTTCATCTTCTGTGGCTATGGACTGGCTTGCTATAGGCTGGTGGGTATCACTTACGCAGTGCTCATCGGGCTCGTCATGATCATCGTCTTCTATGTCTTTGGACGCTATTGGTTCAAAAACCATACCCGTGGGCCATTAGAAGGGCTATGGCGAAAACTGACTTGGCTCAACTTACCAAAGTGGCCAAATTCAAAGCATGGAAAAGTATAATTACTTGAGTTTCGGATTTAGATATTTTTACAGGAATTACAGGAATTTACTGATCTTTTCAAATGAACAATTCCAAACTTGTCTATATCTTGCTTTGCGCTACCGGTGGTTGCCCATGCTTGGCGCAGCAGTTGTCTGTCTGCTTCTTGTAGCTCAGTAACACACAATCGGTTTTCTTTCTTTCAGTTTGATATTGAATTTGGTCTTTTTGCCAATCTTTACTTCGTATGGTATATAGCCCACGTAGGTAACTTTAAGATGGTTCTTGGGATTTTTGATGGTCATGGAGAAATTACCGTTCATGTCGGTCGTTGTGTGCGACACGATACGGTTCTTGCGGTCTATCTCCATCACGATTGCATAATACATTGCATAACACAACGTGTCGGTGTCGTCCGTCACGTTTCCCGAGATTAGCTGCTGAGCCTGTGCCCCGCAGAAGGTGAGCACTGTCAGCATGATAAGTAATAGAAATCTTCTGCTGTTCATAATGGCAGAGATTGATTGTTGTTTAAAATACCTTCAAAATACAAGCGGTTAAAGCTCAAGCTGCTTGAAGACCATAAAGAGCTGGGCAAAAGCCGGACTCCGCGAACAACAAGCAACTCGATTCCAATGGCAAATATACTAAAAAAAATGTTGAGAAATCCTACGATAAGGGGAAATTTTTTGCTTGAAGAGAGTAAAAAAGTCTTCAGTTTTAAACTCCTTCAAAAAACAAGCGGTTAAAGCATACAATTCGTCACGTATAATAATCCTATTCTAAGTATATAATCGCCGCTATGAACAACAAACCATGACCATTCATGTCCGCTACGGATACAGACACACTAACCAACTCCTTGTCACGAGTGAATGTATCAATGCAAGACTGCAATATGCTTATGTCACCACCTTGACATAACCGAACTTTCTTCTTCTTCATAATAAATCAATTTTTTAAATTAGTTATTAATTTTGTTTACAATGCAAAGGTAAGACTTATATCTTATATATCCTATATGTCCAGAAAAAAAATCAACTATAACAATCTGTCTTACTCAACCTTCTCCAATAGGTAATTCACCGACAAACCCTGCGTCTGACCATCAGAAAGCAATTTATTAGTTTAAACACCTTCAAAAAACAAGCGGTTAAAGCATGAAACTTTTATTTTGTAGGAGGATTCAATAATCAGAATTTTTAGAACACCCCTTCTGTCAATTACGAAGGTAAACGTTGAAATATTGAGGAATTTGAGAATTAACTGGAGATGGCAAAGCATATACAAAGGAGATTGATGTAAGCCACTGAAAATAAACAATATGGAAACAACCGGGAAGCAGGTGAGCCTATACAAATTGACAGCGGGTGTTGTGGAAAAGGGGGAAATAGTGTAATTTTGCCAGAAAATCAATCAATTGAGCGTGTATAAAATTTCGGTGCCACACATTCACGTATCAATTCTAAGCTACTTATTTATGATGAAAAAAGAACTGTTGACATTTGCTATCGCATCAGTATTCATGACAGCTATCGCACAGGAAACAAAGTTGACCACCGCTCCGAAGGCAGTTGAGACAGACAGCATCCCCGGCGACACCATGTTTGTGGATTGGTATGTCACCCCCACCCCGACAATACCATTACCCACGTTTGATACCATGATAGAAATAATTCATCAAGGAGATGCGACCTCAGGCATGACGGATTACAGCGAAGAGGAAAACATAGAGATAGCAGAGCCATGGTTTGCATGGGTAAACATCACGGGGTTGACCAGTCTTCCGACATCAAAGACCGACCAGCGTAAGGTTTGGCTGGAAGTCTATGACGGCAGAGGCATTTTTTTTCGCAAACGGGCCTTGCTGAAAGCACAGGGAAGCTGGTCGCTGAAGTTCCCCAAACTCAACTTCTCCTGTCAGTTCTGCGAGAAGGACTGGACAGCAAACTCCACGCCAGAAATCCGTATTGGCAACTGGGTAAAGCAGGATGAATTTCACTTCAAGGCGTTCTATACCGACTTTATGCGTGGGATTGGCGAGATTGGCTACAAGCTGTTCCGTTGCATCGTTTCCGACCGCCCCACTTACTGGGAGCGCGGCGGATATAGTGTGTCGTCGAAGCGTGCACGCTGCTTTCCAGACGGTTTCCCATGTGCAGTATATATTGACGGGACCTTTCATGGTGTGTATGCCTGGCAGCTGAAGAAGAGCCGTAAAAACATGAACCTGGATAAAACCCAAGCACTTCATATTCCCCTTGACGGCAACCTGAACAACTCCACCTTGTTTCATGGCCAAGTGAGTTGGAGCCAGTTCGAGATCCGTCATCCCAAAGACACCTACGTAACCGACCAAACGAGGAAAGCCGTCACCCAGTTGAGCCAATATGATTCTGAACTGACAAGCCTAAAAAAATCTGGTGCTGACAGTTTGACCATTAAACAAGCATTTGAGGCAAAGTTTGATATTGCCAGCCTATTGGATTACGACGTGTTTTATCAGTTTGTCTGCAATGGCGACGGTTCTCTGAAAAACTGGCAGTGGTTCACTTACGATGGAAAAAAGTGGCTGGTGACTCCTTACGACCTTGACCAGACATTCGGGTTGAATCTCTATGGTGTAGTACGCCCGGCGATTTGGGAGCACGATCCACTTACCGAAGGTCCTTTCTATTGGGTGGAGCATTATTATCAGAAAGAGCTTCGTCAGCGCTATGTGGAATTGCGGAAAAACGGGGTGTTTTCTGAATCCAATATCTTATCTATCATAGACGACTGGTACGAGCGTGTTCCAGAGATGATGTATGAACAGGAGAGAGAACGATGGCCCGACAGTCCCTGTTATGGTCCCGCAATATGCAATACGGGGTGGGAGACATTCCCCGACTGGATACGATATCAGACCACACCGAACTATTCCCTCTCAGCCACTTATCGTGCCGGCGATGTATGCAAACTTGAGGGGCGCTTATGGCAGGCCACTCGAACTGTATCGGGCGTGCGACCCTACAAACGGAATTCTCAAATTGACTCACTTCAACGACTGGAAAATTGGGTAAGAGAACGCTTAACCTATCTGGACGGGCAATATGCCGTGCACGACGTTCCTAACACCATCAACTCTCCAGAATATCCATTCTCGGATGAAGTTGAACAAATCAGCTACTACACACTCAGCGGAATTCCAGCAGCACATCCCTCCAAAGGTGGTGTTTACATCAAATTGGTACGTTACAAGAACGGCGGAGTCAAGAAAAGCAAGGTTTTCATCAGGTAGGAATCCTTGAAATGAAGAATCTTTGAAAGGTTGACGTTTTAAACTCCTTCAAAAAACAAGCGGTTAAAGCTTTACGGTAATCATCCGACCCGACCTGTGCTTTGTTGAGTTCTCTCCTCACCTTGCGCATCTCCGACTGTATGTCCTTAACGGAACTTGTCACCTCTTTTCCGTCGAGGTATATCTTCAGACTTCTTGAAACTGTTGCTGACTTTGCCATAGATTTCTGTTAATTTATGGCAAAGATACATCATGTCAGACAAAACAAATAGGACAAAAAAATAAGGTATAGCTGTGTGCTAAACCTTATTTTTTGTCATGGCTTTCCTGCCGGCTTAAAGAGGAAGTCAAGGCGAGGGTCATTATTGACAACACCTTTCTTTCTGTTTTTTTTCTTTCTTTTCTTCTCCTTCTTTCTCTCGCTGACCCCCCAGACAATCAGCATAATCTCACCCGGAATAATAATAATTGCAGAAAGGACGAATGCTATTGGCGGTTTATCAAGGTTGCCGGCAATCATAAAAGCGTAAAAAATACCGAGTAAAACAGCGAGAAGGAAATACCATGTGGAATCCTTATTATCCGGGTTGAAGATGTTGTGTAAAAGATTGCGCAACCATCTCGTTTTTTTCCGCGGCACTTTGCCTTTCTTTTTTTTCTCGTTATTATGCACGAGAATAGCAATCATTGCGGCACAGCTTGTATTACTGCTCATAATGTCCTCCTTTCTTTTGCCTTCTCAAAGATAGCGAATAAATCCGTATCGGCAATGGTTTTGAGACGAGAAAATACGGAAAACGCCGTAAAAGTTCACACTGCGGCATATTTTTGCAAAGTGGGTTTTGCAACAACCAGCCGTCACGAGTCGAAAATCTGGTCTGCGTCCGCCTGTTCGATGGTCTCGGTCATGCTTTCCAGTATGACTTTGCGGTCGTCGGCAGAGAGTGACCGCAGCATGTCGAGCGGTATGTTGAGCTGCTGGCTTGTTCCGTTGTTCGTTTAAACTCCTTCAAAAAAATAAGCGGTTAAAGCTATATCACCAAACAGAGTCAGTAGAGCGAGTAGAGTGGCGGATAGCCCCGTGTAGTGACGGATTAGAACTGACAGCCTGTTATTCAGGTCTTCTCGAATATCGATTAGCTGTTGAAGCCGCTCTTGCGGGTCTGTGGTGTTAAATATGTACATTATTGAAGTTTTTTTATAGGAAAAACGAAAAATCCGCTACTTATTGATTGAGTAACGGATTTTTTTTGTACCTTTGCAACAAAGATGCAATGTAGGAGGCATTTCACATGTCGGCGTCGCAAGATGTGCAGGCTTCGGAAT
>JAEEOB010000115.1 GCA_016284045.1 Bacteroidaceae bacterium
GTTGCTGAAAACTTGTTTTCAGGCAAGCATGGCTGCAATCCATACCATTGGGCGCAGCCCATGACAAAACGTTTTTTTATCTTTTTTTTTGTTGATTGAACATCCGAAACTTGAATTCTTTATAATAAAAAGCCGTTTTGTTTCTCACCTGTCAAGATTCACGATCGTGTAGTTTTTCGAACCCAGCCCAATTTTTTCCGCATGGTCGATAGTGTGTGTGCCGTGCTGTTTGTCGATGCGGTTCAGCAGGTCGGTGGGGTCGTTCGTGGCTGTCACCTTCATCTGGTTGATGATGTCGATGCACGCCTGGTCGAGTGCTACGGGGTCTGTGGATGCAAGTATGCCGTAGTCTTCCAGTTTTACAGGCTCGGGATGATCCACGCAGTCGCAGTCAATCGACATGTTGTTCATCACGCTGATGTAGATGATACCCTGTTTCTTGTGGAAGTAGTTCACGACAGCCTGAGCTGCGGCAGCCATGCTCTCCAGAAATCCGTCCTGATTGCCGATGTATTCAGGTGTCCATAGCTTGTTCATGTCAAGTTTCTCCATCTTTCCAGCGGAATGGATATAGGCTTTCCCGTTCTGGCTGGCGCATCCGATGGACAGGTTTTTCAGCGCACCGCCATATCCTCCCATGGGATGTCCTTTGAAGTGATTCAGGGCAATCATGAAGTCGTAGTTCGCCATGTGTCCTCCAACGATGTCGTAGTTGATGTGGGAGTGATCCTTCACGGGAATGCGCATCTCGTCATACTCGTCCATGATGTCAACGGGGAAATAATTTAGAAATCCGTGACGTTCTATCACTTTCCAGTGGTTGGCAGAGGAGTTGCGCTCGTCCTTCTTGTCGGCAGGGCCGTTGCCGTAGGCTGTATTGCATTCCACGATGGTGCCGTCCACCTCTGATACTAAATCCTTGATCAGTTCGGGCTTCAGATAATTCGGATTGCTGCCTTCGCCTGTTGAGATCTTTACGGCTACACGCCCTTTGGCTTCAACGCCAAGTGCCTTGTAGATTTTTACTAACGCCTCAGGTGTAATCTCTCTCGTGAGATATACCGTCGAAGTCTGTGCCGATACTGCGATTGCTGCGAATACCAGCATCATTGTAATCATTGTCTTCTTCATCATACGGATTATTATGTTAAATTTACATGTTTTGACATAACTGTCATTTATCCTCTCCAGCCATGATGTTGATGACATTCACCACATCGCTGATATCAACCGACTCATCCTCGTTTACATCACCTTTACGATATTTAGGTTTATTGCCTTCCTGACCAGGCGTCTCCTTTGAGAGCAAATAATGAACACCATCTGTCACGGGCGTTGTTGATTCAATGACATACCCGTCCTTCATATAGCAGTTCAGTATCTCCACAAATGCCGGACGGTCATATTCATCACAGGCGATAAAATAACCTTTCCCGTAGGCGTTGTTTTTCCATAGCTGGTATGAATTATTAACTGATGCAGGAACGGTTCCGGATAAATAAATCCGATAATCCCGGCCGGAATTCAACACTTGTACAATTTGCACATATTCTTTTTGGGCGAAAGCTTCAACGCTTGCCATAAACAGACAAATTAAGAATGCTGTCTTTTTCATAGGACAAAAATTTTGACGTTAATAACTCAAGTTTCTGAAGTCGTTATTTGTTGTTTTACAACATATTATCAGTTGTGTTCTGGTAATCACTCCGGATGGCTTTTGCCTCCGGCTAAAAACTTCACGCTCGGCATAGTGAAAACAAGTTTTCCTCTGTTCTCGCTTAATCAGTTTTTTTGCTAAGCGAAGCGTTTATTTATCTTTTTTGTTGATTGAACATCCAAAAATGAAATTAACTCAAGTTTCTGAAATCATTATTTATTGTTTTACAACACATTATCAGTTGTGTTCTGGCAATCACACCGGATGGCTTTTTGCTAAGCGAAGCGTTTTTTGAAGAACGAAGTTCTACTTTTTGTTAAGTTTTGTCAGCACGTAGTGCGGTATGGGTTGTGGGCATGGTTGCAGAAAACTTGTTTTCAGGCAAGCATGGCTGCAATCCATACCATTGGGCGCAGCTCATGACAAAACGTTTTTTTATCTTTTTCGTTGATTGTACATCCGAAACTTGAATTATTTATATTATTTTTTTATAAAAAAATTTGGTAGATTGTAGCAAATTTGCTACCTTTGCATTGTCATTTAGAAATAATGACAAATCGGTCTTAAACATTTTGAAGGTTAGCGAATTGAAAAGGAAGCTGAGAAAAGCGGGATGCTTAAAGCTTCGAGAAGGAACTCGTCACGAAATTTGGACTAATCCGAAGACGGGTTCAAGAACTACAGTTCCAAGGCACGACGCGCAGGAGGTCAATAAAAAGACTGCCTGTACAATTCTTAAGGAGCTCCTCGGTTGATTACTCGGGAGAGCCTTTCCTTTCAAATCGTTTAATCTTGGTTTAAGACCTTTTTTTGAATTAAACATTACTATTATATGAAAGTTATTGCAATTGTAGAAAAAGGAGGTCCCAACAGCTATTCATGCAGGCTGGCTGAAAAAATTGGAAATGACCTTGCCATTGGATATGGAACATCTGCAAAGGATGCAATGGAAGACCTTGAAACTGCTTGCAAGGAAATGGCTGAGCTATCTGGAAATCATGATTTACTGGTATTGGAAAAGGAATATCATTTTGATGTGGGCTCCGCCTTCAATTATTACAATTTTTTGAATATTGAAGGTTTTGCAAAGATTACTGGAATCAAAGCTTCTGTTCTACGTCAGTATGCAAGTGGAGTTCGAAATCCGAACAAAGAAAAATTGAAGATAATAGAGGAATCTTTTCACAAAGCAGCAGAAAAAATACAAAGTGTCGTGCTTTCAGCATGAACCTTGTTAATTTTGTTTAAGACCGGTAGGGGGTGTGGTTTTTCGCCACATCCCCTTAATTTTTCGTCTTTTGGCTAAAAAAGCAAAATAGGTATTTTGGCTTGTAAAATTTTATAAATATGGCAATAATACCACATCGGCGAATGTCGATTTTCCATCGGTTATCAGTTCTGCCGCACGAGTGTATCGTTGGTTACGGTTCTTTATGCCGTCCAACATATATTTCTTCCTTTTCATTTTCCTGCTGATTGGATCAAAGCATGTGAAGTCAACATACCAATTCTTACCGGTATGCAGACGAGGCAATGTATCGTCCGAATTTTGTCCGAGTGTAAATAAAAACAAAGTGTAACAACCTAATATTTAGATTATTACACTTATTTAGTTGCGAGGGCAGGACTCGAACATGCGACCTCCAGGTTATGAGCCTGGCGAGCTACCAACTGCTCCACCTCGCGATATTAAGCAATGCAGAAACGTGCGTTTCTTTTTTGCGAGTGCAAAGTTACAACTTTTTTTTGAAACTGCCAAATTTTTGGCGTATTTTTAATTATTTTTGTTTTTTACCATGTCGATTTTAAGCTGTCCCTCGATTTCCACAACTTTGATTTCGAATGACTTCTTGCCTGATCCCTCATCCATTTCTATTTTGAACCAGTCTTCTCCAATGGCTTTGATGTTCATGCTTTTCTTCACCTCGTCCCACGACTTGGAAGGACGGGCAATCTGTGTCCTGAAAAAGCGTCCTGATCCGTAGTCGCCAGTCTCTGCCACCTTATCCTGAATATAGCGTCGGCAAGCCACAGAGAGCTGCGTCTCATCGATGCCTCTTCCTTCGCGTGCGAAGCAGTCATCGTAGAAACTCTTGATGAAGTCGATTTTCTCCGCGTCGTTGGCAGCGTATGGGAGCACCTGAATACCATCGGAAGTGATGATCGCTCCGTCGGATGATGAATAGCTGCTGTAATCGAAGGCAGGGTCGTTGGATGGTCTCCACACAACAGGTTTGCCTGGCTGGTCGTTCCTTGCGGTGCTGCTTCTCTCCTGCCCCGGTCTGGAGTCATAATCATCAGTATAATTATCCATCCCGTTGTCGATGTCTTCCAATCTGACCGAAGTGATTTCTCTTGAACTGTTCTCCTCCCTTATCTCAATCTGGTCCCCTACCCTTTTTGAGAGCCTTTCAGTGAACAGTGAGCTTCCGTCGCCTTCTACTTCAGGCGGCGGTGCAGGATCTCCCCATTCGTTGAGAATGGTGTCTTCGGCAATCGTGTCGTTTTTGGGTTTGAAGTCAGCTTGCGCGATTTCTCCCGGCAACGGTTTTTTGCGATTCTTACATGCAAATACAGTGACAAGCAAAGCGAGCAACAGCAGAATATGGAATAATTTCTTCATTTTTACACGATTTAAAGTGCAAAGTTACGAAAAAATCGGTGAGGTATGATTACAGACTGGTGAAAGTTATTCAAAAGTTAAGAAAAATTCAGAAAAAAGGACATAAAAACAAAAAAAATGCCGTAAATTTGCGAATTATTTACATGGGAATATCTTTTCTTCGGAAACGGAAGTCCTGTGGAACATTAAGTAAGGAAAAACTATAAATATAAAAAAATGCTACTGTCGGAATACTGTAATGCTCTGCTGTTGATGCTTGCTGAGATGGCTCCCTACCTTCTTTTGGGTTTCTTCTTCGCCGGACTGCTACGTGCTTTTGTACCAAAAAGCATCTACCGTCGTCATCTGTCGCCGAGGACGATGGGGAGTGTGGTGAAGGCAGCGGCTCTGGGTGTCCCATTGCCTTTGTGCTCCTGTGGTGTGATTCCCACGAGTGTCGAGCTTCGTCGTGAAGGTGCGTCTCATGGAGCCTGTGCCAGTTTTCTGATAGCCACTCCCCAGACCGGTGTTGACTCTATCGCAGCCACCTATTCGCTGATGGGCATACCGTTTGCGGTGGTCCGTCCGATCGCAGCCTTGTTCACAGCCCTGTTTGGCGGATGGCTTGTGAACCGCTATGCTAAGTCTGATGAGAATATCTCTGCCGCTGCTGCCCATTCCGGTGAGGTTCACGGCTGTTGTGATGATGACTGCTGCTGTGGTGAGGATCACTCATGCCATTCAGAAGGTTTTTGGGGTAAGTTCACCAGCTCGATGCGTTATGCCTTTGTAGAGATGCTACAGGATGTTGGCAAGTGGCTGATAATCGGTCTGTTGATTGCCGCATTGATTACGGTGGCTGTGCCAAACGACTGGCTTGCAGCACTACACGAATACAAGTTGCTGAACATGCTGATTGTGCTGTGTATCGCCATTCCCATGTATGTCTGTGCCACAGGGTCGATTCCGATAGCTGTTTCCCTGATGGCTAAAGGCCTGACCCCAGGTGCGGCGTTGGTGCTGCTGATGGCAGGCCCTGCCGTAAACAGCGCTTCGATTCTGGTGATAGGCAAGGTGTTCGGCCGCCGTACGCTATGGCTTTACATCGTGTCGATTGTGATTGGCGCAGTGGCATTCGGGCTGGTCATCGACTATATGCTGCCCCAGGACTGGTTCTCTGTGGCATCGATGACGGAAATGCACGATGCATGCAGCCACTGTATCGGTTTATGGGAATGGGTGTTTATCGCGGTGTTTTTGGTGCTGTTGGTCAATGCATTCGCCCTCAAACTATACCGTTCGCACGCCATGGCTCATAAACATGGTGAAAAAGGAGACTCACACCACCACCATCACTCACATCACGGTCAGCACGACCATCACGACCATGAAAATCATGATGACAAAGAACACGCTCCCCTGGACGAGCAGAACGATGATGAGCCGGCACTTCAAGCAAATCAAGAGGATGTCGATGTGAGCGTGTATATCGTGAAAGGAATGACGTGCAACCATTGCAAGGCGAGTGTTGAGAAAGCGATTGGCAGCGTGGAGGGCGTGGAGGCTGTTGAGGTAGATTTGAGCAGCGGCAAAGCATACGTTCATGGACAGCATGATTCAGCTGCCTTGATTGAGGCGGTAAGCAGTATTGGGTTCTCTGTTGTTTTTCCGAATTAAATTTAATTAACACCCAATAAAGTATTGATTATGTTACATTTAAGATCTATGATTTCTATCTGTTTGTGTATTATAGGTTTTTCGTTGTTATGCTCATCAAGCATCCCACCAAAGCAGCAATCGGGAGTAGAGAGTTACGAAAGTCAGGAAGACGAGACAACAGTTTCCGCAACGGAAAACACAGAAAACCGTGAGCTTCCCGACACAATGGTTATTGCCATGTGCGGGGATATCATGATGGGTACCACCTATCCTGAAAACGAGATAGGTCTCCCTGCTAACGACGGCAAGAACTTGTTTGACGATACAAAGGCTATCACGCTGCGTGCCGACTTGGCTGTCGGCAATCTGGAAGGCTGTCTGCTCGACGGCGGCCGGTGCCGTAAAGGCACAGGTGAAAACATCTATGCGTTCCGTATGCCTACAAAATACGGTGTGAACCTTCAGGATGCGGGGTTCGACTTCATGAGCCTTGCCAACAACCACAGTAAGGACTTCTACGACGACGGGATTATCTCATCGGAGAGGGTGCTTGATAGCCTGGGCATCGGTCACAGCGGTGTGGAAGGCCATAATGAATATGCCATCGTGAAACGGAATGGTGTACGCTATGGCATCTGTGCATTTGGTCATAACAGCTACACCATCAACCACACAAACCTGAATCGGGTGAAGTCGATACTGTCGGCATTGCGTCCAAAATGCGATATCCTAGTCGTTTCGTTCCATGGAGGCGCAGAGGGAGCAGACCGTTGCCATTTGCCTCAGGGACAGGAGAATTTCCTGGGTGAGAACCGTGGTAACCTGCGCAAGTTCACCCATTTCGCTATCGACAACGGAGCAGATGTGGTTTACGGACACGGTCCGCATGTGACCCGCTGTGTGGAAGTATATAAGAATAAGTTCATTGCCTACAGCTTGGGGAATTTCTGCACACCTTACGGCATGAGTCTTATAGGTGTCAAAGGATATGCACCTGTTGTTGAAATCAAAATCAACTCTAAAGGCGATTTTATCAGCGGAAAAATCCACTCATTCATCCAGAAGAAAGGAGTGGGTCCTCGTAAGGACCCGACCAACGCTGTGGCAAAGGAGATGAAACGCCTGACAGAAGCCGACATCAAGAATGCGGCATTCAGAATTGATAATGTAGGGAATATTTTAAAAAATGGAAAATGAAGGATTTTAAGTAAAAAGTATATTTACTTTGGCATGTCATGGAAAGGCATGAAAAAGCAGAAGGCATCCCGTCATGGGATGCCTTCTGTTGTAGGGAAAAAAGGCGGCGACCTACTCTCCCGCATTGCG
The DNA here is from genome assembly GCA_016284045.1 of Bacteroidaceae bacterium. GTDB lineage: Bacteria > Bacteroidota > Bacteroidia > Bacteroidales > Bacteroidaceae > UBA3839. Next base: position 7,245 of record JAEEOB010000115.1, read on the forward strand.
GTGCAGTACC
>JAEEOB010000116.1 GCA_016284045.1 Bacteroidaceae bacterium
GGTGTCTAGCACCGCAGAGCCTAACCACTATGCCACCATCTTCAAGATGGGCATGCGTATGTATGCCACGAAAGTAAAGAGCTCCCGTGGGATGCGTATCGCCGCCAGACTGGCAGGAACGACCATCGACGACATCGTGAACGATGAGTTCGAGGGAGCCGTGGCACGATGGAGCTACTGAGTATAGAGCTTAAAGTTCAAAGTTCAAAGTTCAAGGTTTAAAGCCCCCTCCAACTCCCCCGAAGGGGGAGAGTAAGGAGCCGGAGTTGCGGGTTCAAGGCAGCAGAGCTGCTAGTTCAAAGCACTGAAGCGCGTTCAAGGTTCAAGGCAACGGAGTTGCGGGTTATGTCCATTCTGGCCATGATTTTTGTCGCGAAAGGCTACGGGTAGGCGAGCGAAGCGAGGGAATCTCAGCCAAACAAACAAGTTTGACGGCGTTCACTGCTCCAAAAATTCAAAGTTTAAAGTTAAAGTTAAAAGTTTAAGGTGTAAGGAATTAAGGATTCATGACGACGAAGGAAGATATAGAAAATGCGGTGAGGGTGATGCGCGAAGGTGGCGTCATTCTCTACCCTACCGACACGGTGTGGGGCATCGGATGCGATGCCACCAACGAAGCTGCTGTGGCTAAAGTATATCAAATGAAACAACGGGACGACTCGAAGGCGCTCATCTGTCTGGTGGACTCTGAGGGTCGTCTGCAGCGATATGTCAGGAACGTGCCCGACGTGGCGTGGGACATCATGGAACTGGCGACCAAACCGACAACCCTCATCCTCGAAGGTGCCGTGAACCTTGCTCCGAACCTCATTGCCGAGGATGGCTCCATCGGCATGCGCATCACCAGAGAGGCTTTCTCGAAGGAGCTGTGCTATCGTTTCCAGAAACCCATTGTGAGTACAAGTGTGAACATCAGCGGTGAGCCGCCCGCACAGAATTACCGTGATATCAATCCCGAACTGTTGCAGGCTGCCGACTATGTGTGCTGGACACGCCGTCAGGAGCACCAACCACACACGCCATCCAGCATCATCAAACTCTCACAAAACGGCGAAGTGAAGATCATAAGAAGCTAGGCAGTGTTGCCCACAGATTTTCACAGATTTTCACAGATATAATTATCGTGGATTCTATGAATAACTTGAGGGCGAGAGTTACACAACAAGATTTTCTTAAGTGACAAGATGGTTGGCCCACAGATTCTCACAGATTTTCACAGATATAATTATCGTGGATTTTGTGATATACAAGAGGGATGCCAAAAGATTCTCATAAAGCTATTATAAATAGGATGGAATACAATTTGCTTAAAAGACAAGAAGAACAAGAAAAAGAAAGCCGAGAGATGACCTACCAGATTATCGGTGCTGCTATGGCTGTACACCGGGAGTTAGGTCACGGTTTCTTGGAAGGTGTCTATGGCGATGCTCTGGAAATAGAGTTCAAAGAAAAAATGATTCCATATGAAAGAGAAAAAATGATTGAAATAGCATATAAAGGCAATCCTTTGAAACATCACTATCAAGCTGATTTTGTTTGTTTTGATTCTATCATCGTTGAGCTCAAAGCTGTTGACTGTATTACGTCTTCCCACCGCTCGCAGCTCATCAACTATTTAAACGCCACTCAGTATCGTGTTGGATTGCTCATCAATTTTGGTGAATCCTCATTAAAATATGAAAGATTCAAGAATTAATCCGAAAAGAAAAAACATGAACGATAAATGAATAAGATAGTCCATAGTTCATATTTTCACTTAAAAAATCCGTGAAAATCTGTGGAAATCTGTGGGGGGAATATATGCAGAAACCATCATACATATCAGATAAGGTGTTTACCAATATGCTGGCATTGGTCATCGGACTACTGGCGGCTGTAGCAGCGTATGTTCTGCATTGGATTATCAAGGAGATACAGATACTGCTGACCACGGGGTTCGACTACACCTCGTTCAACTGGTTGTACTTGATCTATCCAGTGATTGGTATCTATCTGACATCGTTGTTCGTGCGATATGTTGTTAAAGACAATATCTCTCATGGCATCACGAGGATACTCTATGCTATTTCAAGTAAACGTTCAAGGCTGAGAGGTCACAACTGTTGGTCGTCGGTCATCGCTTCTGCCATCACCATCGGTTTCGGTGGATCGGTGGGTGCAGAGGCTCCCATCGTGCTGACAGGCTCTGCCATCGGCTCAAACCTTGGGCAGAAGTTCAACCTCGACAGTAAGCAGCTGATGTTGCTGATGGGCTGTGGTGCCGCCGCTGCCATCGCGGGCATCTTCAAGGCGCCAATAGCCGGTCTGGTGTTCACGCTGGAGGTACTGATGATCGACCTGACCATGGCATCGCTGTTGCCGATACTGATTGCAAGCGTTACGGCCACGGTGTTTGCCTATATCTTCATGGGCAGCAACGCTCTGTTTAATTTCACCCTCGATAGCGAGTGGCTGGTGGAACGCGTGCCTGCAAGCATCCTGTTAGGAATCTTCTGCGGACTGGTGAGCCTTTATTTTATCCGTACGATGACCGCCTGCGAGAATGTCTTTGCCAAACTAAAAGAAAAGCCAATAGCAAAGCTCATCTTAGGTGGTTCTGTATTAAGTCTGCTCATCTTCCTCTTCCCCTCACTCTATGGTGAGGGATACAACAGCATTAATATCTTGCTGAACGGAAAGACGGAGGCTGACTGGGATAACATCCTGAACAACTCTATTTTCTACGGTCACGGCGACTTGTTGTTGGTGTATCTGGGACTGGTGCTGCTGACGAAGGTGTTTGCAACCTCTGCTACGAACGGCGGTGGTGGCTGCGGTGGTACATTCGCTCCCTCACTCTTCATTGGAGCATTCAGCGGTTTCTTCTTTGCACGTGTGTGGAATATCAACCAGATTGGCGTTTACATCCCTGAAAAGAATTTCACGCTTTTGGGAATGGCAGGTGTGATGGCTGGTGTCATGCACGCCCCTCTGACGGGTATCTTCCTCATTGCGGAGATTACGGGTGGTTACGGACTCTTTATGCCGTTGATGATTGTGAGCGTGTGTGCCTATCTTGTCATCATCATCTTCGAGCCCCACAGTATCTACGGCATGCGACTGGCGCGGGAGGGTAAACTTATCACTCACCATACCGACCGTGCCGTGTTGACGCTGATGAGCCTG
>JAEEOB010000117.1 GCA_016284045.1 Bacteroidaceae bacterium
CACACTTGAGATTAACGCCCCGAAGAGCCATGGCACAGACTGCACAATCTACATTCAGGATGTCACCTTGGCAGAGGGCGAGCTGTCGTTCCTCACAGGGCAGTATCCTGGCACATTGAAGAAAGGTTCCACCGACTACACCTATATTTATATTGTGAACGGCACGACAGCCGCAAGGTTGAAGGTAACCGTTGACGTGACTGACCCTGAGTATGTTGATCCTAATAATATGGTAATGGTAGGTGAAACCGATATAACTGTAAAGCAAAACCCTACAGCCAATTATGGGACTGAGGCATTCACCATTGATATGGCAGCGATAGCCGAAGCATTAGGTTGTGAGCAATCTGAGATTACCGAAGTATTCTCCTTTGACGACGGCGGTGGCATCTCTGACAACCACACCGAAGGCAGTGGCGGTTTCTATTTTAACGACGAAGGCCGTATCGCCTCTTGGTCTGGTACTGTTGAGGAAAGTGCCTCATACTTCATTTCCATCACGAGCATTCCTGATGGTCAGTTCAATATTGGTCAGCGTGACGGCAAGTTCTCCAAAGAGGGTATTGAAACAAACGGAGAATTCACAAGCACCTGTGAACTCATCTTTGAAAACGGCCAGAACTACTATGTTGTTCACATCAATTACATAATCACCAACGAGAAGCTGGTTGACGACGAAGGCTGGACAAGGGTATATGCAGAATCCTACGACGCCCAGCTTATCGATGGAGAGGGTTATTCCCAGGCAGCAGAGAGCCAGACAAAAATAGACATAGACGCTATCTATGAAGCTCTCGGCACGACAAGCCCTGTGCTTTACACCGATCTATATGAGACTGGTGAAGACGGCACAGAAACCTGCAAGTTCTCAAAAGCCTACAGCTGCACTCCTTATCCTGGTTTCTGGATGACAGGCGACGGCCGCTCAGCAGGAAGTTGGGGTGACAGTCCTTCCTACGGTATGTGCTATGCAAGCAACGGTGTCATCACCTATTACTGTATTGCAGGCACCCACAATGCCGGCGACGAGTATATGAGCCGTTTCTATCTGGTGAATGAGGAGACTGGCAAATATGCCCAGATCACGCTGAATGTGGCATTCGTCAACGAGCGCGGCGTGGCAGTCGGCGAGTTGGGCAGCACCGACGTGAAAGTGTATCTGACCGACGAGGCAATCAACGATGACACCGCCTGCTACGAAGGCGACGAGGGTGTTAACTGGGAAGAAGTGTTCACCGCACTCGGCATCACCGCTGATGAGATTCCCGACTGCACATGGATGATCACGAACCAGAACGGCAAGCTGGTTGATGTGTCAACCGACACGAGCTTCGAAGGTGAGAACATCATGTTCGACGCAGACGGTTATATGGTTGACGATCCAGCCGAAGCCGTGTTCACAATCGGATTCAACAACGACACGAACAAGTTTATGATTTCGACTTTGGGCGATGATCCTCAGGAAGGCGTTGTTTACGCCACGAAGGTAGCCCTGAAGAACGAGAATGGATTCTATGCGTTTAACGTACAGGCAGGCATCTCCTTCGAACAGTCTTTGAAGGGTGACGTGAACGGCGACGGTAAGGTTGATATCTCTGACGTTGTAGCTATCATCAACCAGATGGCAGGTACAGCCGAATGGCCTAACGCAAACGTGAACGGTGACGAAAAAGTAGATATCAGTGACGTTGTGATGGTTATCAACATCATGGCTGGTCAGCAGTAATCAGCGGAAACGTTCTTTCTTATAAAAAATAGTGGACTTGCGTCCACTATTTTTTTGTTTCCAGCTATGGGAATTGATGGGAGTTTATAGGAATTGATGGGAACTATGGGAGCTAATGGGAATTAGGGAAAAGAAAAAAAGAAAATGATGTTGCTAATAATTCAGGGAAAATATGTAAATTTGCGTTTGAATTCCACCTGAGGACAACAACAAGCCCATCTTTGTTAGGAGATTTCATATCCATTTGCGTAAAGATGAAAAACTTTTTCAAGACCGACAATGAGATTCTGCTCTTTCTCATGAATTTTTTCCTGCTGGAGACAGTGGGCAAGCTGCTGATTCTCGGTTTTATCCACTTGCTCCGCTATTTCGGTCTTCATCAACTGTATTATCTGTATTATGGTCATCACGACTCCCCCTTCTGGCTGTTCAACGCACTCTTGCTAACAGCTGTTGTCATCAGCATCTGTCGAATACTGAAGAGAAAGCAGAAAATGAGAAAAATGAAGAATGAAGAAAATGGAAAATGAAGAACGAATTTTACCCATTTATTAAAAAAAATCGTGTAAAATTTTGCCATTTCAAATAAAACCACTACCTTTGCAGTCGATTTCACAATCAAACCCTTTATGGGGTGAAGATGGTGCCCGTAGTTCAGTTGGTTAGAGCGTCAGATTGTGGTTCTGAATGTCGACGGTTCGAGTCCGTCCGGGCACCCTAAAAAGCTGATAATCATTTTGATTATCAGCTTTTTATTATTATATTATTGATTGCTTCTTTGAAGGGACTGGCCCCATATTGTCAGTCGGCTTCATCCGCTATTCGTAATGCGGCATCAGGATTTTTGTTCCTTTAGGAATGTGTCTGTAGTCTTTTAATTGTCCCGCTTTCCGGTTGAATTCAAGGACCCTATAAACCATGTCGTGTTCTCCGTAGTGTTTTGTAACAATATGTTCAAGATATTCTGTTCCATCAAACACTACAGTATCCACCCTAATTAGGTTTTTGCCATTGAGGTTGTTTTCTGTCTTATGCAAACTCACATTTTCTGTTTTTTCTAGCTGAGTATTAACGCCAGATCCGCCTTCATGGTCTTTCGTTGATTTTTCGGTTACAGTCTGTCCTCCGCTCCCGGTCTGCCGTCTATTCTGTATCTGCTTCTTTTCGAAATCAGAGTCGGAGTTTCCGTTGCCGTCTTTCTGCAATGCTGCGGTATCCTGCCCCTGATTGCTTCCAGCCGTCTGCTGCTTTCCGCAAAAAAGAATGCACATTAACGCAATGACAGCGCAGGCAGCAGCCACAGAGCCCATAATCCACCTCCTGCGTTTCTTTCCATCGCTTATTGTCTCCGTGGCTTCTTCGCTGTCATCTCCTGCTCTAAACCATTTTTTCTTGTTTTCAGTATTTTTATTTTGCGATTTGTCTGAGTCTTCCCCCCCTGCTAAAGGATCCTTTTCGTTTTCATTGTCGATGACAGCTTTCCTATTGTTCTCCACATTTTCCACATTCACCTCCATCGTCTTGACCTCATCTCTAGCCGTCTCAAGCTGTGCCTTTACCTCATCAAACGCTTTCTGGGCCAGAACAAGCGCCTTTTTTGCATTGTTCATCTTCTCAGCAAGCTCCACCTCTTTCAGTTTAGCATCAGTGAGTCTCTGACGGACATCCTCGAGGCTTTCGGGCGTTGATATAAGCACATCAATTCCTGAAAAGGCATCTACAGGCTTCTCCCTCACGGGCGGGAGATCATCCACCATGGTATCCTCCTGTTCATCAGTGCCCTCATCAGCGGTTTCATTACCGCTATTCTCATCTTTGGGCAGCTCTTCTTTCACTTCATTATCATCTTCTGCAACGGGCACATCCTCTGCCGGCTTTCCCTCCTCTTCCTGCTTTTCGTCTTTTGCTTCGTTCCTGCTTTCCTGAAAAATGGTCTTGAAAGCAGGGCTGAACGTAAATTTTGTAAAAGCATCAATTACTATACGTTCTCCATTTGCGACATTGACACTTTCCCTTCCTGCCATTTTTACAGTCCCCAATGTTCCCATCCCGTCAATTTCGACGTTTCCATCGGTCTGGAGTCCTTCGATGATGGTATCGGTAAGACTCTGAAGGAACTTGGCAGCCTGCACTTTCGTCACACCAGCAATTTCAGCTATGCTGTTGACAATATCCTGATTATTTTTTTTCTGAGCCATAGATTATTCGCTTTTAAATGCGTTTTTAAGCGTGGATGATGGTTTGAATTTGACGGTCTTCTTCTTGGGGACAAACGTATATTTCTTAGTCATCGGGTTGAAGACTTTCTTTTCCTGTTTTTCCACGGGTTCGAAAGCGCCAAGCCCCTTGATATTGACAGCAAATCCATCGTTCAGTTCTTTCTCAAGCGTCTGTACACAAGCATAAAGCAACTGCTCAACTTTCTTAGTCGAGAGTTTTGTTTTCGCTTTCACCTGGTTTATCAGTTGTTGATGATTCATTTTTATGTTGGAGTTAAAATTTCATTTGGAGTTAAATTTCCTGCGGAAATTGGAGTTAAATTCCTGCGGAATTAGAGTTTGATAGGAGGTCAGGTGAGAGAGGCATAGAGGTCGAATTCATCGGCATCGGTAATTCTCACATTGTAGAAGTGGCCGATTTGAATGGGGATATTTTCTGATTTGATGAGCACTTCGGGGTCAACTTCGGGTGAGTCGAACTCAGTGCGTCCAATGTAGTAATCCCCTTCTTTCCTGTCGATAATCACTTTCAAGACCGTCCCCACTTTCTGCTGCTGGATTTCAGCCGAAATCTGCTGTTGTATGTCCATCAGCTCTGAGAGGCGTCTCTGCTTGGTCTGTTCATCCACGCTGTCGGTAAAACGTCTTTCAGCCGGGGTTCCGTCCTCCTGCGAATAGGCAAACGCCCCCATCCTCTCGAACTTAGCCCACCGCACGAATTCCATGAGCTCCTGGAACTCCTGCTCACCTTCACCTGGGAATCCCACCATGAGTGTTGTTCTGAGATGTATTCCAGGCACTTTTTCCCTGATGGTTCTGACAAGTTTATATGTCTGCTCTTTATCAATATGCCTGTTCATATTATTCAGTACATTGGTTGACACATGTTGCAGGGCAATGTCAAGATACTTGCAGACATTTGGCTTCTCATTCATCACGTCAAGTAATTCGAAAGGGAAGTCTTTGGGGTAGGCATAATGAAGCCTAATCCACTCCACCCCTTCGACATCGGCAATCATCCTGACAAGCTGGGCTATCCTTCTCTCTCCGTAGAGGTCAATGCCGTAATAGGTAAGTTCTTGTGCGATAATCTGGAATTCACGGACCCCCTGTCCTACAAGCATTTCCACCTCCTTGACAATCTGTTCAATCGGTCTGGACTTGTGTGCACCGGTTATTACCGGTATGGCACAGAACGCGCAATGGCGGTCACATCCCTCCGCAATTTTCAGGTAAGCGTAATGGGAAGGAGTGGTGATTCGTCGTTCCATCTCCCTTTCCTTGCAATAGGTTTTTCCGAGGTCGTTGAGCAGCTCGGTCCAGTTGAATTTACCATAGAACTTATCAACCTCTGGAATTTCCTGTCCCAACTCCTCAAAATAACGCTCAGAGAGGCAGCCCATTACATACAATCGTTTGATTTGCCCGTCGGTCTTCTTCTGGCAGCACTGAAGAATCATGTCGATGCTCTCCTGCTTGGCGTCGGCAATGAACCCGCATGTGTTGACAACTACAATATCGGCGGTGATTGTCTGCGGGTCGTGATTCACACGGAACCCGTTGATTTCAAACTGCCTGATAAGACGTTCGGAATCGACCAGGTTTTTCGAGCAACCGAGGGATATGATATCTATAGCGGGTGACATGGGGGATTTTAGTTTTATAGTTTGTAGTTTGTAGTTTATAGTTTGTAGTTTATAGTTTGTAGTTTATAGTTTGTAATTTATAGTTTATAGTTTATAGTTTGTAGTTTATAGTTTATAGTTTGCAGTTTATAGTTTGCAGTTTATAGTTTGCAGTTTATAGTTTGCAGTTTATAGTTTGCTGTTTATAGCTTTTAGATTTTTAGCTTTTAGTTTACAGCGGCATCCACACACAAAGCAAGTCCCCAAAGAGCAGGCGGGGACTTTACCATGTATTTGTTTGATTTTTCTGACGCAAGGATTAAGCAGTCACGTCATCCTCTCCAAAGAGAGAGTTGACGAATTCCTTTCTGTTGAACGGCTGCAGATCTTCCTTGTGTTCTCCGAGTCCGATATATTTAACTGGGATTTTAAACTGATGAGAAATGCCGATAACCACCCCACCCTTTGCTGTGCCATCGAGTTTAGTGATAGTCATGGAAGTGACATCGGTGGCAGCAGTGAACTGTTTTGCCTGTTCAAAGGCATTTTGTCCAGTTGATCCGTCAAGCACAAGCATGACATCCGCAGGTCCCCCAGGAATGATTTTGCCGATGACATTTTTGATTTTTGTCAGCTCATTCATGAGTCCCACCTTATTATGCAGTCTTCCAGCAGTATCTATGATGACGACATCAGCATTGTTGGCAACAGCAGAGCTGACTGTATCGTAAGCCACGGACGCCGGGTCGCTTCCCATCTGCTGCTTGATGACCGGCACGCCAATTCGTTCTCCCCAGATTGAAATCTGTTCCACCGCCGCAGCCCTGAAAGTGTCAGCAGCACCGAGATAAACTTTGTTTCCCGCCTGCTTGAACTGATATGCCAACTTTCCGATGGTAGTGGTTTTACCTACACCGTTGACACCGACAACGAGTATAACATAGGGTTTCTTGTCCTGTGGAACTTCAAAACCGTTGGTGTCCTCAGTGTTGTTCTCTGTGAGCAGCAGTGTTATTTCCTCCCTGAGAATATTATTAAGCTCAGCGGTGTTCATATACTTGTCCTTCGCCACCCTTTTCTCTATTCTCTCGATAATTTCAAGCGTGGTATCAATTCCCACATCTGAGGTGATGAGCACCTCCTCAAGGTTATCAAGCACCTCCTCATCGACTTTCGACTTTCCGGCAACCGCTCTGGAGAGTTTTCCGAAGAAACTCTGCTTGGTTTTTGCCAGCCCGTTATCGAGCGTCTCTTTGTTCTTCTTCTTGGAAAAAAAATCAAAAAATCCCATAACTTATAGTTGAGAATTTATAGTTTGTAGTTTATAGATTAAGTTTTAAATTGATGTGGGGGATGGCGGCGTATCAGACAGAGCTGTCAGCATTTTTTGGCGTTGGGACAATGTTCGCAGATGAAGTTATATACAAAGTCGAAGTCCTCTTTCTCGGCATAGACCTGGTTTCTGAACAGTCGCTCGTTGACCTTGATAAGATTACGTCTTTTCACCCCTTTCACTTTTCGGACATTCATGAAGGTGGAAACGGATGTGGTTCTTGCCGCAAGCATACCACCCCCCATGACCCCAGGTTTTCCAGCCATCAGTCCTGCCAGCACAGCCAGTGTGCTGACCACTTGAGCTTTCTTGGCGTGCTTCGGCATCATCTCATGCACCACCTCATTGTTGTCCATGGTGAATCTGACACAATATTTCCATCCGTTTAAAGCCGCATAGAGGAAATACCCGAGTAATCCGATAACGAGGATAGCCGCAATGACGATGGCGACATATTTAGGATTTGGAACCATCATTTTCAGTGCGTCCAATCCATCTGAACAGAATCCGATACAGCCAACCAGGAAATAGCAGATAATTGCAGAAATAGCAAAGACTCGATATACCTCCCAGAGAATAACATAGTTCTTAAGCAGATGGACCTCATAGACCCATCTGTACTTACCGTCTTTGCCAAGGATGATATTATTAGAACTGTACATAACCAAAAACACATAAAGCCCTCCTTAAAAATGGAAGGCTTTATGTTTATAGATAGTCATAATTATTTCTTCAAATAATCCTTCACCGTATCGGCCGGAATCATCTTCTCCTCAAAAGCATAAGCACCGGTTTTGGGAGACTTAAACATTCTTACAACTTTGGTAAACGACTTGTTTTCCTTATTCTGCAAAGTTGCGACGGTCTTTTTTGCCATATTGCTTAAAGATTTTTATAGTTACTTAATTTCCTTATGCACAGTCATGCGCTTCAGGATAGGATTATATTTCTTGAGCTCCATACGGTCAGGAGTGTTCTTGCGGTTCTTTGTGGTTATATACCTGGAAGTACCTGGTAGTCCGCTGTCTTTCATTTCGGTGCATTCGAGAATAACCTGCACCCTGTTTCCTTTAACTTTCTTAGCCATAATACAAAGATTTTTAAATGTTATACTGGTGTGGAGGTTATCCGATCACTTCAATATCTTCCCACTGAGTGTATCCTTTCTGAACAGCCTGTTTGATAGCAGCGTCGAGACCGATTCTGTTGATGATTCTCAGTCCTGCGCCGCTGACTTTAAGCAAAACCCAGCAGTCCTCTTCAGGATAGTAGAATTTCTTTGTGAAGAGGTTCACTTTAAATGCCCTCTTCGTTCTGCGCAGTGAATGGGAAACATTGTTTCCAATCATTGCTTTCTTTCCTGTGATTTGACAAATTTTCGACATATTAATAATACAAAATACAAAAACTGTAAATTGCTTTAAAATTTAATAGTTAATGACTAATTTATTAACACCTGACCGGTTATGCTTCAACCGGAGTGACGCTTACAGTGCTTCTGTTGAGTCTTCCTTTCTTGAAGCTCACTGTACCGCTAACGAGGGCATAGAGTGTGTGGTCCTTGCCCATACCGACATTCTTGCCAGGATAGTGCTTGGTACCTCTTTGTCTCACGATGATGTTACCGGCTTTAGCAAACTGTCCGCCAAAAAGTTTGAGTCCTAGTCGTTTCGATTCTGACTCACGTCCGTTCTTGGAACTACCTACACCTTTTTTATGTGCCATTTGTTTTTTCTCCTTTTAATTAATTAAGCAATAACTTCTTTGATAGCAAGCTCAGTAAACTGCTGACGGTGTCCGTTCAGTTTCTTATAGCCCTTTTTTCTCTTTTTGTGGAACACGAGGACTTTGTCGCCCTTCACGAGCGGATTCACCACCTCGCAGACCACCTTAGCACCTTCTACAATAGGAGTTCCTACTGTAACCGCTCCGTCGTTGTCAACCAACAAGACTTTTTCGAACTCAACAGTCTTCTCAGCCTCTGCGTCCTTGATGTGGTGAACGAAAAGCTTCTTACCCTGCTCGGCCTTGAACTGCTGTCCGTTAATTTCTACGATAACGTACATTTATTTAATAATTTAAACGGTTTAATCCGTGAGGCGGGACCAGCCCGTGATCCACTTATCTGAGCCCCTCCGGCATCTAAAAAAACTACTTAAATGGCATAAATTGCCAAATCGGATGCAAAATTACAAAAAATTTCTGACGTGACAAAATATTTTCAGTAAAAACTTGTTTCCTGTCGGTTAGAACAAATATTTTTTCTTATATTTGCAATAATTAACAAATAAACGAATGATATCAAACAGGCAGGCATACCATTGATACCAGACAAAATATACGGTGGCTTATCCAGCCGGAAACGCCCCATATCTATCTTCAAAGAGATATATGTTTTTCCAGCATCTCTCATAAAGTGGATACACCTGAGCATATTGGGTCAGAAAAACGGGGATTTGTTCCACCGCCAGAGAAAACACGATTTAATTATCGATGATTCTTTTTCCCGATTGGGTGCAGTTGGTTTAATGCCAGTTACACCCAGAAGAATTAGATCTTAGTATTCTCAGATTTTGGTGTTCAAACGACTGTTTCTGCATTGATTCATGTACATTAGTCTTATTTTTTGCGCAGAAAACAGGACTTTTAGCCTCTTATACGTTAAATAAGCATTAAAAATAGTAACTTTTTGGTGCAAAAGCATTGTTTTGTCCCAAATTTATTATAATTTTGTGCCAAAAATACAAATTAGTATGGTTGATAGTACAGCAAAAAGAATTGAGGCAGCCATCGGTTCGGAACCGGAAGGGAAAATAGTCTTTCCCACAGACTATGCCGAACTTGGTACGCCAGAGGCCATCAAGAAGTCACTAATCAGACTATGTGAACGAAATGTTATCGTAAGACTGGCCCACGGGATATATTACAAACCGAAGTTCGACAAAGAACTTGGCCTTGGAATGCTGTTGCCAAGCTTGGACGATATTGCCCAGGCTATAGCAAAGCGTGATCATTCACGTATTGTTCCAACAGGAGACTACGCTCTCAATAGTCTTGGACTGAGTACACAAGTACCAGCAAACGCCGTGTATCTTACTGATGGTTCGCATCGAAGAATAAGTGTCGGCAAAGGGCATGGCA
>JAEEOB010000118.1 GCA_016284045.1 Bacteroidaceae bacterium
CGGCTTTCAGTGTCAGTCGTCCTCCTTTTCCGTTTTTAGAAGTCAAGTTCAACAGCAGCGGTGCATCCAGTGTATAGACACCGTCTTGGAAGATTATGGTCACATCTTCCCGCTGGCCATTGAAAGCCTTCATCGCTTTTTTCAGACTGGATGCAAATGTACTGGGTGTCACCGTGAACACCTTTTCCGCCTTGAGGGGAACAACTGTCAGCAACAATGCGGCTAAAAGTCCCATTCTTAATGAACGCGTCAATTTTCCTTCCGACATTTTTGATTTTATTTTAGATTGTAGATTTTTCTGAATTCTATTTTGGTGTAAAGATAAATGATTTTCCTTACAAAATCAAATTTCCACTCCTTTTTTTAATTCTTTTCTACATTATAGAAATAAAAAGTGGCACTTTTAACGAGTGATTAGGCTCTAACCACTCTCCGAATTTGTCAATTTTGAAGAGTGATTAGGCCCTAATTACACCCCTTAAATGAAGCAGGGTGTGAAGGAAGATTTAAAAAGCCGTTTTTATGTTCCACTTTTCTTGGGAAGGTTTAATAAATGGAAAAACTGAGGGCAAACTTTGGTTTTTCTATTTATTTATTGTACATTTGTGGCCAAGAAGCGAAAGTAACTGATTCTTACAGGTATCGCTTTCAGAACCCCCTGTGGCTTTAGCCGTAGTGTCACTGACCGCAGGGAAGAAATAAATAATGAATGAAAGAATTCTTTAAAGTGTTGCGGCGTTTTGTGCCGCCCTACAAGAAATATCTGGTGCTTACGGTGCTGTTCAATATCCTCTCTGCGATATTGAATATCTTTTCCTTCGCAGCCCTTATCCCTATCCTGAACATTCTTTTCCAGACGGAAGATAGTTTGAGACAGGTGGAGTTTATGCCCATCACGTTCGACAATCTGAAAGAAGCGCTGATGAACGACATGAACTATTACATGCAGGAAATGATTCTCGACCTTGGTCCCACGACAACGCTGTTGGTCATCGGTTTGTTCTTGGCCTTTGCCACCTTCCTGAAAACAGGAGCCTACTTCCTTTCTTCTGCGACAATCATCCCCATCCGTACGGGTGTAGTACGCGACATCCGTAACCAACTTTATCAGAAAATCACATCGCTGCCCTTAGGCTTCTTTTCCGAGGAGCGTAAAGGTGACATCATAGCCCGCATGAGCGGTGATGTGCAGGAGATTGAAAACAGTATCATGTCTTCACTCGACATGCTTTTCAAAAATCCCATTCTCATCATTATCTATTTCGGAACGCTGCTTTTCATTTCCTGGCAGCTGACATTGTTTACCATCATCTTTGTTCCATTGTTTGGATGGTTCATGGGATATGTGGGCCGAAAACTGAAGCAGAACTCCGTAGTGGCACAGTCGCTTTGGAGTGACACGATGAGCGTGGTGGAGGAAACGCTGGGTGGTCTGCGCATCATCAAGGCCTTCAATGCTGAGGAGAAAATGAATGCCAAATTTGCGAAAGTGAACAATGAATACCGCGACAATATCCAGTGGGTGAATACGCGTCAGCAGTTGGCACACCCCATGAGCGAGTTCTTGGGAACGGTGATGATCATCATCGTGTTGTGGTTTGGTGGTGTGCAGGTACTGAATAATGCCTCGATGTCGGGTTCCACCTTCATCTATTACCTGGTGATTCTCTATAGCATTATCAATCCGCTGAAAGAATTCTCGAAGGCGGGTTATAACATACCCAAGGGACTGGCCTCGATGGAGCGTGTGGATAAGATTCTGATGGCAGAAAACAATATCAAGGAGCCAGAACATCCGAAGCATATCGCCCGTTTCCAGCATCAGATAGAATTTCGCCATGTTTCGTTCCGTTATGGTGAACAGTGGATTCTGAAAGATATCAATCTCATCATCGAGAAAGGAAAGACAATTGCCATTGTGGGACAGTCGGGTTCTGGAAAATCCACATTGGTGGACTTGATTCCGCGCTATTATGATGTGCAGGAGGGAGAGGTACTCATTGACGGTGTTAATGTAAAGGACCTCGGTGTGCACGATTTAAGGAAACTCATTGGAAACGTGAATCAGGAAGCTATCCTTTTCAACGATACCGTTAAGAATAACATCACTTTCGGTGTGGAGAATGCAACGCAAGTAGAGGTGGAGGATGCCGCTAAGATTGCCAATGCCCACGATTTCGTGAGAGCTATGGAACATGGTTATGATACGAATATCGGTGACCGTGGCGGTCGTCTTTCCGGTGGACAGCGTCAGCGCATTTCTATTGCACGTGCCATTCTGAAGAATCCGCCCATCCTGATTCTTGATGAGGCTACCTCTGCCCTTGACACAGAGAGTGAGCGTTTGGTACAGGATGCGCTCTTCAGGCTGATGAAGACACGTACCACGGTGGCTATTGCGCATCGCCTAAGTACCATCAAACATGCCGATGAAATCTGTGTTTTGCATGACGGGCATATTGTGGAGCGTGGTACCCATGATGAACTGATATCGCTTGACGGGTATTACAAGAAGTTGCATGATATGCAGACACTCTGATGAGTTGAGAGTGATAAGTGATGAGTGGGGGAGGGGCAAATAGATTCATTAAAAATAATCATGAAAGGTAGGTTGGCATATCTGTTGCAGGTCTTTGGCTGGACAGTACTGGTGTTCCT
>JAEEOB010000119.1 GCA_016284045.1 Bacteroidaceae bacterium
CTATAAACATCTTTTCCTAGAACTTTGACGAGAGGATTCTCCCGGCTATCAGCCGGGGCAATTGACAAAAGAGATAGTTGTTTTCCTTCTTGCCATCTGAAGTCATACGATGGCTGACTTTTATCCAGGGTATTGTTTCTTTTGTCAATTGATCCGCCTGGAAGGCGGACGTCTTGTTTATTCAATAAGTCAAGATAAGAATAAGCACGACCAATCTTCTTTGCTGCACGCCAAAAACCCTGAGCTACATAGCGTATACTATGACCCATCGGACGGCGCACGTACAAAATACAATGCAGATGGTCGGGCATAATACAATATTGCAAAATCTGAATTTCTGGATAAAAGAGCGATAAAGAGCGTTGACAATCCAATAAAGCACGTCCCAATTCCGATGGTTCCACCCATGCATTAACAGGATTTCCATCCGGAATGACAAGCGTACCTAATAATGGTTTACGCGAAGGAATTGTTATCGTGAAGTGGTAAACACCTATACCTTTCCACGATGTGCCTTCTTCTTGCCAATGCCATTGCTCTTGCTTTTCCTCCATAAACCACGCTGGATTCCCATCAGATTACAGCCTGTGAGAAACAATCACACACCAACAGCACCGATGATTTCCTGAACGGATTTATAGTTGTGGGCATCCAACCAGTTGCTGATGCCTTGGGCGATTTTCACGCTCACGGCGGGATCGATGAAGTTGGCGGTGCCGACCTCCACGGCCGAGGCGCCCGCCATCAAAAATTCGATGGCATCCTCAGCGGTCATGATGCCACCGAGTCCCACCACCGGAATGCGGACGGCATGAGCCACTTGCCACACCATCCTCACCGCCACGGGTTTCACAGCCGGACCGCTCAGCCCACCTGTGTTGATTGAAAGCAACGGGCGGCGACGTTCTATGTCTATCGCCATGCCCATCAGTGTGTTGATGAGCGACACGGCATCAGCTCCAGCATATTCAGCGGCAATCGCTATCTCTGCAATGTCTGTCACGTTGGGAGAGAGTTTCACAATCAACGTTTTCTGATACACCTGACGCACAGCCTCAACCACCGACTGTGCCCCTTTGGCAGTCACACCGAATGCCATGCCGCCTTGCTTCACGTTCGGGCAAGATATGTTCAGTTCGATGGCAGGAATCCGTTCCAGTTCATTAATCCGTGCGGCACACTCAGTGTAGTCTTCGATGCTCGAGCCCGATACATTCACAATCATGTTCGTGCCGATGTCCTTGATCTGTGGATAGATGTGTTTGCAAAAATAATCCACGCCTTTGTTCTGCAACCCCACGCAGTTGAGCATGCCGCTCGCTGTCTCCACCATGCGGGGATAGTCGTTGCCCTCACGTGGTTTCAAAGTCGTGCCTTTCACGATGATTCCACCAATATCCTCCAGGTTCACCAGGTCAGCAAACTCCAGCCCATAGCCGAAAGTGCCGGAAGCAGTCATCACCGGGTTCTTCAATCTCAATCCACCTATGTCTGTTCTGATATCTGCCATCTCAGTCGCTCATTATTTATATATAAGGTAATTCTAAAAAACTTACTGCATTCCATGACGATGTGCGTCAGACGTCACAATTCCCATGTCAACCGGTTGATGTTGAACACAGGCCCCTCCGTGCACACGCATACATTTCCCCTCACAGTCTTTTCCACACAGCACAGGCATGCTCCCAGTCCGCAAGCCATCATGTTCTCCAGCGACACCTCGCAAGGAAGCCCCGTGACACTGGCATAACGACCCACCGCCATCATCATCGGCTTCGGTCCGCAGACTGAAATTCGGCTGAAGTTCGCACGGTCGAGAACAGAGTGATTCGTCACAAAGCCTTTCTCTCCCGCACTGCCGTCCTCCGTCGTTACATACACCTCACCATATTGTCGGAAGAGGTCCAGTTCCAACAAGTCGGCCGAACTGCGTGCCCCAAGCAGAAAAACGGGCTCTCCCCCATGCTCACGGATATATTTCCCGTATTCAAGCAAAGGAGCCACTCCCACACCGCCGCCCACCAGCAGCACACGCTCACCTGCATTCACCTCTTGGGTGAATCCGTTGCCTAAAGGGAACAGCACCTCCAGGCTGTCGCCAGACTGCAACTGACCAAGGCGGCGGGTGCCGTCGCCTCGCAGCTGAACCAGGAGCCACAGGTCGTTTTGACCTCGGTCCACAAAATTCACGGAAATCGGACGGCGGAGGAATGTGGAAGGACTTCCCTCAACCTTCACCTGCACAAACTGCCCAGGAATAATCTCCGGCAGCGGATCGCTGTCAGTCAATTTCAGTAGCACATTGCTTTCGTTCAGATGCTCCGAAGAGCGCACAGTCAGTCGTTTGTTGTATTTCATCAGCCTCTTGCTTTATCGCTATGAAGAACGTCGTTTGTGAGTAATGTTCGGTAACAACCTATTTTTAATGCAAAATTAAAAAAGTTTTACCAAAAATTAGTGTATTATCGAAAAAAAGTGTAAATTTGCATTCGTTTTCGGAGATTATGCCGAATTAGCTCAGTTGGTAGAGCAACGCATTCGTAATGCGTAGGTCGCGGGTTCGAGTCCCGCATGCGGCTCTCAGTGAAGGCAGAAAGGCGGACAGTGCAGATTTGTCAAAACTTTTCACCGTAAAATTTTGCGATTTAAATAATTTGACTTATCTTTGCACTCGCTTTG
>JAEEOB010000120.1 GCA_016284045.1 Bacteroidaceae bacterium
GGAATACGACGGCAATGGTGACAAACTGAAAGATGGAGACGATGTGATTATCTGCGGTAAGGTAACCAAATTCGTGAACAACTACGGAACAACCCTTGAGTCCGTTCAGAAAGAGGCATACCTATACTCACTGAATGGTAAGGTGGTTGAAGGAGGGAACACTCAGCCTTCAGGCGAGGCAACGGGTGACGGTACGTTACAGAACCCTTACAACTGCGTAGCCGCCAATCAGATATGTGCAGCACTTGATGCTGATGCCCAAACAAATCCAGTCTATGTGAAGGGAAAAATCGTGAGCATCAACCAGAACTACGATTATGAGAATGCAAAATTTGGAAACATCCACTGCTATATCTCCGACGATGGAACAAAGACCGACCAATTCCAAATCTACCGTGCCCTCTATTTCGGCAATGAGAAATACACCCAGGGCACACTTCCTAAGGTTGGAGACGAGGTAATCTTCTATGGCAAGCTCACCAACTTCCGTGGCAGCACACCTGAGACCGTGCAATATGAGGCTTACCTCTACTCACTGAACGGTGATACCGGGAATGGTGGCGGTAATGTGACACCGGGCGACACTATTCAGAATAATTTGCAAGGTAATGGCACACAAGATAATCCTTACACAGTAGCTGATGCCCAGCAGATTTATGAAAAAGCAGGCGGAACAGCTGTTACAGCTTACGTGACTGGATATGTGGTTGGCTATGTGAACGGAAATGCCATGAATGCAACCACCACCACATTCGGTTATCCAGAGAAAGCTGGAGAGAAAGAAATAGTGATAGCCGACAGTCCTGACGAGACCGACTACCTGAAATGCATCCCTGTTCAGCTTCCTGCAGACGGTAACTGGCGTACAGAGCTTGAATTGTATGCCCAGCAAGGTCTGTTGCATCAGCAAGTGGTTATCAAAGGCTCAATTGAGAAGTATTTCGGCGTGTGTGGAATTAAGAGCCCCACTTATGCCAAATGGGCTGACATCGTGATTGGCGAAGCATCAGCAAAAAGACGTTGAGATTTAAAGAATTAAGAATGTACGATGTAAAATTTAATGTTACAAAGTGCAAAAGAGAACAATGAGGAAAATATCATATTTCATAGTATTAATCATGCTCGGCATTATGTTGCCGGGCATGATTACGTCGTGTAGTGATGACGGGGACGACAACGGCGGCAAATCCGCACCGACAGACAAGTCAAACATAAACAGCAATTTAGCATTAAAAAGTAAAAACAGCGATGTGATGCGTCTGGAAGTACCCCATGTTCGCACGGGCACCGGTATCTATTTCGTGTCGCATTGGGCTAAGATGAAAGACATAGCCACAAAAACAGTGATGAACTACTGTTTTGAGTATGACTCGGCATGGTGTCACAGCCGATGGGTGGCATTCACATTCGATGACACGACGAAAGTGGGCAGCGGCAGCCGTAGTGATGCCTGGAGTGAGGACTTGAGTCTTCCTTCAGCCTGTCAGTTATTGCCCACCTCTTATAGTGGCAGCGGCTACACTCGCGGTCACCTCTGTGCCTCTGCTGACCGGCTGTTCTCAACCCAAGCCAACCAACAGACATTCTATATGAGCAACATGTCGCCTCAGCTCTACAACTTCAACAGCTACTACTGGGCAGAGCTTGAACTTCTAATCCGCAACTGGAGCAAATCGTCTGCTTTCAAAAAGCTGTATGTATGCAAAGGCGGCACCATCAAAGAAGGACAGCGCTTCAGCGGCAAAGGCTATTTTGAGACACAGAACAAGAAAGGAAACACTGTAAAGGTGGCGATACCGAAGTATTATTTCATGGCTATTCTGGCAGAGACGAAGTCGGGCACGTACCAGTCGATTGGCTTCCTGCTTGAGCAGCACGGCAGTTATGCCGCCAGCTACCCCGCCATGTCGCAGATGAAACAACACGTTATGTCTATAGACGAACTGGAGGCTTTCACAGGCATAGACTTCTTCTGCAACCTGAACGACAACCTGGAGAACCAGGTAGAAAAAGGCAGCAATGTGGATGCATGGTCGTGGAACTAAAGATAGAATTTAACGAGAAGATTGATTATTACACTTTATCATCCGTTTTTTATATATTGAATAATTTGAACTTTTAAATAATTGACGATACAAAAAAGGAATACAATGTCGAACACAAAAGAGAATTTCCGTAACAAGAAATTCAACAACCAGAAGCCTGGGAAAGGCAAGGCAAAGCCACAGCACGTGAGCCGCAGCACCTCAAAGTCCCAGCAGCAGAAAGAGAAAAAAGGCTTTTCATTCGGTCCGTGGGCAGTCAAGCTTCTGCCATGGATTTATTTCCTGCTTTTTGCATTGGTGGCATTCATCTTTCTCGCTGTTTTGAACAAAGAATACCTGTATGGCTGTCAGGAACACTCGATATGGCAGAACAATCAGGAGTATTTCGATGACCGCATGAGAGCGGTAGGCGGTTTCAGCCAGTGGTTAGGATGCTATCTCACCCAGTATTTCTATTATCCCTGGGCTGGAAGCCTTATCCTCATTGCCCTTTGGGGGCTGATTTACATGCTGACGCTGAAGGTGTTCCGCATCAACAGCCGTTGGAGCGTAGTGGCACTTGCCCCTGTTGTACTTCTGCTCTGCTCTGAAATCTATCTGGGTTACTGGATGTACTATATCAAGATGCCGGGCTATTGGTTCACCTACACGGTTGCTATTCTTATCATGCTGATTGGCATGTATATCTGCCGGCTGTATAAAGGATATGTGAGGGCAGCGCTGATTGCAGTTTATGTGGTCGGTCTTTATCCGATTATCGGTTTCTGGAGCCTTTGCGGTGCCGGCTATCTTGCCTTACAGCAGCTGACGGAGCCCACTGACGAAGCTGGTTGGAACGCAAAAGACTTCAGCCGTTATGCCGCAGTAGTTGTGGCTGTGGCTGCCATCATTATAGTGCCGAAAATCTATGTTCAGCACTACATGATCATCCGCCCCGAGGATGCCTATTTCGCCCTATTTCCTCAGTTCTTAAACGACAAATACACTGAGAGCGCAAAAAATATGCTTTTCATTGTGCTGGCTTGTATCCCATTATTTTATATCATTCCATTTAGATTATTCAATAAGGTTAAAGAAAAAAAGAATACCGTTTGGAATTTCGTTAAGTTGCCCTTATTCACAAGCATAGCCTCGGTGGTGCTGCTTGCCGGCTATTTCCTGCTTGTTTCCTGGCACAACTTCGACGACAAGAACTTCCAAACCGAGCTGAAGATGTACCGCCAGCTTGGAGAGTGTGAATGGCAGGACGCACTCGAAAGCAGCAAAGAATCAGTGGGACCTCACACACGTGAGATGATCATGGGACAGAACCTTGCCCTGCTCCACCTCGGTTCCATCGGCTACAACATGTTCAAATACGACAACCGCACAGTACGCCCGAAGGTCTATACTTACGTGAAAGACCCTGAGAAAAAAATCAAGGACGATGAGAAATTCAAGGACATGGATCCGAACGAGATACTCGGTGACCGTGAGCGTGACTCGCTCCGCGTGAACCTATGCACCACCTGCGGACCGCTCTATTACTTCCTTTACGGAAAGACTAACTTCTCCATCCGCTGGTGTATTGAGAATGGTGTTGAATACGAATTCAGCGTTGACATCCTGAAAAATCTTATACGCAGTGCGATGATGACCGGCGAGGACAAGGTTGCAGCAAAATATATTGACATCCTGCGCAGCACCACTTTCCATAAGGACTGGGCAGACAAGCGCCTAGCGATGCTACATGACCGCAAGCTTTATGAAAGCAGCGAGGAGTATAAATGTGTTCAGCCGATGTTCAACGCATTCCACAATGTGCTTGACGGCGACCAGGGACTGGTTGAGATGTATCTGATTAATTATTTCAGCCACATGATGAACAGCAACCCCAAATTTCAGGAAGCTACCCTGGCATTCTCATTGATACAGAAAGACATCAGCCTGTTCTGGCCACGGTTCTTCAAATATGCCGACCTGCATGAGAAAGAGCCTATGCCGATTCATTATCAGGAGGCAGCATATCTGTATGGCGACTTAGAGCATAAAGTTGATATCAGCCACATGCCGTTCGACAAGAATCTGATTGTGAACCGCTATGCGAGCTTCAAAAATGTGACCACCCGCCTGCTTCAGCAATACAGCAGACAATATAAAGACGATGCGCTGACCCAGAAAGTCGGCCAAGAATGCTTTGACCAGTTTGGCGACACGTTCTGGTGGTTCTATTATTTCTCACGCGGTGTACACACCTACTAAAGGGATTTTTGATTAAAGTATTTAAAGAATTAAGATTTATCGAATCATGAAGAAGCTAATTATATTATATATTGGTGTGATAACCATGGGGCTGGTGATGACATCCTGTAAGAACAAACACCCGGAGGTGCCGGAAAATGCAAAGGAAATGAATTCACAGCCGAAAATATTCCCTGATTACACAGATGTGGTGGTTCCATCAAATATCGCTCCACTGAATTTCAAGGTGCTCGACCGCTGCGACGAGGTGGTGGCACGACTGACCGACGGTGCCGGCAATCAGGAAACCTACGGTGACGGTATCAAGGTGCAGATACCAGAGGATGAATGGCAATCCATGATGTCGGCAAGTAAGGGCAAGGACATCAAAGTTGAGGTGTTTGCGAAGGATGCCGGTTCATGGCGGGCCTTCAAGGCGTTCACCATCAGCGTGGCAGAAGAGGAAATCGACCCTTACATCTCCTACCGTCTGATTAACCCGTCGTATGTGGCATACGAAGAGCTGCGCATCTGCGAGCGTAACCTGACCAATTTCGATGAGCGTGAGATTTACAACAACATGCTCATCTCCACGGAGGCAGAGGGCCAGTGCATCAACTGCCACTCGTATCAGAACTACAAAACCGACAACATGCAGTTCCACATGCGTCAGGCCCACGGCGGCACAATGCTCGTGTATAAGGGCAATGCAAAGAAAATCAATTTGAAGACTGAGCAGACCATCAGCGCAGGTGTCTATCCGTCGTGGCACCCCACCCTTCCACTGATAGCCTATTCAACAAACAACACAGGACAGTCGTTCCACACAAAAGACCGTGCAAAAATCGAGGTTCAAGATGCGGCAAGCGACCTGATTCTCTACGATATCGAGCAGAACGCAGTGAGCATCATCGCCAACGACTCCACTGAGTTTGAGGTGTTCCCATGGTGGGCTCCCGATGGCAAAACACTCTACTATTGCTCTGCCCACTTTGAGTTTAACGACACGGCGAAAGTTGGCGAGTCGAAATCTGTGGATGTGTATGGCAGCGGCGGCAAGCTTGATCCCAAGACGCAGCGTCATCAGTCGCAGATTATCGACAAATACAAAGAAATCCGCTACAACATCTACCGCAAGGCGTTTGACCCGAAAAACAAGACATTCGGCGAACGTGAGTTGGTGTTCAACGCCGCCGACAGCAGCAAGAGCGCTACGATTCCGAGAATAAGCCCCGACGGACGCTATCTGCTCTACGGACTTGGCAATTTCGGCTGCTTCCATATTTGGCATCCTGATGCCGACCTCTACCTGACCGACCTGCAGACAATGGAGAGCAGACCGCTCGACGAAGTGAACAGCCTGGAGGCAGAGAGCTATCATTCATGGTCGAGCAACGGACGCTGGATCCTGTTTGCCACCCGCCGCGACGACGGCAACTACAGCCGCCTCTACATTGCCTATTTCGACAAAAACGGCAAGGCTCACAAGCCATTTGAACTGCCGCAGGAAGACCCCGACTACTACCGCTATCAGCTAAAATCTTATAACGTGCCAGAATTTATGGTTGAGCCTGTGAAAATCAGCGCACATGAGTTTCTCGACGTAGCTATGGGCGAAGCAGAGAACGTTACCTTCAAAGAAACCAAAGGACAACCTAAAGTGGAGGGAACAACGGGTGCTTCACCAAAAGCCAAAGACAGCAAATAACCATTTATATTTATGAACAAACTGAGAACATATATGTTGATGCTGCTGGCAGCCGGTTATCTGTCTGCCTACAGCCAAGGAACCGTTGAGGATTATAAGCGCGCCTGGAGCATCCGCGGAAAATACTCCAACAAGATGCTTCACGGCGACGTGAAAGCCCAAGCAATCGGCAAGACCCACCGTTTCTGGTACAGCGAGAGCAGCGGTGGCGGCTTAGCTTACAAGGTGGTGGATTGCGACAAGGAGACAGTGTCCCCTCTGTTCGACAAGGAGCAACTAAGGAGCCAGTTATCCGATAAAACCGGCAAGCAGGTTTATGCCAACCGTATGAACCTGAACAACGTGCGTGTGATACCAGCTGGCGAGAATACGCGTATGATACCAGCTGGCGGTGATGATAAAGCAGAACACGACCGGATGATGTTTGAGTTTGAAGGCAGACGCTGGAATTATGACCTGGAAACTCAGACATTGAAAGAGGGCGAACCCATGCATCGTCCCTGGGGACGTCAGCGCCACTGGATGGAGGTGCCCGACGAAAAAGACGGACGTCAGCGTAGTCCGAAAGGAGATATAGAGATTTTCCACAAAGACAACAACCTGTGGGTACGGTCGCTGCCAAACGACAGTGTAGGGCATGCACTGACAACGAATGGTGACAGCACCTATTACTATTCATCATGGGGAAAGTTCTCTGAGGACGGGAAATATTATGCTACAGTCAGAATTAAGCCAGCCCCGAAACGTTATGTCTATTATGTGGAGTCATCACCCCGCGACCAGCTTCAGCCCAAGCTCCACAAGCAGGAATATGCCAAACCTGGAGACTCTCTGAACTACCGGGTACCCGTGGTGGTGGAAGTGGCAACAGGGCGTGTGACAGAACCCGACACAAAGCTGTTTGCAAGCCAGTACCGCGTAGATGCCCCCGTATGGGAGAAAGACAACCGCCATCTAACATTTGAGTTCAACGAGCGAGGTCATCACACTTTCCGAGTGTTGGAACTGGACGCAGTGACGGGCGACGTACGTGTCCTCATCGAAGAGAAAAACGACAAGTACGTGAATTACAACCGTCAGTACCGCCACGACTTTGAAAACGGCAAGTATATCATCTGGACCAGCGAGCGCGATAACTACAACCACATCTACCTCTACGACAAAGAGAAAGGCGAGCTGATACGTCAGATTACGAAGGGTGATTTCTATGTTCGGTCCATCGACCATATCGATGAGAAGAAAGGGCTGATATACTTTTCCGCAAACGGTCACACAGGGCTGCGTGAGTCGGACAGCCGTAAGAACGGCCAGTTCGCTGGCACAAACGCCACAGAGGAAGACCCTTATCTGATTCATCACTACCGCATCGGCATCGACGGGAAGGGATTCGTTTGTCTGAATCCTGAGGAAGGTAACCACAGTGTCCGTTATACCGAGGATCATAAATATCTGATAGACACTTACTCCACAATATTGAATCCGCCGGTGACCGTGCTGCGACGTGCTTCTGACGGCAAAGTGCTGAAAGAGCTGGAGCGTGCCGACATCAGCAGTCTGGAACAGAACGGCTGGGACCGTCCGGAGGTGTTCGTGGCAAAAGGACGTGACGGCAAAACGGACATGTGGGGACTGATACGGCGTCCGACGAACTTCGACCCCACAAAGAAGTATCCAGTCATTGAATATATCTACTCTGGTCCTGGTGACCAATATGTTCCGAAGTCGTTCACACCATGGCTCTATAATCTTGCAGACCTCTCTGAGCTTGGCTTTATCGTGGTTCAACTCGACGGCATGTCCACATCGTTCCGAAGCCGCGAGTTTGAAGAGGTTTGCTACAAAAACCTGCAAGACTCCGGATTCCCAGACCGCATCGCATGGATTAAGGCGGCTTGCGAGAAATACCCTTATATGGATGTTGACCGCGTGGGAATATACGGCTGCTCCGCGGGTGGCCAGGAGGCACTCGCAGCCGTTCTGTTCCATGGAGACTTCTACAAGGCAGCCTACGCAGCCTGCGGATGCCACGACAACCGCATGGACAAGATATGGTGGAACGAGCAGTGGATGAGCTATCCGATTGACGACAGCTACCGTGCGGCATCTAACGTGGAGAACGCTTCGAAACTGGAACGCCCCCTTATGCTGCTTGTGGGCGAATTAGACGATAATGTGGATCCGTCATCGACCATGCAGGTGGTGAACGCCTTGGAGAAAGCAGGCAAGGACTTTGAGCTGGTGGTTATCCCTGGTGCCCATCACACGATGGGAGAGACCTACGGTGAACACAAACGTTACGACTTCTTCGTGAAGCACCTGCTGAACGTAACTCCCCCGAAATGGAGCGAGCTTAAGTAATAATTAAATATTCATAATTAAGAAATATTTTAAAAACTGACTATGTCTGAAAGGCAGACAATAGACCGCACGAAAGAGCTTGGCACGAAAGATGTCGGCAAGCTGCTGATGCAATATGCGCTGCCGGCTGTTGTTGCCATGACCGCATCCTCACTCTACAATATCGTGGACCGCATATTCATCGGACATATCGGCACGAACACGGCAGAGGGTGCCTTGGCTTTGTCAGGGCTTGCAGTGACATTTCCTATCATGAACCTGAGTGCCGCTTTCGGTGCGATGGTGGGCGTTGGAGGAAGCACCTATATGTCTGTAAAATTGGGGCAGAAAGACAACAAGGCTGCAGAGCGGACTCTCGGTAACGTTGTGACACTGAACATTATCGTAGGACTGCTTTTAGCCGTTTTCGGAATTGTATTCATCGACAAGCTGCTTTATTTCTTCGGAGCGAGCGAGCAGACGGTGGGTTATGCCCGTGAGTATATGTTCGTGATTCTGCTTGGTAACGTGATCACACATCTTTACTTAGGCCTGAATGCCACACTTCGTTCTACCGGTCATCCCCAAATAGCCATGTACGCCACAATCGGCACGGTAATCATAAACTCGGTACTCGACCCTTTGTTTATTTTCACGTTCGAAATG
This sequence comes from Bacteroidaceae bacterium, assembly GCA_016284045.1. Taxonomy (GTDB): domain Bacteria; phylum Bacteroidota; class Bacteroidia; order Bacteroidales; family Bacteroidaceae; genus UBA3839. Next base: position 8,977 of record JAEEOB010000120.1, read on the forward strand.
GGCATCCGCGGAGCAGCCATCGCCACCATCATCTCTCAGATGTTCGCTCTGGCATACGTGTGGTCGGTAATGAGCAACAAAAACGACCTGATTCATCTGCACCGCGGGATATATGGTTTGCGCAGCCGCATTGTGAAGAACATCCTGAAAATAGGGCTGTCTCCTTTCTGTATGCAGCTTTGCGCCTGCATGGTGGTGATACTAATAAATAAAGGACTCTCCACCCATGGAGGGGATATCGCCATTGCAGCCTACGGCATCATCAACGGCATCACGTTCCTGTTTCTAATGATTGTAATGGGCATCTGTCAAGGTATGCAACCGATAGCCGGCTACAATTACGGTGCCCAGCTATATCCCCGCGTGACCAAAGTGCTGCGTGACTGCATCGGCTATGCCACAGTGGTGATGGTTGTATCGTTTGTGGTATGCGAGTTCTTCCCTACCCTTCCAATACGGCTGTTCACATCCGATGAACGTCTGACAGATTTGTCTGTGGAGGGAATGCGGATCATACAGTTAGCCGCACCACTTATCGGATTCGCCATCGTCGTAGGACATTTCTTCCAGAGCATAGGAATGGCGAAAACCAGCATCTTCCTGTCGCTTACACGGCAGCTGATATTCCTAATTCCTTTCCTGCTGACATTCCCGAGTATCTGGGGAACTAAAGGTGTGTGGCTGAGTATTACAGTATCGGATGTCATCTCCGTACTATTTTCAGCTTACATGCTCTGGCGGTTCTACCGTAAAGGCGGCCTGAAGGCAGTCAAAACTCTTAACTGATAATTATTAATCTATAATAAGGAATACATAATTAACAACCAAGAACATCTAATTCACATTCATTATGGAAGAGAAATCAAAATACGTCATCACCATTGGCCGTGAAATCGGCAGTGGCGGCAAAGCCATCGGTGAGCTGATGGCAAAACATCTGAATATTCCAATTTACGACCGCAGTCTGATTCAGATGGCAGCCGAGGAGAGCGGTATCTCTCCAAAAGTGTTCAAGAAAGTAGATGAAGTGCCCCATAAAGGCACATTCTCCTATCTGATGCGCACGCTGTCGTCTCCTTTCGCCTCTTACGGCAACTTCTACCGCAACAGTATGAGTCAGGAGTCGCTGTTTAAGTTCCAGTCGGACATCATCCGCGAAAAAGCGGAGAATGAGGACTGCATCATCGTGGGCCGTTGTTCAGAGTACATTCTGCGTGACCACCCGCGTCACCTGAGTATCTTCATCCGTGCAGACTACGATCAACGCGTGAAATTCCTGATGGACCGCAACGACATCTCATCGGAAACGGCAAAAGACCTGATTGAGCAGACAGACGCTGTGCGCTCTGACTACCACAACTTCTACAGCGAGAACAACTGGGGCGACAGCCGCTCCTACGACGTGTGCATCAACTCGTCGCTTTTAGGAATAGAAGGCACCGCGGAGTTCCTTCTTGATTTAGCGAAGAAGTATCTGAACCTGTAAGACAAGAAGACGAAAAATAACCATATAACCTAATAACCATATATCCGTACAACCGCATAACCTCATAACCGTAAAAAAACATGGCTACATTCCTAATGATTATCCAACTGTTCATTGTGCTTGGCGCACTCTGGGTTGGTTCACGCTATGGCAGCCTTGCCCTTGGTGCCATCTCTGGCATTGGACTTGCCATCCTGGTATTCGGATTCGGTCTGAAACCGGGTTCCCCTCCCACTGATGTGATTTACATCATCATCGCAGCGGTGACCTGCGCTGGTATCATGCAAGCATCAGGCGGAATGGACTGGCTGATACAACTGGCCGAAAAACTGCTACGAAAACATCCTGGACGTATCACATTTCTCGCCCCCCTCTGCACTTTCTTCCTGACAGTGCTGGTAGGCACAGGACATGTGGTCTATACACTGATGCCGATTATATGCGACATTTCACTGAAGAAGGGCATCCGTCCTGAGCGTCCTTGTGCCGTGGCGAGTGTGGCGAGTCAGGTGGGTATCACATGCTCCCCTATCGCCGCAGCAGTTGTGGCGTTCGTGAGCATCTCCGGTGCCAACGGTTTCGATGTGACGATTCCGCAGGTGCTGATGATTACGATTCCAGCCTGTTTGTGCGGACTTATGGCTGCCGCTCTTGCAAGTTACAACCGTGGCAAGGACTTGGACAAAGACCCTGAATTCCAGGCAAAGCTTCAAAATCCTGAGCAGAAAGCCTATATCTACGGTTCATCTGCCACAACACTCGACAAGGATATTCCGAAATCGGCAAAACTGGCCGTCTATATCTTCTTAGGAGCACTTGCCGTCATCGTGATGTTCGCTGCTGTAGAAAGCCTACTTCCTCACCACGACACACTTCGCGCAGTAAAAGACGCTGCACCATTGGCCGTATCCCCCGATGTCAGCATCACCGCTGACCAACTGGTAAAAGCGAAAATCGAGGTCAACGGGCTGACAGAACATTTCGACAAGCCGCTGGCAATGAATCTGGTGATACAAATCGTGATGATAGCCGCCGCCGCACTGATGATTATCTTCTGTAAGGCATCCCCAAAGAAAGCTGTTGCCGGACCGGTATGGCAATCAGGCATGGTGGCAGTCGTGGCAATATACGGTATCGCGTGGCTTGCCGACACCTATTTCTCCAACTATATGAAAGAGATGCAAGAGGGACTGGAAGGCATTGTGGCTCAATATCCGTGGAGCATCTCGCTGGTGTTCTTCCTGGTTTCTGTGCTCATCAACTCTCAGGGAGCAGTAGTGGTAGCCATGTTGCCGCTCGCTTATAAGCTGGGCATCCCCGGTCCGGTGCTGCTCGGTGTGCTACCCTCTGTCTATGGATATTTCTTCATCCCGAACTATCCCTCGGACATTGCCACAGTGAACTTCGACCGATCAGGTACTACCGTCATTGGCAAATACCTGCTAAACCACTCGTTCATGATGCCGGGCCTCATCTGTGTGGCAGTATCGACCACCATCGCATACCTGCTGACACTGATTTTCTATTAACAAGTTCTAATATAACGCAAAGAATACAATGAGGGTGTGTCAAAAAAACTGACACACCCTCGTAGTACATGATAATCAATCAACCACAAAAAAGGTCAGAAATCAAATTCGCCTTTCCAAATTTACGAAAGCGAAAGAATGAGGATGACGTTCGTCGGCGTGATGGGATTCGCGGAAAGTCTCCGTCCATTCGGAACGATCGAAATCGGGGAAAAAGGTGTCTGCATTGTCAGTTGTTGCGTCGATTTCAGTGACACAGAGACGGTCGGCAAAAGGCAAAGCCTGACGATAAACGGATGCGCCGCCGATGATAAAGATTTCCTTGGCATCGTCGCAGCCCTCCTCAGCCTTATGTCGGCAGTCGTCAAGCGCATCCTTCAAAGAGGAAAACACGTCAGCTCCAAGGAAGGAGATGTTTTTATTACGTGAGAGGACAATGTTACGACGGTTTGGCAACGCACCTTTAGGGAGCGATTCGAAAGTCTTACGCCCCATGATGATGGTATTGCCTGTAGTGAGTTGCTTAAAACGACGGAGGTCGTCGGGAAGCCAATAAATGAGCTTGTTGCCGATGCCTATGGCGTTGTTCCGGTCGATAGCGACGATAATGGAAATCATTTTTAAGTTTTTGACTTTAGTTTTTAGTTGTTTAATTATGTTTATAATTTAGACGATCAATTCCTAGACAGAAACAGTGGCTTTGATGTGATCGTAGGGATTGTAGTCCTGGAGCTGAAAGTCGTTGTAGTCGAAATCGAAAATACTTTTCACGTCCGGGTTAATAAGCATGACAGGAAGCTTACGGGGGGTACGAGTTATCTGGAGACGTGCCTGTTCAAGGTGGTTGAGATAGAGATGAGTGTCACCGGTGGTATAGATAAAGTCACCCGGTATTAGTCCCGTCACCTGTGCCATCATCATAAGAAGGAGTGAATAGGAAGCAATGTTGAATGGCACTCCAAGGAAAGAATCGGCACTGCGCTGATAAAGGAGGAGGCTGAGCTTGCCCTGTGCCACATAGAACTGGAAAAGTATATGGCAAGGCGGGAGATTCATATTTTCGATGTCTGCAACATTCCAGGCTGACACTATCATGCGGCGGGAGTCGGGGTTGTTTTTGATTTGATCAACCACCTGTTGGATTTGGTCGATATGTCCACCATTATAGTCGGGCCAACTTCTCCATTGATAGCCATAGATATGTCCGAGACTACCATCAGGGTCGGCCCATTCGTTCCAGATGCGGACTCCATGCTCCTGAAGGTATTTTACGTTGGTATCACCTTTGAGGAACCACAGCAGCTCATATATAATCGATTTGAGATGCAGTTTCTTGGTGGTGAGCAAGGGAAAACCATCTTCAAGACTGAATCGCATCTGATTTCCAAACACAGAGATAGTCCCAGTGCCGGTACGATCGGTCTTTTCAACCCCTTCATTAAGGATTCTGTTGAGTAGGTCGAGATATTGTTTCACAATTAATTAATAATAAATAATTCAGGATTCTTTCACACAAAAAATAAAAAAGAAATCAGAGACTAACAAAAACGGAGCACCTTTTTAGAAGTGCTCCGTATTGAGTGCTATTAGAAAATCTAATCGTCGTGTTCTGTCAGTTTGTTAGCCGAATATACAATCTTCAGAGCGTAAGCTTTTCTGAGCACCTGCTTAAGGTCAGTGATAAAACCCATCGGTGTCTCATGATCCACTTTCAGTGAGACAGTGAAGAACGGTTTGTCCTTGTCTCCGATTTTTCCCTGCTCATCGAGTATATACTGCGTTACAATATTTGAGAAGTGCTCGTCGTTGGAAAGCAGCTTGTCGTTGATCTGCACACGGGTACCAGTACCGTCAGCAACGGAGGTCGGTTTACCCATGTAAATAAACGATGTTGCCGATTTACGAGCAAGTTTCTCAAGCTGAGTACCCTGTGGCTTGTCAATCTTCACTTTCAACGTCACCTCACGCATGGTAGTAACCATCATGAAGAAGAAAAGGATGGAGAAAATCAAGTCAGGGAGAGATGAGGTATTCATCTCGGGCATTTCTCTGCCGCCGTCTTTATTAAATCTGCTCATAAATTACAATGCTTTACCAAAACGTTTAGGTTCTGCCTCGGAAATCATCATAGGGCGTGCCTTTCGGATAGCAGCCTTCTGTTTGTCGGTACACTGTTCGTAAGTGCATCCGAATTTCTCCTTGGCCAACTCGTTTCTCACTTCGTTGTATGCCTTCACAAGCGCATCCTGCACTTGGAAATAGACACCATAGCTAGTTCCACGGTCTGTCTGTACAGAAATCACGTGTTCAGGCGTAACCCTGAGTCTTCCGAGTAAATCGAAATCCTTTTCCACCACTTCTGGGAGGTTAGGGTCGTTTTCTGTGTTGAGAATAAACTTCTTAGCCTTCTCAGTGATTTCGGCTGTAGATTTTAAATATTCCTCATCCGTAAGAGTGGCAATCATGATATAATTGTCCTTGTTGATACGGATGTTAAGGATATTTCTCTCTTTAACCTTCTTCTCGTTCTGCTGGTTTTCGTCTTCTGGCGGTCTGGGGAGAGTACGAGCCAATCCCTGGTCTGTGTCCATAGACGTTGTGATGAGGAAGAAGATGAGGAGGATGAAAGAGATGTCGGCCGTTGAACTAGAGTTCAATCCAGGTACTTTTCTTTTCTTTCCCATATCACCTCCTGTTATTTACGTTTCACAAGACTCCAAATGATAGCCGCGATGGCGATAACAGAGAGAATGATTACAGAAATGATAGAAGCATCGGAGATAACGATTTCTCCAGCGTGCTTAAACGGTTCCGGTGAATCCTCTGGAGTATTCCACTGATGTCCGTTGATGAGGAGTGTGTCATGACGGTTAGCGAAGCCGATAACGGCACCGATAATGAGCGTAACGATAGGAAGTCCCCAAGTGTAGAAGAGGGATTTCTCCACTCCGTGTTGCCTGATATACATGATGTAAGCGACAATCATGCCGACGAATGCCACCACGGCCAGAATAAGCGACCATACAATCACCACATCGGTGAGAGCCGGATTATTCTTAGTAGGGTCAGCTTCATATTCATTTCCGAATCCGAATATAAAGAAACAGATGAAAATCAACGCTGACACTCCGAAGAGCCCGTAAAGCAAATATTTACTAATTTTTTCAATATCCATTTAATGTTCTCCTTTTTATTAAGGGTTAATAAATACGCTTTAAGAAACACGAGCTTTCAGATTACTTGCGAGCTTTCTTAACGTTGTACTTGTAAGTTGTGTCGAGGAGGTCAATAGAAGCATTCTCCATGTCGGCAGTGATACCCTCGATCTTTGAGAGGATGTAGTTGTAGAGCAACTGGAGCAAAAGCGCAACCACGATACCAAGGATGGTTGTCAAAAGGGCCACCTTCATACCACCTGCAACGACTGTCGGGGAGATGTCACCAGCCTTCTGGATATCATCGAACGCCTGCACCATACCGATCACAGTTCCCAAGAATCCGAGAGACGGTGCCATTGCGATGAAGAGTGTGATCCAGGAGCAGCCCTTCTCGAGGTTAGACGACTGAACAGCGCCATAAGCCACAACAGCCTTGTCGATAGACTCAGCGCCTTCGTCTGCCCTCATCAGTCCCTGATAGTAGAGCGAAGCGATAGGCCCACGAGTGTTGCGTGCAATTTCCTTAGCTGCTTCCACGTCACCCTTGTTAACAAGAGCATCCTCGATGTCCTCTTTCATTTTCTTTGTGTTCACATCTGCAAGTGTAAGATAAACGATACGCTCAATGCAGAATGCAAGACCGAACACAAGAGCGAGAGCAGGGAGTGCCATGAAGCCGGCAGAACCCTCGATGAAGTATCTCTTGATAGTCTTGTAGAAACCGCTTGTACCTTGAGGCTCTTCCTCAGCAACAGGTGCAGCTTCTTCCTCAGCAGGTGCTTCTTCATCTACAGCAGCAGAGTCGGTAGCAGCCTCTTCACCTTCAACAGCCTCTGCAGGTGCTTCCTCACCGGCAGCTGGCTCAGCGGTAGCTTCAGGAGCAGCCTGGTCGTCACCAGCAGCAGCTTCCACATTCTCAGCAGCAGCCTCAGCCTCATCCTGAGCATAAGCTGACTGTGTCATTCCAAGAGTAAAAACTCCCATCAATGCAATAATTGCAAATACTTTTTTCATTTTTTGGTTAAAATTTTAAGATTAATAATTATTTAATTTTACTTACATTAATTAGAATTATGTATTTCATGCCATACAATTATGCGGAGAAAGCGGGATTCGAACCCGCGAACCGCTTTGGACGGTTACACGCTTTCCAGGCGTGCCTCTTCAGCCACTCGAGCATCTCTCCAAGTATTATTCGTTCAAATTTTTTGCAAGTTACAACATTTTTTTGACATAACCGCAAAATCTTCAACAAAAATAATAAATTTTTCTTTATGTTTTTAATAAGATGGTGTTAAAGTTGCATTTTTTATTAAAAAAAACCATTTTTTATAAAAAAAAGGCGAAAAAAGGGGTAGTCAGATTATAATAATAGTTTTTAGTATCTTAATTAAAGATATCAGGAACAAGACACGCTACAGATTATCTATACATACAAATATATTAAAAAAATCAGTTGCTGATATTGGTGAAGACAAGATTAGCATTTCTGGTTGTGGAAGTCTCAACTGTAGCGGCATTGCATCTGTAAACCTCCGCCAGCTTGTTAATAACTGAAGGCAGGAAGGAGGGTTCATTGCGTTTCCCTCGGTATGGAACTGGTGCAAGGTAAGGGGCATCTGTCTCAAGTACGATTCGCGACAAGGGCACACAATCCGCAAGTACCTGTGGGAGTGTCGCTTTCTTAAATGTGACCACACCACCAATACCGAGCATAAAATTATTAAACTCGAGAACTTCCTGAGCCTGTCTGTGATCACCCGTGAAGCAGTGGAAGACCCCCTTGAGATTATCGCAATAGTGGTTGCCTAGAATTCTAATGAGGTCGTCATGTGCCTCTCGTGAGTGGATCATCAGTGGAAGGTTGTATTTCACCGCCCATTTCACCTGTGTCTCAAACACTTCCATCTGAAGATGTCTGTAGGTTGCATCCCAATAATAGTCGAGTCCCACCTCGCCTATCGCCACAAAGGGATGTGTGGTCTGAAGGCGACTTTCCATATAGTCCATAAAAGCATCGATGTCCATATCTTTTGGGTTGGCATCTTCTGGATGAAGCCCAATCATAGGATAGAGGAAACCGTGATTATCACCGCATATTTTCTCAACAACAGGCAGCGAATTTGGGTTCACATTTGGGATAAGAATTTTCTCCACACCAGCATTTTTGGCACGGTTTATAACATCTTCTCGGTCGTTGTCGAACTCTTCAGCGTCGATATGTGAATGGGTGTCAATCATAAACGGTTACGATTATGCCATTTGACATTTACGAATTATTAAGTTGTTTCAATAGTTAATCATCTTACATATTGGCATTTAGCTTACTGGTATTCATGAATCATCTTCATATTTAGTAAAAACCAAGGACAACATCATGACTGACGGTTCATGAGTTTGAGAGCAAACTGCCGGAAAGGATTTTTTTTATCGTCTGTGACATTGAGTTGGTCAAGCGCCTCCATGCCTTCAGCAAAAAGTTCGTTGATTTTCTGTTCACAAACCTGCCGTGTTCCAGATACATTATATAAATGTGTAACCGCTTTGATTTTATCTTCATTGGCGAAATCTGTCATGGCAATCCATTTCTTCAGTTCTTGGCGGTGTTTATCGCTTGCCATTTCCAAAGTTTTTATCAACATAAACGTTTTTTTATTTGCCACGATGTCACCTCCGATGTTTTTTCCAAACACTTTCGGGTCGCCATAAACATCAAGTAAATCATCCTGAAGCTGGAATGCCAGTCCGATTTTTTCCCCAAATGTGTAAAGCAAATCCGCCTGTCTGGGTTGGGCAAGTGCGAGCTGGGCACCGATTTTTAGCGAGCATGACAAAAGCAGTGATGTCTTAAGTCTTATCATATCCATATACTGCTTCTCCGACACATCGTCCATGGTTTCAAAATCCATATCAAGATGCTGCCCTTCGCAAACTCCGATTGTTGCCTCATTAAAAGTATTAACCGCCTGCTGCATAGCATCATAAAGTGCAGCAGGGTCTGCATCACAGTTAAAAAAAGCACGGTTTTCGGTCATGAGCCTATAGGAAAGGGCTAGCATTGTATCACCTGACAGAATTGCTGCATTCTCGTTCCACTTCACATGTACACATGGTTTACCTCTTCTCATCACGGCCTTATCCATCACATCATCGTGCAGGAGAGTGAAGTTGTGATAAACTTCCATGGCAATGGCATTATCTATGATTCTGAGGATATCGTCTCTAAAGAGATTATATGCCATAATCATAAGCAACGGGCGAATACGCTTTCCACCATTTGCTATGGCATATCTGACGGGTTCATATAGACGATCAACATGCTGGTTTGTCTGAATCCGCTGAAGTGCGTCGTTGATGATTTGTGTAATTTCAGGTTGTGAAAACATCAGTATTAGTAATTTTTTTTAATTAAGAATTATTTCACAGTTTTTTTTCCATGAAAACAGGAAGTTGAAATTTCATTTGGAAATAAAATATGCAAAAGGAACTCTCAGATTATCTTGAAAAATCAGATTATTCGGAGAAATCGGAATAAAAACTGAAAACTGAAAAAAGGTCGCACAATAAAAATTATGCGACCTTTCTTATTTTCAAAGTAATCTTATTGCAATTTAAACATCACAGGGCAGGTGAAATAACAGTTAACAGGTTTTCCTGACTGTTTACCCGGCTTCCATTTCGGCATGCTGGATATCACTCTTACTGCCTCCTTGTCGCAGTCAGGGTCAAGAGATTTCACAACAGTAACGCCAGATACAGATCCGTCTTTTCCTACGACGAACTTAAGCACTGCACGTCCTTGAATGTTGTTTTCCTGTGCCCTCGACGGATAGCGGATATTCTTTTGCAGATACTGCATAAGTGCGTCCATACCGCCTGGGAATTCAGGCTGCACCTCAACGACCTCGAAGATTTGGTTCTCATCAACCTTCTCTTCCTCAACCACTGGTGGTGGTGGTGGTGGTGGTGGTGGAGGTGGTGGTGGCGGAGGCGGAGCAACAGTTGTTTCCACTGGAGGTCCGGGAGGTCCTGATCCCTCTACAGCAATAACCGGTCCAGGTGTAACGTTAGCGGCAGGTCCGGCAATTGACTGATGGGTATCCTCCGTCGACTCGATTTGCTTCTCTTCCTCGATTTTCTCATCGTTTTCAACGATTTCGAGGACTTCCACAACCGGCGGTATATCTGCTGGTGGTGGTGGAGCCGCAGTGATGACAGGCTGCGTGATAGGCACGATTTCCTCTTCGGTGAGTTCATAATGGACAGTTTCTACTTTTGGCGGCGGTGCTTCATAATAGAATGAGGTAAACTCAAAGAAGAAGAACAGCAACGCCAGAGCGACAATCAGTCCAATCAGGAAATTTGAACTTTTCATGTCCTCAAGGCTGGCCTTTTTCGACTTTTTGATTTCCATAGGGTTTATTTAAATAAATTATCTGTTCGCAAAAGTAATCTTTTTAGTTAGAAAATATGAAAATGGCATGATTCATAATATCGAAAGCAAAAATAACACTTTTTTTTCTTACAACACTACTAAATTCATTTTTTTTTCAAAAAACATGCGTTTTTTTTCAAAATCGTGATTTTTTGGGCTGTTTACAGGTGATATAGATTTCAGTTTTTAGTTTTTTGCCCTTAGTTTACGGATGATACCGTCGGGACGGTGTCAGTTCCGGTCTGTAAGTTCTCAGCAGGAGGGATGATATGGAGGTCGCGCTGCGGAAATGGAATTTCAATATTATGTTCGTTAAGCGCATCATAGATGACCTCCTTCACTTTTGCTGTAAATGGTATTTTCTGATCAACGAGCATCCATATTTTCACATTGAGGTCGATGCTGCTCTCACCAAATTCGGAGAAAGCCACAACGGTCTCCTTCTTGGGATTGACCACAAACCGTCCGTCGGGCAATCTGCCGCTGATAGGTTTTAGCGCTTCAAGAATGACATTTCTCACCTCTTTAATGTCTGAGCCGTAAGCCACTCCCACTGGCACTGGCACCAGGACATAATTATTGTTCCGGGTGAGATTTTTGAAGTTTTTATTGAAGAGCGCAGAGTTGAGAAATGCCATGACACTACCGTCAATGGTCTCAATTTGTGTGCTCTGATAGGAAATGCTCTCTACCCGCCCCTGTATGCCGTCGCATTCGATGAAATCTCCCACACGCACACGTCCGGTCATGAGTGATATACCATAGAAGAAGTTCTCAAGAAGGTCTTTCATGGCAAAACCCATACCAGTTGCAAGACCAGTCGTGACGATGGCAATACCACCGCTTGGCACTTGCAGGAGAATGAGCGCGAAGATGAAGAATCCTCCCCAGACAAGGATGGCGATGATATTCTTGACGAGCGTCTCGTTCATGCCCTCTGTTGTGCTCTTTGCCCTTCTGTACCAATGATAGTAGTATGATTTGAGGGCATAATTGATGAATTTGAAGATAAAATATACCTCTACAACCAGTGATAATTTGAAGATTGAGAGTTGCAAATATTCCTGGTCGATGAAATTATAGAGGAAGATATCCTTCATAGTTGATGACATCTCAAAAATCTTGGCAGCCCAGTTGACACTCATCATGACGGAAATCACAGTGAGCACGGGCAGTCCGGTCTTATATATGAAATCGAAAAGCCAGGTCTTGGTAAAATAGTCACCCCGCTTAAGCCCTGTAACCACCTGGTCGTGGTCGTTCTTGGCCTTTGCCAGTGCTCTCTTGAACGTCTTCTCGTCCATGGTATCAGCTTGTGAGAGAATCTCATCCTCAGTTTTGACTCCGTTCGCTCTCATTATTTTCCTGACGATATACTTGTTCTCATACATACGCAGGAGGTCATAGATACAGGTGATGGTCTGAATCGCAGCTAGCTGGAACATCCACCACATGATAATCTGCACCGCCACAAGCGTATAGCCAATCCAAGCGAAGACACATGCCACAACCATCGCCCCCATGGAAACGGATGCGTAGGCAGAGTCACTGAGTGGAAGCTCGTTCCTGTACTTCTTATGAGCTTTGTATTGCCAGTAGGTAAGAATAAGGAGAAGTAACGGATAGAAGAGGTTGATGAGGCTGTTAGGCAGAAGCACAATTCTGAAAAGGATGACGATGAACGCCATGACCAGGAAAGGCAGATAAATCTTAATTCCGGCCCGCACCTGAGAGCCTTTCAGCCTGATGATTAGTGACACAATCACGACTTCGAAAAGCCATGCCACCGTAATCATGAGGTTGACTGCCATGATAAAGAGGTTTCCCCAGAGGTAGTTTTTGATAATGGTGATGACAAGTGCGAAAATGGCGATACCGAGAGCGATAGTGATAGGCATGAATTTCAGCTTCATTTCCTCCTTGTCGATAATCTTGTGGGTGAGCTTCTCATTGAATTTCTCACTAGTCTTAGGGAAGAACTTCCTCATGAACCAAGGAATGGTTCTCATAATGAGGTTGCTAAGCAACACCGCAACAAAGATGTACAGAATCATAAAGATGCTGACTCCCAGGATCACAGGACCTCTCCATTCCGACTTCTGGTTTGGAAAAGGGCTATACTTGTCGGTGAGGTCTCTTTGCGCCATTTTGAAATAACGCGGAAAGTTGAAGAGAATTTTGAAATAATTCGTGCCTCCGTTCATGTAAATAGACTGTTGGAGAAAGGCATATCGGCTCAGTGCGTAATCATGAAGTTTCTCCACATGTTGCGACACATTCTCATAATAGCTGTTATCCCTCTCTATCAGTTTCAGGAACACAAGCAAGTTGTCTCTCAAAGTTTTAGCATATTTCACACAAAGCAGACGATCCTTCTGTTCCTCTTTGGTCAGCACAAAGGGTTCGTCCATCTGATTGCGGCTTGTAGTGTCGGATTTTGCTGCAACGGAGTTTGCCACGGGAGAGGTCTTCTTCATTGAGTCACTTCGGGTGGAGTCTAAAAATGAGCCGAAGAGCGTACTGCCCGCTTTGGTCATTGCTTCTAACATTGAATCTGCACCGAGCGAGTCTGTAAGCAGAGAGTCAATTTTTGCTATGGAATCTTTCATTACAGAATCCATCTCAAACATCTCCTCCTTATTGTTAATGCTTGGCGGCAGGGCTTCAAGAATAGAGATGAGGCTGTCGTAGCGAGCCACATCCATCTGAATCCGCGCCTTGATTCGTCCGTAAGGCACATTCGTGTTTTGAAGTTCCTTGTAGAGGTCTGTCGCCTGCTGACATGCGAACGCCACATCGAAAGTGAAATCCGATTTCTGTGAATAAAGCATAAGTCCTATCTGCTCACATCGTTTCATATAGTCGATGAGCTGGTTGTGCATCTCGAGATGCTGCGCCTTATGCCGTTCCATAATCCTCTGCAAGTCCTTTGCATCTTTTTCCAACTCATTTTTCAGCACTCCGAGAGTGCGTGAAAGATTGCTCTCCTTGAGCACGGCATAGGAAGAAGGTACCGCAATCAGGATGGAAACAAACAGAAAGATGAATTTGCGTAGTTTGTGCATATAATTAAGTAATAGTGAAGAGTGTATTTACTCAGTGTGTGATTTTGGATATTCATCAGATATATTTATTGGACATACATAAAGAAAGTCCTTACACACTAAACCTCCACAAGGCGTTTCATTGCCTTGTAGATTTTTCTTCCGAATTTTCGGATGCCTTTCACCTCTTCCTCGTTTTCGTTTTCGCTTTCAGAATCGCTGTCTATAGTAACTGGATCTTCGACATCTGTCTCGGTATATAGTTTGGATGTATCGGTTCCGGCAGCTTTATCACTCTGCTGGTCGTTCTCAATATAATTGGAGATGCTGCCCCTTAGCGCGTCACGCATGTCGATAAGGAGCCCCTTGAATCCTTTCGTCTTTCTAAAGGACTTATACTGCTGTTTCTTTTTCGCTCCCCATGCCTTTATGTTCTTACCCTGACGTTTGAGCCAGTTCCAAAAGCGGACAGATATTCTGACAATCCACTTTCCGAACAGTTTCAACGTGGTTCTGAGATGGAGAAGCCCGACAAAAAGCTTCTTAAGCAGCCATACAATGCCTTTGCCAATATAAATTAATACAATCCAGATGCCTGCCAGCAATGCCAGAAGGGCGTTCTTAAGCCCCCTGCCAATTTTTCGGAGTTTCTCCTGTGTGTTGTTATCGTTCCAGAAGTCACGTGTTTTCCGGGCGAGCCATCTGGTTGAGTCAATAAGCCATAGAAGTCCCTTGACCACCCATTTGAGGATGACCATTAATGCTTTGAGAATGAGTCGTCCGAGCGCCTTGATTCCTTTCCAGCAGAGCAGACAGAGCAGTTTGGCTATTTCACCAAGCACCGCCCAGACGGGCTTTTCGCCGCTCCCTCTGGTATTTCTTTTATCACCTATCATACCCCTTAAAGATAAAAATGGACTGAATTAATTGCAAAGGTAATGGTTTTTCGCAAAAAAACGGCTAAAAAACCGCATAAAATTAGTAACTTTGCGATAAAATAACATTTTTTCAAAAATGAAACGCATAGGTTTACTTTCTGACACACATGGTTACTGGGACGCCCGTTATGAGAAATACTTCTGTGAATGTGATGAGATATGGCATGCGGGCGACATTGGAGGCAATGGCGTTGCCGACCGTCTGGCAGCCCTGAAGCCCCTCCGCGCTGTCTATGGAAATATCGACGGTCAGGACATCCGCATGCGGTTTTCAGAGAAATACCGTTTCAAGTGTGAGGAAGTGGATGTACTGATGAAGCATATCGGCGGTTATCCTGGTCATTACGACGCATCCATAAGGGGGAGCCTGTTTACAAGACCTCCAAAACTGTTTATCAGCGGTCATTCACACATTCTGAAAGTAATGTACGACAAGACGTTGGGCTGTCTGCATATCAACCCTGGGGCAGCAGGAATTTCGGGATTTCATTTAGTGCGCACACTCGTGAGATTCACCATCGACAGCACTGAAATCAAAGATTTGGAGGTGATTGAATTGGGAGAGAAGAATTAGTGGTTTATTGTTTTTTCGTTACAGAACGTACAACAGCGCGTCTCAACAAGCCAACAATTAAACTCCAACCAGTAAACCTTAAAACCTAAACCCGATAAGATTTCCTGTCGGGTTTTCCGTTGAAAGTGCGGCGGATATTGTCAACCTGCTCATAGATGAGGGGAACTTTGTAAGATTCAAGCGTTTGGCTGATGAAGCGTGCAATTATTTTCCGGTCCATGCTCTCGCCGTCTTTCATTACGACAATCAGTTTGAGTGCCAAACCCGCCACAGGATGCTCCACCTGCACACAAATACAGTCAGCAATCTGGGGCAACTCCATCGCCACATTCTCTACTTCAACTGGATCGACCTTTAATCCACCCACATTGATGACATCATCCATCCTGCCGACGAGATGCAGCATCCCGTCAGCATCGATTCTGCCAAGGTCTGCGGTGTAAAGCTCTCCGTCACGCAGTATCCGAGAGGTCATCTCAAAGTCGTTAGCATAGCCAGTCATGAGCGTTCTGCCCCGACAGACAATACGGCCGTCTGAGTCAATTCTCACGCCGGCATGTTTCATTGTATGGCCCATGCATCCTGCCATACAGCGTCCGTCATTGTAGTTATAAGTGGCGATGATGCCGGTCTCAGTGGAAGCATAGGTGTTGAAGAGCCGAGTATTGGGTAACAATTCACACAGTGCCTTCATATCGGCGTGGGACAGGGGTGCGGCTCCCGACTCAATGAAATCGATTCTGTCCGCCAACAAGGCAATGCGTTTTTTTGCCAACATTAGCAGCATCCTCACATTCGCAGGTACAAGGAAGGTAGCCATCTTGTCGGAAGGATAATCCATAGCCTGGAAAAACGCCTCAAGATTGCGCATACCGTCAAGAATGACAAGTGTGGATCCCTGCATCATGACAGGATATACTTTCGAAAGGGCACCAATATGATTGAGCGGTCCGCACACGACGAAGACTGTCTGGCTGGTGTAGCCATGTGACTCGACAAGGTTCTCGGCATCCGCAATGATAGTGTCATGACTGATCATCACCCCTTTGGAATTACCAGTTGTGCCTGTTGTGAAGAGGATGTCCGCAACGCCTTCGGGGGGATTGAATCGGGCAAAACGTTCGCTTAATTCGTTAAACCGCTTTTCGGGCATGCTCTTTTCCAATGGCATAGCTACAGCACCTGCGAGATGAACAGCAAAATATCCGACAAGAAAGTCAATGGTCTGTGAGGTGTGCATCACCACAACTCCACCCTGCCGCAAGCCATTTTTGCGTAATTCATCTGCTCTTTCCTGGATTTTCCGCCACAGGCAGCCATAGCTGACATACTGGCTGCCATTGACAACAGCCACCTTATCGGGCATGGTCTCAGCGTGATGCCGGATATAAGCTTCTATCATCATGATATTTTCGATTTAACCATATAAACAATACTGTCAAGATTACGCAGGTTTTTGGGTGTGGCATCCTCGACTTCAAGTGTTATGCCATATTTCTCGGAAAGTGTCATCATAATGGCTGTGACACCAAGCGAGTCAAGCTCGGCGAACAGGAAGTCGGAGTCTAGATCGACAAGGGGGAGGAACTCCTCAAGCAGGTTTCTGATTTCCTCTTTCATTATTATAGAACTTAAATATATTTACTATTTACCATTTACCATTTACTATTTACCATTTACCATTTACTATTTACCATTTACCATTTACTATTTACCATTTGCTATTTACCATTTATTTGGTTATTTGGACATTAAATTATTATTTTACAGGAATCACTGGAATTTATAGAATGATTAATTCTGTTCCGGAGGTGTCGTGATACTCTTTTATCTGTTGTTCGTCGGTCTGGGAGAAGACGAGGTTAGGAGCAACGGATTCAGCACTGTAGGTGGCAAGAGCGATGTTGTCGGAGTTGTCGTCGAACGCCAGAACCTGAATATCGGGATGAGCCAGAGCAAAGGCAAGCGGGAGATGTCCGTAACCGGAGTTGAGCATAACCATTTTTTCACAGCCATTGTATTCGTCGAACCATCTGGGATGCGTTTCCAAACGCCGCAAGTCAGCACATACGGTAGTCATGATGTCCCTGCCTTTATAACGGTAACGGTCGATGACGAGGTTTCTCACCGCTTTTGAGGAAATAAGACATTTGTGTTCAGACGATTTCGGAGAATCTGCCTCTGACGGCTTCAGAGATTCGGGTTTAGGTAACACAAGTTGAGGAGCACCTCTCATTTTATCCCACAACATCCGGACAGACAGCGGCCGCAATCTGAACTTGCCGTTTTTGCGGGTGAGCCACCTGAAGATGAGGGGCGGAATAAGATATGCCATCAACACTACGGTGAACATTCCGAGAATTGTGAGCTGAGCGAGTGATCGTAATGCCGGATGTTTTGCGATGATAAGCGTGCCGATTCCGATGAACATAATCAGAGCGGATATGATGATACTTGACTTATAGGCGGCAAGCATCTTACGCCGGTAAGCATATTCATACTGGCAGCCCTCAGTGATGAAAATCGTATAGTCGTCGCCCTGTCCGAAGATAAAAGTGGCGAGAATCACGTTCACCACATTGAACTGAATGCCCAGCAACGACATCAGTCCGAGAATCCAAATCCAGCTGACTGCCATGGGCAGGAAAGACAACAATGCAAGTTCGATGCTTCCCATTGAATACCAAAGAAACAAAAAGACAATAAGACCACATGCCCAACCGATGTAGTTGAAATTAACAGAGAGATTATTGGCGATGGTGGAATTGAGCCCTTCCACATCAAAAGCGATTACACCCTCCCCCATCTGTTCTCTTATTTGTCGCTCCAGATGCTGCACATCTTCTGGATCAACCTTCAGCTCATCCACGATTCTGCATATCGGCCGCATGCTGTCGATTAGAACATTATTGTCAAAGAGTGTACGCTGGAGGAAACCAAGACACATTGGATTCAAATCGTTTTGTCCAGATTCAAGCAACGCATAGAAATCATCGAACACACCTTCGGTAAATCCCTCTTGCTGAGCCGCTTTCTCCACCTGTTTTTTCAGCTGTCCCCCATGTGCATCCACAAACTGCCGCCACCGATCCAGCCTGTGCTTCCGCTCCTTTTCCGCACATAGAAATTCATAACAGCTGTTCCTTTCTTTCACCATGTCATGTGCATCCAGCCACTGGTTGAGTTGTTCGCTCCGCTGCATGGCTTTATCCTCATCAACATCGTAAGAAACAACATACACCGTAGTAAGCGAATCGGACTGAGCAACAAGCTGGCTGAGAGCTTTCATCTCGTCGCGCTGCTCGTCGGTCATGTAGTTGATATGACTGAGATTGGTGTCGAAACGGTTGTCAAAACAGAAAAAGAGCATGACAATGGTCAGGACTGCCACGACAACTGCAATCCATCTGCTGCGTTCTGGAGAGAAGCTTCCGATTTTTCTCAGCCAGGCTCCCTCTGCTTTTGACTGCCTCACTTTGACTATATGCGGGAGCAGAAAGAGCACAAACAAAATCGTTCCAGTCAACAGGAGAGCCGCGAACAGTCCCAAATCTCTTAAAGCCAATGACTTGAGGGGAACGAGGGCAAGGAAAGCACCTACGGTTGTGATATTGCCCACAAGGAGGGGCGTGACGATTTCCCTCAACGCTTCTTTACGGTCGGGCTGATGACGCAGGTGAGCAACATAATGCAGTGGATAGTTAACGGCAATACCGATTATCAGCGAGGAAATGCCAATGACGATAATCGACACGTCGGCATGAATCATCGAAAGCCCACCAACAGCGAAGAGCCAGCCCCATGCTACAGAAATGGCAATCAGCAGGATGTTCCGTTTGCTCCGGATCGTTCTGACCAGCAGAATCAGAATCAGCAACACAGCTAAGAAGACGGCAATCAGGCTGTCAGTCTTGATTTGGCTTGCGTTACCCACGGCAATGGCGGGACCGCCGGTGATATGAAGCTCAACCCCTTCCACAGCTGTTTCCGTCTGCCTTGCTGTCCGTGTAAGCAAGTCGATAAGCCTGCCGTTCTGATCAGTCTCGCTTGATCCAAAGGGAGATCGGATGGTGACGACAGCACGTTTCATGTCGGGGGTGAATACCCCTCCTCCATAAAGCTCATAATTAATATGCTTTGACCGGTTTTGCAGGCGGCTGATTATCGGTTCAAACAATCCAGCCGGGTCTTTTCGAATGTTCATTTCAGTCAGTCCTGACAGGGGAAGCAAGAGCTGTTGCTTCGCACGGGCGATGCTGCTGTACACATATTGTGGGTCGGCTATTTTGGTTTGGATGCTGTCGATGTCGGCATCGGTGAGAAAAAGGGGGATATACGTATAGACTGATTCCGCCACCTCTGTAAGCCGTTCCATATCCACCGCCGCCGTGATGTCTGAGGCAAGCCGGTCCTTGTCGTTTTCCTGAAGCAGTTGTTCAAAACAGTCGATTGCCTCCAACATCAAGTCGGGGTCGCTCTTTGTCGTGTCCGCCAGCTCCACCGTCACAAATATCCGGTCGGCTCCCGCTATCTTCTGATAGGTGTCCATCGCAAGCTGGTAGTCTCCCTCCACAGGCAGGAAGTCGGAGATATCCTCCTTGTAAGTCTGCCGGGTCATAAAAACGGTCAACAGCACTGTAATCAGCGAGAAAATGATGATTCCCACTACCTTATGTGCTTTCATCAAGTCGAAAATATGGATGATGTGGTTTTTCATTTTCAGCGGTTATCAACGGGATTGGCATAGATTGCCAGGAAAATGTCGCGCAGCCGTTCCATATCGCAGGTCTCCTCATAGCGGTCGAGCATGGAAAGGCGGTAAACAAACGCATCCTTCTGCTCCCTTGTGTATCGCCCGATATATTTTGAGTTGCCATAGAGCAGGTCATGGGCAATGAAGTTATTGGGGAAGAGCGTATAAGCCTTGTTAATCCTGGAATCAATCAGTTTGGCGACAGACTGATGATATTCGTTGTTTGTCTGGCTGTCGAAAGCATCCAATTCTTGACGTTCAATCGGCTTGCAGATGTTGAAACAGACTCTTCCTTTAAACTGCAGGATGCCAGTGAGTATGCTGTTAAGATCCTCACCAGGCTTCTTGGTATATTTCCGGTTCTGCGACTCATATAGTTCCAATGCTTTGTGAATATCGCACGGCTCCCATTCGTATGCCCCCAC
>JAEEOB010000121.1 GCA_016284045.1 Bacteroidaceae bacterium
TGACAAAACTTAACAAAAAGTAGAACTTCGTTCTTCAAAAAACGCTTCGCTTAACAAAAAGCCATCCGGTTTGATTGCCAGAACAGAACTGATAATGTGTTGTAAAACAATAAATAATAACTTCAGAAACTTGAGTTAATCGTTTTTTTTAAAATATATACATTATGGAAATTACAAAAGACAACTTCAATGAGATTGTGAATGCCGGCAAGCCGGTGGTGATTGACTTCTGGGCTACTTGGTGCGGACCGTGCCGTCGTGTGGCTCCCCTGATTGAGCAACTGGCAGAGGAATATGCCGACAGCGCAATTGTCGGCAAGGTTGACGTGGAGGACCAGGATGAGCTGGCTGCACAGTTCGGCATCCGCAACATCCCCACTGTGATCTTCCTGAAAAACGGCGAGGTGGTTGACAAGGTGGTGGGAGCTATGGCAAAGTCTGCATACGAGGATAAGCTGAAAGCGCTGCTTTAGGTTATTATAGGAGATAATAGGATATTATAGGAGATAATAGGATATTATAGGATATTATAGGATATAATAGGAGATAATAGGATTTAATAAGAGATAATAAGATTTTATAAGAGATAACAGGTAGCTTCTTTTAACCTTTTAACCCTAACCCATTATGAGCGCAATAGACGATGAACTGATGCTTCAGGCAGAAGAGGATGCCAAGGAGGTGGAATTTATCCGTGAATCTCTATCTGATGAGATGAAGGAGAAATTCTCCGACGATGAACTGTATTATTTTATCGATGTCATCACTGAATACTACGAGAACAGCAACTTTTTCGAGAAAGTGCCAGAAGATGCCGAATGGGATGATTTGGACTTCACCCCTGTGGCTGCGTATGTGGTGAAGAAAGCCAAGAAGGAAAAAATGGGTGACTTCACTGTCGAGGATGTCATGCACGTAGTCACTGCCGACTTGGTTTACTGCCTGGATGTCCTTGACGACGATGATGATGAATAGTTTTTATTCTGATTATTCAGACAACTCCGATTATTCAGACAACTCAGGCTACATCCCCAGACCAGGAAGGAAATCTCACATCTTTTAACCAGAATGAGCCGATCCCAACGCACACATACCACCCAGACTGCCACAACCACAACGACAACGCGTGTGAGTCTGCAGCAGTTGCTCGATGCCCAGCTGCTTGAGCTGGGCGACGACGAGCTGCTTGAGCGCGTGGAAAACGAGCTGAACGAGAATGTGGCACTCGAAGAGGGCAATGACATGGAGAAAACAGACCTGGAACATGACGCGGCTGACGATTACACCGATGAGATTTCTGACGATTTGTCAGATGCCGATGACACACCAACGCTTACTTGGGACGACGAGAACGAAGAATATACTGCATATACTCCAGGCGGTGATGAGCCGGTTGACATTCCGGTAGGCGACACGAAATCGTTTGTGGATGAACTCATCTCCCAGATTTCCGACCACAACCTTGCTGATGACAAGCAGGCTGATCTGGTGAGGTATCTTATCGGATCACTCAACGACAACGGTTATATCGACCGTCCGTTGGCTAATATTTCCGACGACCTGTTGTTTCATCACAATATTGATGCGTCGGTGGAAGAGCTGGAGGCTGCTTTGCGGGTGCTTCAGAGCTTTGATCCTCCAGGAATCGGTGCCCGCGACCTCCAGGAGTGTATGCTGCTCCAGATTGACCGCAAAATAGAGGAGATACCAAAAGACGGCGTTCTTCACCGGTTGATGGTGCTTGGGCTTGCACGTCAGGTGGTGGTGGAACATTTCGGCTTGTTCAAGTCAAACGACCAACGTAAACTATTTGAGGTGCTTGATGTGTCTCATGACCTCTTCGACGATGTGATGCACGCTTTGCTGAAACTGAATCCCCGTCCGGGGCTCTCGCTCAACGAAGGTGCTGCTGACCGTTCGCATACGGTGATTCCTGACTTTATCATCGAGACAAATGTTGACGGAGAAATCAACTTCTCCCTACGTGGCAGCCGCATCCCTCAGCTACGTGTGAGTCAGTCGTACCGCGACATGATTGCAGCCTCTGAGAAAGAATCACTGTCGAAGATGCAGAAAGAGGATCTGAAATACGTGAAGTCGAATGTGGAACGGGCCGAGTGTTTCATAGAGGCACTGCGTAAACGCCGCGACACGCTTTACCGCACGATGGATGCCATTATACAGAAACAGCGTACCTTCATGCTGACGCAGGATGAGAACGACCTTCAGCCGCTCACAGGAGGCGAAATTGCCAAGATGGCAGGAGTGGATGGGTCAACTGTCTCACGTGCGATATCCAACCGCTACGCACTGCTTGACGGCACGCTCTATCCACTCAAGAAGTTTTTCCTCCGCACCCGCCGTAACGCAGCGGGAGAAGATGTGCTCAGACCTCAGGTGGTGAATGCGCTTCATGATGTGATTGACAATGAGGATAAGTCCAAGCCTTTGAGCGACAGTGAGATCTCCGAGATTCTAATCAGCCAGGGGCTGAACATACGCCGGCGGACTGTGGCGAAATACCGCGACCAGCTGGGCATTCCTGTTGCAAAGATGCGAAAGGTGTTTTAGATTTTAGTTTTTAGTTTTTAGTTTATAGTTTATAGATTTTATAGGATTTAATAGGCAATAATAGGCCTAAATAGGCCTAAATAGGCATAAATAGGCCTAAATAGGCAATAATAGGCAATTATAGGATTTAATAGGATATTCCTATCAACTCTCAACATAATAATGGAAACAAACACTGTGGGCCGTGAGTTTATAGTTCCGGCAAAAATATTCACACAGATTTTCTCACCCTTCTATGCGCCGGTGTGGGCGATCCTGTGGTTGCTGGTGTTTAGTAATTACCGTCATATCCCGCTGAGACCCAAGATTTTTATTCTGCTTGTGGTGGTGGTCTTCACGGTGATTGTCCCTAAAGTGATGATTTTTTTATTGCGCCGGAAACTGAATCTCAGCCGCTGGCAGTTCGATATGCGGTCGAACCGTCATCTGCAGTATGCCATCGCATTTCTCTGTTCGCTCACTTGTGTGCTTTTCCTGATGCGCCGCTGGAACGCTTTTCCGTTCCTGTCTGGCGTGGTGGTTTCTGCGCTTGTGGCAGAGGTGGTGTGTCTGGTTATCAATATCTGGTGGAAAATCAGCGTCCACATGGTGGGGATCGGCGGACTTGCCGGGCTGGTCACCGCGTTCAGCCACCGTTTTGTGTTTGACCCAGTTCTGCCGATTTGTGTGTTTATACTCCTAGGCGGACTGATGGGCACATCCCAGATGCTTCTGCGTCAGCACACGCTTTTGCAGCTGATTGTGGGATTTTTCGTGGGTATGCTCTGTGCAAGACTGACGTTCCTGTTCTGGTAATTCTTCCAGGACCTCCTTTCTCTATCAACTATAAACTATCAACTATAAACTATCAACTATAAACTATCAACTACAAACTATAAACTAATAATGCAACCAAGAGTAAGTATAATCATGGGCAGCACATCGGATATGCCGGTGATGGAGAAAGCAGCCAAGTTTCTGGATGAATGGGAAATCCCATTTGAGCTGGTGGCATTGTCGGCTCACCGTACGCCGGCAGAGGTGGAACAATTTGCCCGTACCGCTGTTGAGCGTGGTATAGAGGTGATTATTGCAGGTGCCGGCATGGCTGCAGCACTTCCTGGTGTGATTGCTGCCAACACCACGGTTCCTGTGATTGGTGTGCCTATCAAGGGCAGTGTGCTCGATGGTGTCGATGCGCTTTATTCCATTCTGCAGATGCCTCCAGGCATTCCTGTCGCAACCGTGGCAATCAACGGATCCATGAACGCGGCGATTCTCGCTGTCCAGATGATGGCACTGGCTGACAAAACCCTTGCAGAGAAGCTGGTCGGCTACAAGGAGTCGCTGAAGCAGAAAATCACCAAAGCCAATGAGGAATTGAGCAAGGTGGAATTTCGGTTTAAGGTTTAAAATAATAGGCTTAAATAGGCCTAAATAGGCCTAAATAGGCCTAAATAGGCAATGATAGGCCTAAATAGGCAATGATAGGCCTAAATAGGCAATAATAGGCAATATAGAAAATCCTAGGCAATCCTAGTTATCCTAGAAAACCTAGACAACCTAGACAAAAAAAACATAATCAATATGTATAAGCGCAGAGAAACGACAGCGGTCAATGTGGGTGGTCTGCTGATTGGTGGTGATTATCCGATTCGCGTGCAGTCGATGGCGAACACCTCAACGATGGACACGGAGGGGAGCATAGCCCAGGCTGTACGTATCGCTGAGGCGGGAGGCGAGCTGGTGCGGTTTACCACGCAGGGGCAGCGTGAGGCGCTGAATATGGCTGCCATCCGCGACGGGCTGCGCGCTCAGGGCTGCACGGTGCCGTTGGTGGCTGACGTGCATTTCAACCCCGCTGTGGCTGACACAGCCGCCACCATCTGCGAGAAGGTGCGTGTCAACCCCGGCAACTATGTGGATCCGGGACGTAAATTCAAGCATATTGACTACACCGATGCCGAGTATGCGGCAGAAGTGGAGAAGATAGCTGAACGGTTTGTGCCGTTTCTGAATATCTGTAAGGCTCATGGTACCGCTATCCGCATCGGTGTGAACCACGGATCGCTGAGCGACCGCATCATGTCGCGCTATGGCGACACGCCAGAGGGCATGGTGGAGTCGTGCATGGAGTTTCTGCGTATCTGTGTGCGTGAGCAGTTCAAGGACGTGGTCATCAGCATCAAGGCGAGCAACACGGTGGTGATGGTACGTACAGTACGGCTTCTGGTGAATCAGATGGACCGTGAGGGTATGGCGTTTCCGCTGCATCTGGGTGTTACAGAGGCTGGCGAGGGCGAGGACGGCAGAATCAAAAGCGCGGTCGGCATCGGTGCGTTGCTCTGTGAGGGTATCGGCGACACCATCCGTGTGTCGCTCTCCGAGGCGCCGGAGCGTGAAATCCCTGTGGCACGTAAGCTCGTGGAGTCTATTGGCGAGTGTGCGGAAAAACGGGAGGAGGCACGTGCGCATATCGTCGATGATAAGGTGACGGTGGATTTTGCAGAGACCGACTGGGAGACGCTTCAGCTGAAGGCGTCGATGACCGTGGGTGCCTTGCTCATCGACGGCCTGGCCCACGATCTGGAAATCCGAAACGAGGGATTCTCGCAGGAGAAACTGAAGGGTCTGTCCGACGCTGTCTTGCAGGCCGCAAGAGTGAAATTCACGAAGACGGAGTTTATCTCGTGTCCCGGCTGTGGAAGGACTTTATATAACTTAGAGGCGACTATCGCACGCATCAAGGCTGCCTTTGCAGCAGCTACTCCTGCCCACCCGGAGCTGAAAAGCCTGAAAATCGGTATCATGGGCTGTATTGTGAATGGGCCGGGTGAGATGGCTGATGCCGACTTCGGCTATGTAGGTGCCGGAGTAGGGAAGGTGAGCCTGTATAAAGGCAAGGAATGTGTTGAGAAGAACATCCCGGAAGAGGAGGCGGTGGACCGCCTGATGGGGTTGGTTCTTAGTTTATAGTTTATAGTTTATAGTTTATAGTTTATAGTTTATAGTTTATAGTTTATAGTTTATAGTTTTTAGTTTATAATTCTAGTCATCCTAGTCATCCTGGAAATCCTAGAAAAAATCCCTCTCAACTTTACATTTTACACTATAAATACATGGAACAGAATTTATTGATTTACAACACGCTGACACGAACAAAAGAGCTGTTTAAACCACTGAATGCCCCGTTTGTGGGGATGTATGTGTGCGGACCGACGGTGTATGGCGACGCCCATCTGGGTCATGCACGTCCTGCCATCACGTTTGATATCATTTTCCGTTATCTCAAGCATCTCGGTTATAAGGTGCGCTATGTGCGGAACATCACCGACGTGGGGCATCTGGAGCATGACGCCGACGAAGGCGAGGACAAAATCGCCAAGAAAGCGCGTGTGGAACAGCTGGAGCCCATGGAGGTGGCACAGTACTACACGAACCGCTATCACGACGCGATGGCTGCGCTCAACGTGCTCCCTCCGAGCATTGAGCCTCATGCCACCGGACATATCATTGAGCAGATTGAACTGGTGAAGGAAATCCTCGCCAACGGCTTTGCTTATGAGAGCAACGGATCCGTTTATTTTGACATCGAGAAATACAACGAGAAATATAAGTATGGAAGACTGTCGGGACGAAATCTCGACGACATCATCAACAACTCACGTGAGCTTGCCGGCGTGGGCGAGAAACACAACCAGGCTGACTTCGCACTGTGGAAGAAAGCACAGCCGGAGCATATCATGCGCTGGCCGAGCCCCTGGAGCGACGGTTTCCCGGGCTGGCACTGCGAATGCACGGCGATGGGACGCAAGTATCTCGGCAGCCATTTCGACATCCACGGCGGCGGCATGGACCTGGTTTTCCCTCATCACGAGTGTGAGATCGCTCAGTCGGTGGCAAGCCAGGGCGACGACATGGTGCATTACTGGGTTCACAACAACATGATCACCATTAACGGGCAGAAGATGGGCAAGAGCCTTGGCAACTTCATCACGCTGCCTGAGTTCTTCGAGGGAACGCACAAGAGCCTGGACAAGGCTTACAGCCCGATGACCATACGCTTCTTTATCCTGCAGGCACACTACCGCTCCACGGTGGATTTCAGCAACGACGCATTGCTGGCTGCTGAGAAAGGGCTGGAGCGTCTGCTTGATGCCCACAGCGCATTGAAGCGTATCACGCCGAGCGATCCCGACGGCAAGAGTGCGGTGGTGGATATGACGTTTGTGGATAATCTCCGCGAGAAGTGCTATGAGGCGATGAACGACGATTTTGCCACACCGAATGTCATCAGCCAGCTGTTTGAGGCTTCGCGTGCCATCAACTCCGTGGCTGACAAGAAGGCGACGATGGCAGCCGATGTGCTGCATGCGCTTACAGAGGTCTTCGAGACCTTTGCGTTCGACCTTCTCGGACTGCGTGCATCTGCCGGTGCTGCAGCAGGAGGCGACAACTCTGCCCGTGAGGAGGCGTTCGGTAAGGTAGTGGATATGCTGCTCGAGCAGCGCATGAAAGCAAAGGCAAACAAAGACTGGGTGACAAGCGACCTCATCCGCAACAACCTCGCTGCCCTCGGATTCGAAGTTAAGGACACCAAAGACGGATTTACCTGGAAATTGTCTATATAGTTTATAGTTTTTAGTTTATAGTTTTTAGTTGGTTTGATATGGCGAGTGATAAGTTGATGAAATTTAGCGATTTTCGGAAATTGACAGTATGGCAAAAAGCCATGGATTTAACAGAAGAAGTTTATGGACTAATACGGCTTCTGCCAAAAGAAGAAATGTTCTCCCTCTCTAATCAAATTCGAAGAGCCGTTGTTTCCGTTCCTTCAAATATAGCAGAAGGTGTTGGAAGAAATTCAAGTAAAGAATTCGTACAATTCTTATCAATCGCCCGTGGTTCGTTATGTGAGTTGTCAACTCAACTTGAAATCTGTTTACGTCTTCGTTATCTTGGTGATTCTGCTACCTCTAAATCTTTCGCTTTGATTATCGAAATCAGCAAAATGCTTAATTCTTTATCTAACTCTGTTTTAACTCCAACTGAAACTAAAAACGAATGAGTAAATATCTATAAACTATAAACTATAAACTACAAACTATAAACTAATCAAATGGAAAAATTAACAAGAATAATGCTTTGTGTGTCTGCTGTCTTTGCTTTGGTGATGGCAGGCTTGTGTGTGTATGCCGCCCAGGCTGATTCGATGTGGTATATCATTGGGTTGCTGTGCCTTTTTGTGGCGGTGTGGTTCGGTTATTCGTTCTTCAGGTCATCGAAAGACGCAAAGAATCGCGAGGACTCCCGTCCCTGATTTGAGGGAATGCTTTCATTGGGGGCGTTTCATGAAAACAAAGAGGGTGTGGCATTTGTTTTGCCACACCCTCTTTTTGATCGGGATAATATATATTGCTTATTTTCTGATTTCTGCATTGTAAGCGTTGAGGATGGCATTGGCAAGGAGCGATCCCATCAGCTTGTAGCCTGCTGCGGTGAGGTGGATGCGGTCGTTCTGCATCAGATGGGCATTCCACCAGTTGTTGGCTGCGTTCTGTGTTCCTCCGATGTTGTGGAAGTGGTCCCATACAGCGATACCGTTGTCACGGCCGAAGTTGAGGATGTTGTTCGATACCGACTCATAGGTGGTCAGTGGCACTTTCACACCTCCTTTGGTGGCAAATGAGCCGGGAGGGGTTGTGAGCAGGAAATGAACATCGGGTAGGTGACGGCGGATGCCGTCGATAAGGCGGTGGAGCACCTGTGTGTTGTTGTCGTAGCTGAAATTGCCGTGAGCCTCGTTGCCACCGAAACTGATGATGACGAGGTCGGGGCGTTTCGATGCCACCTGCCTGAGCAGCTCCTCGCTGGTGAACTTAGAGGCTCTGGCACCGTTGATCCCGATATAATCCACTTTCACGCGCTGGTTGCTGTAGGTGTTGAGGTTGCCTTCAAGCACTTTACCTATGGTTTGTGGGAAGACGTTGCCTCTCACGTGGCTGTCGCCAATCTGCAGAATGCGGATGGTGCGGTTGCCTCTGGCAATTTCCTTGAAGATCGGACGCAGATACTGCTGACCTGTGATGATGTTTGGTCTCACTCCCTTGAAGGAGTAGGGCATCGCCACATTGGATGTGGCAACTGGTGCTTCATTCATCATCTCGTAGTTCTCTTCTAGCACAATTCTTGGGGATGCCATGTTTGACCCGAGGTTAAGCTTATCTACTTCAGCCTTTATTGGTGCCGGCGATGGCATTCCGATTTCCGACATGCTTACTATATTCTCATAAATTTCTTTCGAGTCGTCATCTCCTGGTCCTGGTATTATTGCAGCAGACACATTCATCTGCGCTATTGCCAACGCAAATGAAAGGGTCATTATGGTCTTTTTAAATAACTTTCTCATTTCTTTCTTTATTTCATTCATTATTAACGTGTTAATCCTAAAAACCACGTCTTTCTAATTCTTTCCGCTGCAAAGTTACGAAAAAAAAACGACTTTTTAGGGGTTAAACAAGTGTCGTTTAAACAATTTTAAATGAACTGGGTGGATATTAAGACTTTTTTAGGTTTCAGCATGAAATGTTAATTTTTGTGTTCGTGAGGCTCCGATTTTTCTGATAATCGGCTGCGTTCACCATCGTTCATCAAAAAACCTTCATCATAAAAATCATTTCCAAAGTAACTACACTTTTCACTATTCACTATTCACTTAAAAAATCTTCATTCTTCATTTTTTCACTGAAATTGCTTATAATTCAGGAATTATTCGTAACTTTGCCGATTAAAAGAGAATCTTATTGTTAGTTTAATTCAAAAGTTTCTGAAAATGAGAACAAAACTAATGCTTTTCATGCTGGCGGCCATTACGCTGACAGCTTGTTCAAGCGATGACAATGAAAGCGAAAACAACAACCAGACAAACCATCCCAAACGTACTTACAGGCTTGAAGTGCAGGCGGACAACGGGGCAAAGACTCGCGCGCTTAGTCTCAACGAAACCGGCAAAAAACTCACTGCCTTTTGGGAACAGGGGGAAATAGTGGGAGTGCATACTGTAGCCATTATTGATGAAGAAGATAATATTGGACCAATATATATTGGTTATATTTCAGCTCAAGAAGAGGGTAATCCCACAACTTTTACGGGTGATGTGCAAGAGCTGGACGAGTGGCATTACCAGAATGCTGCTGGAACCAATTTGTGTTTTACCTATCCAAACCCTGAACAAGCTGGTGGAGCTGGTGGAGCTGGTGGAGCTGGTGGAGTGTTTCAGTATTATGACGGTCAGGATGGTACGATTGAAACTATAGCCTCTAAATTTGATTATGCCAGTGCAACGGCTAAAGTAGAAAGGGTTACAGAGAATAACGGTAAGCTCTATATCATGCTTGCAGGAGGTAATAAAATTACTTTCCAAAACCACACTGCTATTACTGCATTTACAATTGTGGACGAGAATGATGTTCCGGTACGTCCCGCTTCTTTTAAAGTGAATGGAAAGGGACTGGTTAAAGAATATAATAGAGTTCTTGATATTGAGGATTATGACCCTTATACTTGCTTTCATGATTCAGATACCCCGCCTACTTGGGAAGAAGAAGGACTGACGATTTCTGCTCCGCCACATCCCGAGCAACCGCTCTTCGTGGCTATGTCGAATAAATATGATGAGGTAATTGAATATTCATTCTGGGTATCGAGCCGTAAAGCAAGTGGTAGTCAAGTTGATAGTTATTACGAATGTAAGATGAAGGCTAATCTTAAACCTGGTATGTTCTATGCCACTAAGCTGAAAATGAAAGAAGTCGATCAATGGGGAAATCAATAGTCTTTAAATTCTTTTGCTTTACATTTTATACTGTTTTTTATATTTGAATGTAATTATGATTAAAAGAAAATATATCTGTCCCTGTATATCTGAGACAACGATGATGACAGGGGAAATGATGGAAGCCATTGGCGCATCGCGTCAGGCCTACGGAACAGCCAACGAGAGCGAATGGAGCAGTAGCTCCGATGATGAAGGTCCACAGCAGGGAGCTGGCTCCAAATCATTCAAGAATGACCTCTGGAGTAATCCAGGTTCCATTGAGCCACCAAAATCGCTTTGGTGAGTTTTTTAGTTTTTTTATAAAAATTCTAAAGAAATTACAGTTTTTATTGTTTTTTCTTGTAGGCGACGGTTGTCCGTCGCACCAAAGGCTGGCGAAGCACAGCCTCAAACTTAATAATCTTTCCCCTTTATAATAACTTTATAATAACAATGAAAAGACTGATATTTGCCTTGTTGCTGCTTTCCGGCATGATTACGGCTGAGGCACAGCGTGCGAAAGAGCTGGAACAGCCCAAGCTGGTGGTTGGGCTGATGGTCGATCAGATGCGGTGGGACTATCTCACCCGCTATGCTGACATTTATTGCGACGGCGGCTTCAACCGTCTGATGCGTGAGGGCTATAACTGCAACCGCTGCTTGATTAACTATATCCCGGCTATCACCGCCGTAGGACACACCTCTGTATATACGGGCAGCGTGCCGGCGATGACCGGCATCGTGGGCAACACGTTCGAGCTGAACGGGCGTAACACGTATTGCACCACCGACACAACCGTCTCAGGGCTGGGCACATACGACCGCGATGGAAAGCCGAACCCCAATGTGTCGGCTGGCAAGAATTCACCTCACAACCTGCTGGTCACCACGGTCACCGATCAGCTCCGCCTTGCCACCAACTTCCGTTCGAAAGTAATCGGCGTGGCACTGAAAGACCGTGCGTCCATACTGCCGGCAGGACACAGCGCAAATGCCGCCTACTGGATGGACAACCACTCGATGAACTTCATCACGAGCACTTACTACATGGACAGGCTGCCGCAGTGGGTGACAGATTTCAACAACCGCAAGCTGGGTGACAAGTATATGGAGAACCTGGCTTCGCGCAATAAGAGCATCACCGACGGTCCGTGGCAGCTGCTCTACGACGAGAGCAAATACGTGCAGTCAGCTCCGAAAAACCAGAAATGGGAAAATACCATCGACGGAAGCCTGAAGCAGTCGCCGTGGGGGCAGACCATCACGTTCGACATGGCGAAAGCGGCTATCGAGGGGGAGCAGTTGGGGACCAACCCGGCTGGCGTGCCCGACTTCCTCTGCGTGAGCATCTCATCGACCGACATGCTCGGTCACCGCGTCAGCCCCAACTCCATCTGGGAGGAGGACACGTTCCTCCGTCTGGACAAGGATATCGCCGACTTCCTCGACTATCTCGACCGACGCGTCGGCAAAGGCAATTACCTGATTTTCCTCACTGCCGACCATGCGGGTATGCATAACCCGGCGTTCAAGAACGAGCATCATCTCCCCGCAGGCACGTTTGAGACGAACGTGATCCGTCCGGATCTGGAATCGCATCTGAAATCACAGTTCCCGGCTTTCAACCGCATCATCACGGGCATCAACAACATGCAGGTGCATTTCTCCAAAGAGGTGAAAAGCAGCAGTCAGTATGAGGATATCCGCCGTGCCGCCATCGACTGGCTGAAGGCTCGTCAGGAGGTGGCTTACGCCTATGCTTTGGATAACATCCCGGATTATGTGCCGGAACCTATCCGTACGATGACCATCAACGGCTATAACCCTTCGCGCAGCGGACAAATCACCATCGTGTTCCAGTCGGGCTTCCTGGAGGATTATGCGTCGAAAAGCGAGACTGAGAAGCCGGGCTATGTGTATAAAGGCACTACCCACAGTGTGTGGAGCCCTGATGACACACATATCCCGCTGATTTTCATGGGATGGAATGTGCCACATGCCTGGGACAACAAGACTTGCTACATCGTGGATATCGCTGCCACTATCGCCGCGCTGCTCAACATCCAGCAACCCAACGCCTGTGTCGGTCATCCGATATTTTAGTTTTTTTGTTCTAGGCTTCCTAGGCTGTCCTAGGCATTCCTAGGTTTTCCTAGGTTTTCCTAGGTATTTCTAGGTTTTTCTAGGCATTTCTAGGTTTTCCTAGGCATTCCTAGGTTTTCCTAGGCATTTCTGAGTTTTCCTGGGCATTCCTAGGTTTTTCTAGGCATTTCTAGGTTTTCCTAGTTTTCCCTAGTATTTCCTAGGCTTCCTAGAGCTTCCTATATTATTAACTATAACTCCTGATTAAATCAAATGATAAAGAAATTCATCCTGACTGTGTCAGTAGCAGCGTTGTCGTGTGTGTGCTCACAGGCCCAGACAGCAATGGCGAAGAACTATAAAGAAGTGGGTAACAGCAACCCGCTGAGTTCGTGTGTCTTTTGTGCTGACCCGACGGCATTCGAGTATGAGGGCCGCGTGTATGTGTATGGCACGAACGACCACCAGCAGTTTATCCATAACGGCAAAAGCGGATCCAACGGCTACGGAAATATCCGCTCGCTCGTGGTCTTCTCGTCTGCCGACATGGTGAACTGGCAGTTTCATGGCACCATCGACGTGGGAAAGGTGTGCAGCTCGTGGGGAGGCCGGTTCGCTGCCTCGTGGGCACCGTCAGCCACCTGGCGAAAGTCGGCGATTGGTAAGGATGAGTTCTTCCTCTATTTCGCCAACAGCGGCGGTAGCATCGGTGTGCTCCATGCCACCTCGCCTGTCGGTCCATGGCGATCACCGCTGACCAAGCCGATGATAGAACAGGACACGCCTGGTGTACGACCTTGCTCATGGGTGTTCGACCCGGGTGTGGTTATCGACGACAACGGCACAGGATGGATTGCCTTCGGCGGAGGCGACCCACAGCCCACCGGATCGAAGCTGATGCCGGGTAACTCCCGCATCGCCAAGCTGAAGCCGTCGATGACCAGTATAGACGGAAGTGCTGTCAACCTGCCCGCTCCCTACCTGTTCGAGGCTAGCGAGCTGAATATGATGAACGGACGGTTCGTCTATACCTACAACACATCGTGGAGCGACCGCAACGACTGGGGACAGTATGCCAAACGTGGCAACAACGCGGCACCCTCGTCGTGCAGCATGTGCTATATGGTGACGGATAATCCGCTTGACCCTGATTCATGGGAATACCGCGGCGAGTATGTGCCCAACGAAGGCAATTTCGGAATGGGATGGGGAAATAACCACACGCACCTGCAGAAATTCGGTGACAACTACTACCTCTTCTATCATTCCACGCTGCTGGAGTCGAGTATGCAGACCGGAGGCTCCGGGTACCGCTCGATAGGTGTGGACAAACTCACGGTCAACGAGAGCACACAGAAACTCAACAAACTGACGATGACGAAGGCGGGGGTATCAGCTGTCTGCAACCTCAATCCATTTGAGCTCCAGCAGGCAGAGACGATGGCTACAAGCGGCGGGGTCAGCTATGAGGACTTCACCAACATCAACACCACGTCGTACAGCACGCTCGGAAACGATGCCTGCCGTAACCTGCAGGTGAGGATGGCATCGGGTGCCTGGACGATGGTGCGCAACGTTGATTTCGGTGAACACGGAGCGTCGGCGTTCACTGTCCGTGCGAAAGGAAGCGGCACCGTCAGGGTGCGTCTGGGAAGCAAGACTGCAACGCCGGTTGCCACACTGGAGTTCTCATCCACAGGACTGGAAGATCACACCATTGAGGTGGATCCGGAGAAGACCAAGGGCGTGAAGAGCATGTATATCATTTTCTCTAACACTAAAGATGTGCGGTTTGACTCCTGGCAGTTCACAGAGGCAAAATCGACTGGTATAGACAGCCCGGTGGCTGATGCCCAGCCTGCTGACGCTCCACGCTACTACGACCTCTCAGGCCGCCGTCTTTCTCCGTCGGAAATGAAAGGCAAAGTCGTGATTGAGGAATTTGAGGACCAGCAGGGTGCCCGTCATGTGCGTAAACGGATGTTTTGATGGTTTAAAAAAATAAGAGCTTATAGGAAAAAATAAGAGCTTATAGGATATTATAGGACTTTAAACATCATTCATTTAATTTTGCCAAAATTGGAATGAAATGTGTCTTGTGGCAAAATATACTCTAACTCAAGTTTCTGAAGTAAAAATGGGAGCCGAGTTAATTTAAAGATTTAATTATGTAAGATGTAAGATT
>JAEEOB010000122.1 GCA_016284045.1 Bacteroidaceae bacterium
AGGGAGTGATGCGGGCATCATGACCGATGAACATCTGGAAAAGAGCCAAAAAGATAAGTTTAAATCTTGAATGATTGCCTGACATTAAATTTACTAAGTTCTTTTTTTACTGTTGCTTAATACATTATTATCCAATTTTTTCTATATATAAATCCGAATGATATGTTCGATAATAAATCCACTTTTCTCAGAAAAACGATTATCTTTTTGTTCTTATGCCTCAGTGCATCCTTATGTGCTCAATCTTTCTTAAACCACACCACTTTCCGTGTCAACGACAAAGAACTCACTGTCGCTGGTGTGCCGTTCAAGATGATTGCTGTACAGGGAGGTACTTTTCTGATGGGAGCCACCTTGGACCAATACCGTAAATCCAGAAAAGATGAGTATCCTGTTCGCCGTGTGGCTGTAAACACGTTTTATATGGGAGAAACCGAAGTCACACAGGAACTGTGGAAAGCGGTCATGGGACAGAACATCTCTGCAAACCAGAATCCAAAAGCGCCGGTGGAGATGGTCTCTTGGAACGACTGTCAGCTGTTCATTGAAAAACTCAATCAACTGACCGGTATGGCATTCCGTCTGCCCACTGAGGCAGAATGGGAATTTGCGGCAAGAGGTGGTGCTTTCTCTGGGCATTGGCTTTTCGCAGGCGATGACTTCCTCGATGGATTGGGATGGTTTGAGCAGAATGCCTCAACGTCCATGCCCGTTAAGCAGAAACTCCCCAATGAGATTGGACTCTATGATATGTCTGGGAATGTGGCGGAATGGTGCTCGGACTGGTATGGCGATTATGCTGTTGATAATCAGTCTAACCCTGCAGGACCAGATAACGGAGAGGATAAATGTGTGAGGGGAGGTCATTGGAAGGATGCCAATAATTCAGCCAGAGTGGCTGTCAGATCTGCGCTCAACCCCATCCTGTCTAATAACTTCATTGGACTGAGACTCGTTGCGGATATCGCAAAGAAGGATATAGAGGAGGCGAAAAACAATCCGATACCTCAAATTCGCCATTTTGATGTTTTCGACTCATCATTTTTGCCGTCGGAGACAATATCGGTCAATGGGGTTGATTTCAATATGATAGGTGTGCAGGGGGGCTCTTTCCTGATGGGGGCAACGCTCGAACAGACGAAATATGCGGATGTGGACGAACAGCCCTGTCATAATGTGGCGGTCTCTAGTTTCAGAATGGCTGAGACTGAGGTGACCCAGAAGCTGTGGACTGCCGTGATGGGGGATAACCCCTCAAACAAAAAGGGTGACAACCTGCCTGTGTATAATGTCTCGTGGAACGATTGTCAGACTTTTATCAGCAAACTGAATGATTTGACTGGTAAACAATTCCGACTGCCGACAGAGGCTGAGTGGGAATATGCGGCAAGAGGGGGTAACCTGAGTATGCAGTATGCTTTTCCCGGCAGCGACGCTTGTAATGAGGTCGCTTGGAACGCATTTAACTGTAAGTTTATGGATGATGTCGCAAAACTCAAACCTAACGAGCTGAATATCTTCGATATGGCTGGAAATATCGCCGAATGGTGTCAGGACTGGTATGCGCCTTACTCAAAAAGTGACTCAACCAATCCTAGTGGTCCCAACTCTGGCAACGATAAAGTCGTGCGTGGCAGTCATTGGGAGGACGGACAGAAATATTGCCATTGTTCCTACCGCTCAAGCGCTAAACCAACAGCCAAAAACAACCACATCGGACTGCGCCTTGCCTTGTAAGTGACGGTGTAAAATAACTTATTAGGTGGATATATTGGCTGTAGGGATTTACTTTATAAGTGTCCTTAAAAAATTACTGCATGTAGATATGCTCTGTAGGGTGAAACTGTAATTCATACAGAAAACTATGAGCGTCAGCTTGGTTTGGACCCTCTCTATTGCATTTGTGACCAGCTCAACACCGCCAACCAATTGCTAAAAACATAGTCATAAGAAACTACACTTTTAACTATTCACTTCTTTCTTTTCACTATTCACTTTCCACTATTCACTTTTCTCTTTTCACTTAAAAGTAACCTCGCCATAAATAATTGTAACAACCTTTCTTTTCTATGAAACATTTTGTAAAAAGATGGAAATCCGGTGGAAATCCATTTCCGTCAGATTTGCTTAACTTTGCAAAAAATTCCAACAATATGAGACTAATGAAATCTTTGCTTACGGCTTGCCTGCTTTTATCCGCACTCAACGCTGCGGCTGCCGATCAGTTCGTCTTCTTCAGCGAACAACCGAATACCGTCTGCCTTTCTGACATGAAGGGGGAAATCCAATTCGATGATAAGGACTACAAAGGGGTACTTATCGCTGTCAATAACCTCAAAACCGATTTCAATAAGGTGCTCGGACGGAACAACCTGCCGATTGTGGTAGGAACTATCGGTAAAAGCGCACTTATCGACAAATTGACGAAGAAAAAGGTGTTTGATGCCAAGCAGCTTCAGGGAAAACGTGAAAAATTCATAATCACTTTCAATAAAAACCAGCTTGTCATTGCAGGCTCCGACAAACGGGGAACTATCTATGGCATTTATGAGCTTTCAGAGCAGATGGGGGTCAGCCCTTGGTTCGACTGGGCGGATGCTCCGGTGGAGAAACAGAGCACGATTTATATTAAGAATGGTGTCTTCACCGACGGTGAGCCGGCGGTGCGCTACAGAGGCATCTTCCTCAACGACGAGGCGCCATGTCTCAGCGGATGGGTAGGCGAGAACTACGGCGGGGTTTATAACCATGAGTTCTATGCACGTGTCTTTGAACTGGTGCTCCGACTGAAAGGCAATTTCATGTGGCCGGCCATGTGGAACTCCTCATTTTATGCCGACGACCCGCTCAACATGCAGACTGCCGATGATATGGGCGTCATGATGGGCACCAGCCACCACGAGCCGATGGCGAAGGCGCATAAGGAATGGACGCGCGACAGAAGTCATGGGGCGTGGAACTATGACACGAACAAAGAGACGCTCGACCAGTTCTGGAAGAGTGGGGTGGAGCGCATGAAGAACACAGAGGATGTGGTGACTATCGGTATGCGTGGTAACGGCGACGAGCCGATGGGTGACCATGCCGACGTGGCGCTGCTCGAACGGATTGTGAACAGCCAGCGTATGCTCATCGAGGAGGCTACAGGCAAACCTGCAGAACAGACTCCGCAGGTATGGGCGTTATATAAAGAGGTGCAGGAGTATTACGAGAAGGGAATGAATGTGCCGGATGATGTCATCCTACTGCTTTGCGACGACAACTGGGGCAATGTGCGTGTACTGCCAGAGCTTGACGGAAACAACGAACAAGGGGCGTTCGCTAAACGTCATCCGGGGGGATATGGCATGTACTACCACGTCGATTATGTGGGAGGACCGCGCAACAGTAAGTGGATTAATGTCAGCCAGATTCAGAGAATTTGGGAACAGATGCAGCTTACTTACTCTTATGGGGTCGATAAGCTATGGATTCTCAATGTGGGTGACCTCAAACCAATGGAGTTTCCCATTGACTTCTGGTTCCGAATGGCATGGAATCCCAATCAGTTCAGTCCCGACAACCTCATGGAATATACGGAGCAGTTCTGCAGACAGCAGTTTGGTCAGCAACATGCCAAGGAAGCGGCGCGTCTGCTCAACCTCCAGGGCAAGTATGTTCACCGCAGAACAGCGGAGCAGCTTTCTGCTAACACCTATAACCTGCATAACGGTGAGTGGGAAGACCGGGTGATTGAGTACAACAAGCTGAATGAAGAGGCGGAAGCACTCAGAAAACAGATGGACACCAAATATCATGATGCTTTCGACCAGATTATCGGATTCCCTATAGCTGGAATGAATAACCTCTACAACATGTATTTCGCTTTGGCTATGAACCGGTTCCATGCGGAGAAAGGTAACATTGAGGCGAACGAATGGGCGCAGAAGGTGAAAGAGTGCTTCGATAAGGATGCTGAGCTCTGCAGAAGCTATAACCAGGATATCGCAGGTGGTAAATGGAACCACATGATGGACCAGGTGCATATCGGTTATAGGTCGTGGAATGACCCGCGACGCAACAGCTGCCCGGAGACTAAAACTGTTGAGAAGCAAGCGGATAATACGGAGTCACTCTCTATTGCTCCTTCTACCGCTGTCATTATGGATGCTGCTGACTTTGTGGACTCAAAATCGTCTGAAGGCACGCAATGGAAGGTAATCTCTGACTTTGGAATCTATAAGGATGCAATAGCACTCTTCCCCTACACCAAACCGACAACTGGGGCGGAATTAACTTATGAATTCGATATCCCTGATTTCCCTCAATACAATCAAGTGGCTATTGCATTGGCTCCTACATTCCCCTTCAATAGTGGAAGAGGGCATAGACTGGCCGTCTCCATCGACGGAAAACTGCTTCAGACTATCAACATCAACGAGGCAAGCCGTTATGTCATCAACGGATACCACGACCAGAACTACGAATGGGAGACGAAAAGAATCAACCGTCAGGTCATCAAAACTGACAATTTTTCAATTGGCAAGCACCGTATCACCTTAGCTCCCCTCGACCCGGGCATCGTCATCGAACGCATTTCCATCGAATAATTATAGTATCTATATAAACCAAAATCCACGGACTTCACATCTGAAATCCGTGGATTCTTCATTCATTATTCTTCATTTTTTTCATTCTTCATTGTCATCATTCTTCATTCTCATCAACCTTCTCATCACCCAAAGTGAATACACTTTTCATTATTCACTTTTCACTATTCACTTATGAAATTCTCATGGTAGCTTGTTCATGTCGGCTGCAGTGTAATTGTCCATACGTAGCCTATACGCCATCAGGTCTTTCAACGTGTGACGAGGGGCTGGGCTGTCTGCAGGCAGCGGCTTTTTCGAGAACTGCTGGAAATAAAGCAGACAGGCGTCACGCCACCACCAGGCATCTTTTGCCTGACGCTCAAAACGTACGAGCATGTGCTGATAACGGCTGTCATCAATATATGGTTTCACCGACTTCCATGTATCCACAAACGCCTCTGCCTGACGAACACCACGGTCGTAGGCATAACACAGGTTGTCCCATAGCGGAAGACCGTTACGCATCTCATAATCCCAGCTTACATGATGAAACCATAGTAGCAAATCTTCCGGACAGGTGTTGACATTATTATATAAGGTGCTAAGTGGCTCTGGATACTGGCTGACATTGTTCGAACCCCCATTGCCGGCAACACAGGGCTCGTCATGGTCGCTTCGGTTGAAACCTAAGCCGATGCTGTCGGCACGGTGATAATAGCGGGGAAGCCAGTCCTCACGGCTGCCACGGGGGGCATACCACGGCTCAGGGCCGTAATGATGACCGCCGGCGAAGATGTGGTGAAGACCCAATGGCATCATATAATCAACCACGGCCTCACGGCTCAGCATCAGCAGTTGGGCTACGGGCTCAACGAAGCGCTCGTCTGAAGTATATGCCTTTTTCAGAAATTCTCTGGCTATCTCTTTCGAATTGGTATCACTCTCCATCGACAGGCGACCGAAAGCATACCAGTTTACCATCGCCATGTCATTCCCTGTCCAGTTTGGGGTGTCGCCTATGTTCGCAACTCCGGCAATTCCCTCTAATGGCACATTAAATGCGTCTATCTGACGGAAAAACTCTTTCCACATCGGAGCTAAATAGCAGGTGTGGATGCTCTCCCCGGTGTATTCCTGAGTTATCTGAAACTCTGCCATCATCTTAGTCTTCTTCAGATTGAAAAACAGGGGGGATACGGGTTCGCGGGGCTGGAAATCGATAGGACCGTTCTTTATCTGGATTATCACATTGTCAGCGAATTGACCGTCATAACGGGCAAATTCCTCACAGGCCTGATTGGCGCGGTCGCTGCTGTTGGCGGCATAGACAAAAGCACGCCACATCACAATGCCACAATGTGGCGACAATGCTTCTGCTAACATGTTGGCTCCGTCAACATGAGTGCGACCGTAATCCATCGGGCCAGGCTCGCCCTCACTGTTCGCTTTTACCAAAAAACCACCGAAATCAGGGATTTTTTTGTATATCTCATCACATTTTTTCTTCCACCATAAGCGAACCTTCGAATCCAACGGGTCAGCTGTTGCCAAGTCACCGAGGGCTTTTGGACTTGCAAAATTTACCGAAAGATACACTTTGATTCCGTGAACGCGCAGGATATCAGCGATTTTTGCTACTTTTGATATCATGTCACTCGTCAGCATCTGAGGCTTAGCGTTTACATTGTTAAGAACGGTGCCGTTGATACCGAATTCATGGTTGATTTTCCCATACTCATCATAACGACGGCGTAGGCTGTCGGGCATCGCTTGCTTACCGCTCGGTATCTGCTCCCATTTCCAGATGGAACGACCCGCAAAACCACGCTCAACAGTACCGTCGGGATTGTCCCAGTGATTAAGAAGACGGAGGGGATACGATTTGCACCAAGCGCCCACGAATAAGAACAGCAGGAAGAATAAACTGATTAGTTTTTTCATAATACGTCTATTTTGTTGTAATATTTTTGCAAATTTAATTTTTTTATTTTAAATTTACAAAAAATTTGACGAAATATTCAGTTTTCTGTCATTATTATTATTTACGTAATTCTTTGTTAATTAGATTTTTAAATTTTATGTAACATAGACAACACTCTATGTAACATGTTTTATGCTTTGTTTGTTAAATAATGTGTAAATTTGTATCAGATTTATTGCGCACTTTTAAAATCCTACACTTAAAATGCTTTTTGCTAACTAATTAATGGATTAATGTTTGAATTGAGGTGATTTGTGGTTTGGTCTTTCTCTTTTCTGATTCTATGTGTTGGTTTTCTGTTAAATAATTTGCTAATCCTAAAATCGTAATTCTTCTAAATAATTATTCTAATCGAAAATTTTTAAATCAAATTTTATATGTCCTTTATGAGAACTTTTTTTTATCGGAAACGCAGCATCTTTAAATGGATGGCTGTGGCTGTTATTGCCGCCGGTGGAATGACTTCTTGCAATGATGGGTATGAACTGGCAAAGGAAGACCCGTCTTGGCTCGGGTCAAGCATCTATGACTATCTCACTTCTGAAGGCGATTTCACTAACATGGTGAAAATCATTGATGACCTGGGATATACGGATGTACTCGCTAAAACTGGTAGCAAAACGTTATTTGTCGCTA
Source organism: Bacteroidaceae bacterium (assembly GCA_016284045.1). Taxonomy (GTDB): domain Bacteria; phylum Bacteroidota; class Bacteroidia; order Bacteroidales; family Bacteroidaceae; genus UBA3839. The sequence goes on from JAEEOB010000122.1 coordinate 7,189, forward strand.
ACGACCAGGCGTTCGACAAATTTTACAAAAAAAACAACTGGGGTGTCAGAAACTACAATCAGCTGTCTTTGGCACAGAAAAAACTTATTCTCTACGGAAGCATGATCAACAACTCTTGTCAGGTGGCGTACCTCAGTAGCTCTGAAGGACCTACTGAGGGAGACTGCATGAGAAGAGTGACTGCTACTAGCGAGTATGATTCTGTGCCTGTGATGAGAACTGATCAGATGCCAGACAATCCATATTGGGCCAGATATAAGAAAAACGGAAAACCAATTGTCTGCATGAGCGACATTACGACACCACCTATGATCCATTTTGTGGAGCAGTTCCTTGAGAATAAGCTCATTACAAATGATGACTGCAATTTCCTTTTCAATTATCGGACAAAACGACAGCCTGGTGATGCCAATGTCAACGGATCTATGATAGCTGAGCAGAATATCAAGTGCTCCAACGGATTCGTACATCGCATGGAGGATGTCATCACACCTCTCCCTAACATGGCTGACCTCATTTCTAACAATCCGAATACCAAGGGATTCGCTAAACTCCTGAATAGATATTGCGCACCTTATTATGCTGGTGATGAGGCAACAAGAGAATACAACAGACTTTATAACACAAATATCGACTCTCTATATGAGAAACGGTTTTTTTCAGAAAGAAGTAAAGGTGCTGAACCCCTTGATCTCACACCCGACGAGGGACCTGTCAACGGATTGCTGAAATTCGACCCGGGGTGGAACAAGTTCTATTCTTCTACCACCAACAGTACGTCTGCAAACGTGGCCCTGCAGGAAAATATGGGTGTCATGCTGGTGCCTAGCGACGAGGCGCTCAACAGATATTGGAACGAAGGTGCAGGAAGGGTGCTTAAGGATTACTATGGAAGCTGGGAAAATGTGCCAGACAAGGTAATCTCAAAGATGATTAATGTCAATATGCTTAATTCATTTACCAATTCAGTGCCTAGTAAGTTTGAAACTGTGCTCAACGATGCGAATGATGAACTGGGACTCAGAACAGAATTCGTCGATTCTGTACTTCTATGCTGTAATGGTGCTGTGTATCTCACAAACAAGGTGTTCAACCCGGTGGCTTACATCTCAGTTACTTTCCCGGCACTTGTCAATGAGAACATGAATATTCTTTACTGGGGGGTGGAACAGAACGGATTCGATGTGTATCTTAACTCACAGAACACTTATTATAGTCTTTTTGTTCCTAATAACAACTCACTGCTTGAGTATATCGACCCATGTTCATTTGGAAAGACATCTACTCAGCTTTTCAGATTCCACTATAAACCTACTGCTCAGACGGAACGAGAGAGAGTGTGGGCAAGCATCTGGAACTACGACACAGAGACTGGTGAGGTCGGTGACTCTATTTCCGAGGCTTCTTACGAGCAAATCACCAATCGGCTGAAAGATATTCTCGACACGCATATCGTTATCGGTAACGTTGAGGATGGAAACACTTTCTATCAGACTAAGGGGGGTAGCATGGTCAAAGTGGCTAACGCGTCTGCTGGCGCTTCTGGCATGACTGTGCAAGGCGGACTCCAGATTGAAAACAATGAAAGTATTCCTGTTGTGGAAATATATGACGAATCGTATGAAGGTAACGGTAAAACTTATATCATCAACGAGGAGCCTATCATGACTGCTAGGAAATCTGTTTTCGATGTACTCGGAGAACATGACGAATTCAGCGCATTCTATGATTTGCTGCAAAGCTCTTCGCTTATAGAAACTAAGCATGTCATCGGAACGGATGAGCATGCGTGCGCTAGTGAGAATATCTCTCTCTTCAATACTTACAGATATACGGTCTATGTCCCGACAAACGCTGCTATCGCTAAGTTGCAGGCTTCAGGGAAACTCCCTACATGGGAAATGGTTGAGTATGAGCCCAACGAGACCAAGCGCGACAGTCTCCAGAACGAAATCGAGACTTTCATCAAATACCATATCCAGGATAATGCCTATTATGTCGGACAGGGAGAGGTCAGTGGTGAGTTTGAGACGTCGGCTTACAAAATCAATGAGGGCGTACTTTCGTATTATAAACTCAAAACGAATGTCACCAACGACGGAATTACCATTATAGACGGATTGGGCAACACGCTCAAAGTCAATACTGCTGGTAAACTGTATAACATTATGGCACGTGAGTATCAGTATGATGCAGGAGATGCCACTAGGGCGAATAATTTATATACCTCTTCGTTTGCGGTCATTCACCAAATCGACGGGGCGTTAATGTACAAATAATAAAACCGTGAAGATATGAAGAACTTAAAATTATTTCTTTTGATAGCACTGGCTGTCTTGCCGCTTGCGACAAGCGCACAGGCCCCGGGAACGATGATTCACGGTGTGGTGAGAGACGACATCGAACCGCTTATGATGTGTAATGTCGTCGAAATCGACGAGGCAAACCGTATCGTGGCGCATGGACAGACTGATATGAACGGAAACTTCTCTTTCCGTATCGTCAATCCGAAACATAAACTCAAAATCTCATACGTGGGATATAAAACCCAAATCATTCCTATTAACGGAACTACTTATAATATTAAACTCGAGGATGCCAACAAAATCGAGGATGTCGTCATCAAGGCTACTAAGCGAACACAGACAAGCGGACTGGCTATACCTATCAGGGAAATGTCGGTTGCTCACCAGACTATCGATGCAAAGGAATTCGAAGGACTCGGAATAACTACAGTCGATGAGGCGCTACAGGGACGTATTTCTGGTCTCGACATCATCAGCAACTCTGGTAACCTCGGTTCTGGAACGAGTATGCGACTGCGTGGTGTCAGCTCTATCAACGGAAGCAGTGAGCCTCTCATCGTCGTCGATGGTAACATTTTCGAAAGCGACTATAACGCCAATTTCGACTATGCTAACGCTACAGAGGACCAGTTCGCTGAGCTGCTTAACGTCAACCCTGATGATATCGCTTCGATTTCAGTCCTTAAGGATGCTGCCGGAACAGCTATTTACGGTTCTCAGGGTGCAAACGGTGTGATTGAAATCAGAACCAAGCGTGGTAGTAGAGGAAAAACAAAGGTGCAGTATTCCTACAGGGCGATGGCGACTTTCCAGCCACAGGGTATCAGATTGCTCAACGGTGACCACTACACCATGCTTATGAAGGAGGCTTATTACAACCCGACTCTCTCAGACGAGGCGGCTAACATCCGTGAGTTCAACTACGACAAGTCTTGGAACGAATACGAGATGTACAACAACAACACAGACTGGAGAAAAGCTATCAAACAGACAGGATGGCAGCAGAAGCATTATGTCAGTCTCTCTGGTGGTGGCGAGAAAGCCAACTTCCGTATTGCTGGTGGTTACGACCTTCAGACTGGTACTGTCATCGAACAGAAACTCAATAGGTTCACCACCAGGGCTGCTCTTGACTACTTCGTCAGCGACCGTATAAAGATTGTCACCAACTTCAACATGACTTATACCGAAAATAAGAAGAACTACAGCGAGCTGCTCAGCATTGCATACCAGAAAATGCCGAACCTCTCCATCTATGAGCAGGATGTGAACGGTAACGACCTCCCCGACTATTACCACATGCTCAACACGGCATCGGCTGAGCTGAAGAATGACCAATATACCTATGTCAACCCTGTAGCGCTCGCTAAACAGGCGAAGAACGAAGAGTCAACATATCAGATTCAGCCCGAGTTCCAGTTACATTATGACCTCTTAGGCACACACGACGACCAGACCAGACTGAAGTATGAGGGAAAAATCCTTTTCAACATCTTCAATAAATATAATGACACTTTCTATCCGTCAAGTCTGGTTACGTCTGGATGGTCGAACAGCAATAACAACAAGGCTACTGCCAACGCACATAAGAGTACTGCTGTCACAACCACACACAGATTCACCATCACACCTGTTTTCAAAAACGAAGACCATTCTTTCATGGCATTCGCACAGTTCCAGCTCACCGATGGTTCATCAAAGAGCACGAATGAGACTGTCTGGGGACTCCCTTCCGGAGGAATAGAGTCACCTATCGCAGATGGTATCGTTTCTGGACTTGGAACTTCTAGCGGACAGTGGAGAAGTGTTTATCTCACTTTTTCTGCTCACTATGCTTACAAAGGAAAATATATCGCTGACTTCAGTTTCCGACGGGATGGTTCAACCAAATTTGGTGACGAGAGCAGATGGGGTAACTTCCCGGCTCTCTCTTTCAGATGGAATATCAGCGACGAGAAGTTCATGAAGAAACTCAAATGGCTCAACATGCTCTCTATACGTCCAGGTTGGGGTATCGTGGGTAACCAGCCGGGAGGGGAGTACCTCTATTTCTCAAAATATGCGAATGCGGCTGCATATAACGGCAATACGTCGGTTTCTCCTAATAACATACGGCTAAGCTCGCTTAAGTGGGAGCAGAAAGAGACATGGAACATCGGTTTTGACCTCGGACTCTTCAACAACATGATTACTGCCGACTTCAACATCTATACCCAGCTCACAAGCGACCTGCTTATGTTGAACCGCAGAATTCCATCATCATCCGGTTACCAGTCGCTCAACTATCAGAACGTCGGCGACATGAGAAACACAGGATGGGAATTCAACGTCAACGGACAGGATATTGTCAAAATCGGTAAGCTGAGGGCAAGCTTTAACGTCACTTTCGCCAACAACAAAAACGAAATTACAAAGATGGATGAGACGGTGCTCGCATCTCTAAACAGCGATTTCAATAAGGACAACGGATCATACCTCACACGCGTACAGCTGCACAACGCATTCGGATCAATCTACGGATTTAAATATAAAGGGGTATATCAGTATTCTAAATACACGCCTGAGGAAGTGCCTGGAGTCAGCGGACCTAACGCGCCGGTGGCACGCGACGAGAACGGTGTAGTTGTGGTCGATAAAAACGGATATACCATTCCGATGGTCTTTTGCTACGACAGCAACGACAAGTCTTACATCTATAAGTTCAAAGGAGGTGATGCCATTTATGAGGATATTAACCACGATGGAAATATCAATGAGCTTGATATCGTCTATCTCGGTAGCTCTCTGCCGAAAGTTACTGGTGGATGGGGATTCAAACTCCAGTATGGAAGATGGAGCTGGAACAACCAGTTTAATTTCCGTGTGGGGAATAAAATCATCAACCAGGCAAGGATGAGGGCTGAGAATATGTACACTAACAACAACCAGTCAACAGCTGTTAACTGGAGATGGCGTATCGAAGGTGACGATGCACAGATTCCAAGAGCGCTATATAAGTCCGGCTATAACTGGCTCGGAAGCGACCGTTTCATTGAGAAGGGATCCTTCATGAGACTCAACTACACACAGCTGTCTTATTCTCTCGATCCTAAATTAATCAAAGGATGGGGACTCACCCAGCTTAGCTTCTATCTCAGTGCGAACAACCTCTTCTGTCTCACTAGCTATTCTGGTGCTGACCCTGAGGTGGGATATGGAGGATACGGAGTAACATCCGATAATGCACGTACCCCTAATCCCAGATCTGTTACTTTAGGTGTTACCGTTCAATTCTAAAATCTGTCTTATTATGAATATGATAAAGAAATATAATTCGTTTGCAGGAATTTGTGTCGCAGCGGCTCTTTGCGCGACTACTTTCACTGCTTGCAACGATTTCCTTTCGATTGAGCCGCAAAACGAAATCGTGCTTGAGAACTACTGGACGGAGGAGGCGGATGTGAACAGTGTGCTCAACTCTTGCTACGCACAGCTTGAAAGCTCCGACTGCATCAGAAGAATGATTGTGTGGGGAGAGCTCAGATCCGACAACATGACTAACGGATCGGGTACAAGCAACAGCCTCAACAATATCTTGAAAGAAAATATTCTCGAAACTAATGAATTCACTGATTGGAAGTGCTTCTATGATGTGATTAACAAATGTAATACCGTCATTTACTATGCACCGGAGGTGAATAAAATCGACCCTAACTTCACTGACGCAGAGTTGAGGGCCACACTGGCTGAGGCCACTACACTTAGGGTACTTTCCTATTTCTACCTTATCAGGACTTTTAGAGATGTACCATACGTCACGGAGCCTTCTAACGACGACACACAGGAGTATCAGGTGCCAGCTGATAAATTCGATGTGGTGCTTGACAAACTCATTGCCGACATGGAAAAGGTTAAGGACGATGCTGTAAGAAGTTACGGTGAGAAGAGTGTGGAAAACACATGCAGAATCACCAGATGGGCTTGTTATTCTCTCCTCGCTGACCTCTGTCTCTGGAAAGGGGATTGGCAGAAATGTATTGACTACTGCGACCTTGTCATCGACCAGAAAATCAAACAGTATGAGGAGGATTACGAGGAAAATCCAACCACAATCACTACAGAACTTTACGGTAAATATCCGCTTATCTCAGAATCTACAGCCAACAGCAACTATGCTGGAAACACCTACAATGAGATTTTCGGAGAAGGCAACAGCTTCGAGTCGATTTTTGAACTTAATTTCATAAATAATCAGTCTGTTACTAATGGAACTGTCGGATCATTCTATGGTTCCAGTTCTAATAAAACCGGACAAATCGGAGCTCCGACTTTCCTCTATACTGATGCTTACGCAGGACTTAACGATTATTTTAAAAGAACGGACTGCAGATATCTTGAAAACATGAATGAGACGAACAACAAGATTTACATCTCTAAGTATGTCAATCAGTCTGTTTCGTTCAGAACTTCTACTACTACTGGTGGGCAGCCCTCTGTTAACGCAACTGCAAGGTCTAATCAGTTTGCCAACTGGATTATCTACAGGCTTACTGACATTATGCTTATGAGAGCAGAGGCTGAGGTACAGCTTGCTGGGGACGTTAACCCTGATACCCCGCTTACAGAAGAGCAGACACAACACTACAGAAATGCTTTTGCTTGCGTCAGTGCTGTATGGAAAAGAGCTAACAACAAACGTGTCGCTACTACGGACACCCTTGTGTATGATAATTATGCTACTTCTAAAACCACTATGGAAAACCTCATTCTCGATGAAAGACAGAGAGAATTGATGTTTGAGGGAAAAAGATGGTTCGACTTCGTCAGAATTTGCAGAAGAGACGGAGAAAACACCAGAATGATCAGCAAAGTGTTGCCTAAGTTCACTGAGAATGCCAGCGTCATTAAAATTAAGCTTGCCACTCAGGATGTGCTCTATTGGCCTTATAATAAGGAGGAATTGAAGCAGAATCCGTATCTCGTGCAGAACCCTGCATACGAAACGGATAATACGGAAAAGAATTTCTAATCCATTTAAATAGTTTTCGATTTATGAAACATAATATGATGCTTAAATTTATTATTGGGATATTGTCATTCGCTCTCACGGCTAATCTCTTTATGAGTTGTTCCGATGAGCCTGACCTCGATAACTATTACACCTTCACGGGAGAGATGGTCAGCGACTATCTCAGCAGCAGACCTGAGACTTATAGCGAGTTCACCGCCATTCTCAAAAAGTCCGGTATGTACGGAATGATGGCTACTTATGGCACATATACCTGCTTTGCGCCTACAAACGATGCTATCAACAGCTATCTCAGGATGCATGGACTTAACAGTGTTGAACAACTGACGAAAGCAGAGTGTGACACCATCTCTTGGAACCATATCATTCAGGAGACATATTTCACGACTGACCTCAGCGATGGAAATATCTCTACGCCTAATATGAACAACAGGTTCCTAACGTTCTCTTGCGACAGTGACGCACTGACGGGAGGTAATGTGATGTATTACATCAATATGTCATCAAGAATGATTGTAAGGGACGACTCTGTGGAAAATGGGGTCGTACATACGCTCGACAGGGTAATACAGCCATCTAGCTCTTATCTGCCTGAGCTTATGCTTGAGGATAAGACCATTGAAATATTTACTTCTGCCCTTACACTTACCGGACTCAGCGACAGTTTGTATGAGTATCTCGACCCGAATTACACTATTGGAAGAGATTCCGTGTTCCAGGGTATGCCTTTCCATAGAACGGGTGCCACTTATTATATGTATTATCCCGAAACCAGACAAAAACGATATACAGTTTTTGCGGAGCCCGATAATGTGTTCCGCAAAGCGGGAATCAACGATTTGGAACAGCTCAAAGCATACGCTAAGCAAATTTATGATGAGATGTACCCGGAGGATGCAGGTATGTACGACAATGAGTGGACTAACAGGAAAAACCCGCTTAACAGATTTATTGCTTACCACATGCTCCCTTATTATGGGGCTATCAATGACTTCACAATCTCTGAGAGTGGTATTGACTATAAGACAACATGTGCTATGCCGAACCTAATCGACTGTACTGACTGGTTCACTACTATGATGCCAGGAACTATCATGAAGATGTCTTCACCGGCTGAAGGTTTGTTTATCAACCGTAAAGGCGTTGGATACAAATACTCTGTCAAAGGTGTAAAGGTTTATACACCTACAGAGATGAAAAACGTTCACGACCAGGCTATGGCGGAAGCGGGATTACCGGCTGATACATTGAACCAACAGGCTTTGAATGGTATCTATCACTATATTGACAATGTACTCACTTACAACACCCAGACCAGGGATGTCGTCTTCAACGACAGAATCAGATGGGATGTCGTCACCATGACACCTGAGTTCCTTAATGCTGGCGCAAGAGGTAATACCAATGGACAGCACCTTACTGGATTCAAACAAGTGGAAGGATGGGATTTCCATGGTATCAATCCCACACTTGCACTCAGGGAGAGAGGTGTTTGGATGGCTACCTATTCTGATGCTGTTGACCTCATCGGACAGTTCGATGTCAGCTTCAAACTGCCGCCTGTCCCGGCAAACACTTATGAAATCAGATTCGGATATGGAGCAGGTAACGACCGTGGGGTTGTGCAAATCTACTTCGGAGAGAAGGACAATATGCAGCCGATGGGACTGCCTATCGACTTCCGAATCTGGGGAGGTGACCCTTCTATCGGATGGGTGGCAGACACCGACGATGAGGAAGAGAACAGGGCTATCGACAAAGCTATGCACAACCGTGGATACATGAAGGATATGGACTCTTGGAACCAAGGTGGTTCAAACAACCTGAGAGCTAACAATGGTAAATACCGTAAAATCCTTACAACACAGGCTCTTGATCCTAAAAAGGAATATTGGTTGAGAATCAAACTCGTCATTGAGAATGCAGAAGCCGAGCTCCCTATCAACTATTTCGAATTCTGTCCTAAGAGCGTTTACGCCGGACTTACTGCCGAAGATACGCATTAATTAACTTTTAATTGATTTTGATTTATGAACAAGATAATTTATCATTCAATCATCGGAATGCTTTTCACGGCTGTGATGGCGGTGGCTCTCTATAGTTGCTCTGACTCGTGGGACGACCATTACGACCAGAATGGAACTAACGGCAATGAGTCAATCTATCAGCTCGTCAAAGACAACCCGAAGCTTTCCGACTTCATGAGGGTGCTTGAAGCCACTCATGTATATAACAACAACAAACCCACAAAGGTTACTTTTGCACAACTTATTGCTGCTGATCAGGCACTTACTGTCTGGGCACCGCTTAACGGCTCTTTCAATGCCGATTCCCTTCTGGAAATATGCAAAACGCAGAAGGGAGACTCTGTCGTTGCTAAACATTTCATCATGAACCATATTGCGCATAATCTTTATAATATGAATGCGCAGACTGATGAAAACGTGAGAATGCTGAACGATAAATTTCTGAGGCTTACTCCGAAGGCTCTGTATAATGCGAATGTCGTGGAAAACGACTATAACATTCCAGCCATCAATGGGCTTTTGCATGTCGTGGCTAATGATGCCGACTACACATACAACATTTATGAGGGAATGACAACCATGCAGGAATACGAACATATCGGAAAATTTCTCAAGAAATATGAGAAGCAGGAGCTCGACGAGGAACGATCTATTCAGGCAGATGTCGTGGACGGAAGAAAAGTCTATTCTGACTCTGTCATGATTACAGAGAACAACCTGTTCAGGGTGTTTGACAAAATCATGGAGGAAGACTCGCTATATGGGATGTTGGTGCCTGACAGGGAGACATGGAACAGGGTTTATGATGAGGCGAAGCAGTATTTCAATTTTGGCGCTATCGAAAAGGCGGATTCTGTGTCAGAATACTGGACGAATGTGGTGCTGATTCGTGACCTCATTTTCAACAGAAACACACAGCGGTCTGAGAATGACTCCATCTTCACAACATCCTACACCAACAGGGATTGGCCTTACCACGTGTTCTATAATCCTTTCCAGCCAGGGGGATATTTTGACCATGCGAACATCACGGATTCACTGCTTTGTTCTAATGGATATCTCTATTTCATCAAAGAGTGGCCGTTCACACCGAAGCAAATCTATTTCCACCCCATTGTCGTACAAGGAGAAAGAGAGGCTAATATGACGGCATATAAGGATTGTACGCTCAACTATCGTCAGGCGTTCGGAGATTCTATTTCAGCTAACGGATATGTGGACATCGTGCCTAGGGCAAGTACCAGCAACTGGAGTACTACTTTTGAAATCAGAAACACACTCTCTGGCACTTATAACATTTATGCTGTTATTCAGCCGAAAACGGTTTATCTGGCCAATTCGAGAGACTTCAAACCGAATAAGTTTAAGGCTGTGTTAAACTATATGGATGTGGATGGGGTTATGAAATCTGTCAACTTCGATGATGAGGTTTCTAACAACCCGTATCGGACAGACTCCGTGCTCATCGGACAGTTCACCTTCCCGACATGCAACTATCAACAGCAGGAAACGACTGTTAGCTTGCAGCTCAAGTGTTCAATTACAAACAGACAGACGAACTTCTCACGCGAAATGTTTCTCGACTGTATTTATCTAAAACCAATCTCTGAAGAGGAGACTAAAGCAAGAAAGGAGGTTAGAAGATGAAACGTATCCTATTTTTTGCAGCGTGCTACTTCTTTGCCGCGATGAATTTCCAACTTTTTGCTCAAGACACCGACACGGAAGAAGAAGCCGTAGAACCGGCGCAGACCAAGAGGATTGTGAAACCGAACATAAGAAATATCCCGACTCATGAAGTTTGTGGTAGAGTGTTCGATGCGGCTACACATCAGCCGGCATCCGGTGTACAGGTGAAAGTATATAATGAGATGTATTTCTCTGCCATGACAGATGAGAATGGACAGTATTTCATCAATGTGCCTGATTATGCTTCTTCACTCACTTTCTGGGCCGATGGATACATTTTGCTGCAGGTTCCTATCGGAAACGAGAAGCAGGTGCAGGATGTTTTCATGTATGATGCTAAATTTGGAGAGGTGTATAATAGGCAGACTTCTGCTGTCACTAAAAAGACGGAGATGGTCTCCTATAACAATAATGACTTGTCTATCGACAACCAGATTCAGTCGAAGCTGGGGGGCGATATCTGGACCACTAACCGAAGCGGACAGACGGCTCAGGGAGTGAAGATGCTCATGAATGGTATCAACTCTCTTAACAGCAATGCACAGCCCCTGGTCATCATCGACGGTGTCATTCAGAACATGCAGTATGCTTCTCCTTCTCTCCATGACGGATTTTTCAATAATATTCTCGCCAACATCATGGTGGAGGATATCGAAAAGGTTTCTGTTCTGAAAAACGGTACAGCGGTTTATGGAGCGAAAGGTGCTAATGGGGTGCTTATCATTGAGACAAAGAGAAACAAGTCCATGGCCACAAAAATCGATGTTAGCCTCGGTGGGGGCTTTGAACTTGTGCCAAAATTGCCCGACATGATGAATGCAGAGCAGTTTAGGGTGTATGCGTCTGAGCTCATCGGTACTACGGGAACAAAGAGCAACTCTTTCAAGTTCCTCCAGACCGACCCCAATTACTATTATTATAATATGTATCATAACTCCACTGACTGGACTGATAAGATTTACAAGGAAGCATGGACTCAGAACTACAGCATCAATGTGCAGGGTGGTGACGACATTGCTAACTACAACCTTTCTGTGGGATATGCTGGAGCTGACAATACGATTAAGGATTTCTCTTTCTCAAGATTTAATCTCAGACTAAATTCCGACATTGTGCTTGCAAAAGCGCTAACGGTAAGATTCGATGCCGCTTATGCAGATGTCACGAGAAACATGAGAGACGACGGAGTGAAGGATAACGTTACAGATGGAGTGATTTCTGCACCGGCCTTCCTCTCACTCATCAAGTCTCCTTTCCTCTCACCATACGCATACGATATGAAGGGTAATCTCTCATCTTATCTTGCGGAGGCTGACGACTATCTGTCTGATGTGGTCTCACCTAGAAGAGACTATACTACTTCTCTTGCCAACCCGCTTTCCATTCTGCAAAACGGAGAAAGCACCAACAAGAACTATTTTGGAAACAGGTCTGTCACCCTTTCTATAACTCCCACTTGGGACATCAATAATAACTGGAAACTTACAGACCAATTTGCTTTCCAGCTTATCAACACAGATGAGAACTACTATCTGCCAACGAACGGAGTGCCTGATTATGAGGTGGCTGGCATCGGAACAGTGGAAAACTGTGCAAGTGCGCTTGCGGGAAGACAAATCACTTTGATGAACGACCTGAATATCGCTTTCAGCAAGCGTTTCCATCAGCATTACCTCAAAGCGAAGGCGGGATTCAGATATATACACGACACTTATAACCTGAACACACAAATCGGTTACAACACAGGTAATGATAAGACTCCGAACATGTCAAGCTCTCTGAAATATAAGCAGACGGACGGTATTGACAATAAGGATATTAATCTTACATATTATCTTACTGCTGACTATAATTTCATGGAGAAATACTATCTGTATGCGGCTCTCGCACTTGATGGATCAAGCAAATTCGGAGTCGATGCGGAGGATGGTATGAAAATCGGTAATTATGCGTTTGGATTCTTCCCCTCTGTTGAGGCGGCATGGGTAATCACCAATGAGAAGTGGTTTAAGCCCACGAAAGCTGTCAATTACCTTAAACTTAATGTCGGTTTCGACTTACTGGGTAACGATGACATCAACAGCATCGCATCAAGGTCTTATTTTAAGGCTGGAAAAATGTTCAATGCCCTTACGGGGATTTCTATGGCTAATATCGGTAACTCAAAACTTCAGTGGGAAACTACTGCAAGACTGACTGCCGGTATTCAGGGAGCTTTTGCAAACAACCGGATTTGGCTGGCGTTCAACTATTTCAATAGCAACACCTATAACTTGCTTTCCCTCGGTACGCTTTCTTATATCTCTGGTCTGGAAACGAACTGGATCAACGACGGAAGAATCCACAATGAGGGATTTGATTTCAGTGCAGATGCGAAAATCGTCAACACAAAAGACTGGAAATGGTCGCTCGGTTTCTCTCTCGGACATTATGTTAATGAAATCAAACGGCTCCCGGCAAATAAGAATATGATTCTTAACGAGATGTATGGTGCTGCAATCATCAACCAGAAAGGCGGGGCTGTCGGGCAGTTCTATGGATATAAAACTGACGGCGTCTTTGCTACAGCTGAAGAGGCTCAGCAGGCTGCTCAATATCAGCAGACCCAGACTGGCGCCAAGCAGTATTTCATGGCTGGAGACATGAAGTTCGTGGATGTCAATGGTGACAAATGTATAAACAAGGAGGATATGCAGGTTATTGGTGATCCTAATCCTGATTTCTATGGAAATCTGTCAACGATGATTGCATGGAAGAATCTGACACTTTCGGCTACTTTTAATTATGCTGTGGGTGGAGATATCTACAACTATCAGAGGGCGATTCTGGAGTCTGGATCTTTCTTCTATAACCAGACTACTAATATGCTGGCTAGATGGACACACGATGGACAGAACACAGATGTGCCGAGGGCTGCTTTCCTCGATGAGATGGGCAACAGCAGATTCTCTGACAGATGGATTGAGGATGGGTCTTACCTCAAGCTTAAGAATGTCACACTCAGCTACAGTATTCCTATACGAAGCGCTTACCTCCAGGGGATTACCATCTGGGGAGCTGCTAACAACCTCTTCACTTTCTCTAAATATCTCGGCTCCGACCCAGAAACTGCGCATGCGAATACTGTGCTCGGTATGGGAATCGACAGAGGACTCCTGCCGGTGGGAAGAAGCTTTGCGTTTGGAATGAAGATTAACCTCTAATTTCTTTAATAGTATGAATATGATTAAGTATATATATAAATTCGCAATTTGTTGTCTGCTCACTTCCTTTGCGGGTACTTTTGTGAGCTGTGAGGAAACTGATTCCGAACTTGTCGCTTTTGTTGAGGATAATCAGTTGAATACCCCGAACGACACCGTTTATTCTCTTATGGGAATTATCAACAAAATGCAGGTGGTGGCCGACAGATCCATTCTTCTTGGTGAGCTGAGAGGGGAACTAACTGCATTGACCGAACATGCAAATCTTGATCTTCAGGATATTGCTAACTTTACTGCCGGGACAGATAATCCTTACAACGATGCCAGAGATTATTATGCCATTATTCAGAATTGCAATTATTTCATTGCCAATGCGGATACATTGCTGATGAAAAGAGGATACAAGGTGTTTATAAAGGAACTGGCGGTTATAAAGACCTACAGGGCGTGGACCTATCTGCAGCTTGCTATGAATTACGGAACGGTACCATTCTTCACAGAGCCTATTCTTTTAGAGAAGAATGCCAACCCGGATCTCTACCCGCATTATGATGTGAAGCAGATTGCGGAATTCTTTATAAAAGACCTCGCCCCATACGTGGATACGGATTATCCTAACTATGGTGCCATCAACTCTTTGAATTCAAGTAAATTCTATATTCCGGTCAGAGTGCTGCTCGGCGACCTCTGTCTTTGGGCTGGTAAATATAGGGAAGCAGCTAAATTCTACCACGACTTCTTTACAAAACAGGGAAGTGTATATCCTGTTGGAAATTCTGCTGCTAAATGGGATTCATATAAGTTTGAAAAGGTTGAGGATAATTATGCCTCCCTGTTCAGAGGAGATGGAGATCGTGATTTACTCACGCTCATCCCTATGGAAACTATGGAATATGATGGAATAATGTCTTATCTGAAGGATGTGTTCAACTCAACAGAGGACAACAACTATTTCTATCAGGCTACTCACTCTAAGGCGTATGATGAGCTGTCACAGGCACAGCAGTATGCACTTGTTTATACCGACCCGGTTACGCTTTTGCAAGATACCGTGTTGGCTACTGACACCATTCATTATGAAACAGAACAGCTCAAAGGTGACCTCCGTCAATATAGCATTTTCCAGCTGAGAAATCAGCCTTCTGCATCGTCTAATATTTCTTCGATCCGTCAGACATGTAGGAAGTATGAGTCTGACAATGTCATTCTATATCGCACACAGCATGTGTATCTCAGGTTTGCTGAGGCACTCAACAGGGCTGGATTCCCACAGGCCGCTTTCGCTGTACTCAAATACGGACTTTGGAAGGACAACATCGAGAAGTATATCTCTGTTGAGGAACGTGAAGAGGCGGGAGATCTGCTATCATTTAGTGAATACAATTTCGACAGGGGCAACACTGCTGGCATTCATTCAAGAGGTTCCGGAGATGCGAATGCTGACACCACGTATGTCATTCCGGCTTTGGCATCCAAAAACGACTCTATTCTTTTTGTTGAAACTAAGATTTGCGATGAGATGGCGCTTGAGACGGCTACGGAGGGATTACGATTCTACGATTTAATGAGAATTTCCATGCACCGAAACGACCCTACTTTCCTTGCTGCTAAGGTGGCGTCAAGAAATGGGGCGGCTAATTTCAACCAGGCGCTTTATTCTCTGCTGTCAGACAATAAAAACTGGTATCTTCCGTTACAATAAGAGATTGATTAATTTAACTTGATATTATGAACGAAAAAGTTTATCAGACTGGTAGCAAAGGCTATCTCATTTCTATTGTGATGGTCGCTGTCCTCGGAGGACTTCTCTTTGGATACGACACAGCTGTGATATCTGGTGCGGAAAAAGGATTGCAGGCATTCTTTATTGGTGCACAGGATTTTACTTACACTGATGGCTTCCATGGCTTTACTGCTTCTAGTGCGCTTATTGGATGTATTATCGGTTCTGCTCTTTCTGGATTGCTGGCTTCTAAACTCGGACGTAAAAAGTCGCTTGTGGTTGCTGGTATTCTTTTCTTTATTTCTGCTCTGGGTTCTATGTATCCTGAGTTTCTCTTCTTTGAAAAAGGAGTACCCACACAATCCCTGCTTATTTCTTTCAATATCTATAGAGTAATTGGAGGTATTGGAGTCGGATTGGCATCGGCAATTTGCCCCATGTATATAGGAGAGGTGGCACCATCCAATATCAGAGGTATGCTTGTTTCTTGGAACCAGTTCGCGATTATTTTCGGTCAGCTTGTCGTTTACTTCGTCAATTTTATCCTTCTTGGTGACCACACCAATCCTGTTATGGAGTCAATTGGCGAAGGGGTCAACAAAGTGTTACCGGGAAGTGACCCGTGGACTATACAGACAGGATGGAGATACATGTTCGGATCTGAGGCTGTACCTGCAGGATTATTCACTATACTTATTTGTTTCGTTCCCGAAACTCCAAGATATCTCGTGATGGTGAAACAAGATCAGAAAGCGCTTTCTATTCTTTCTAAAATCAATGGTTCTACTAAAGCACAACAGATTCTTTCTGATATCAAGGAGACTATCACTGTTAAGACAGAGAAATTGTTCACTTACGGATGGTTGTGCATCTTTGTCGGTATTATGCTTAGCGTCTTCCAGCAGGCCGTTGGTATCAATGCTGTGCTTTATTATGCACCACGTATCTTTAAGGATATGCGTCTTGATAACGAGATGGTGTTTACGGTCATCATGGGTGTCGTGAATATCCTTTTCACATTAGTTGCCATCTTCACTGTTGAGAAACTTGGACGTAAGCCTTTGCTTATCTGGGGTAGTATCGGAATGGCGATTGGTGCTATGGGTGTTGCTCTCTCGTTCGGACATCCGGGGATGGAATTTGTCACAATGATTTCTATTATGGTCTATAGTGCATCATTCATGTTCTCTTGGGGACCTATTTGCTGGGTGCTCATCGCAGAGATTTTCCCGAATACAATCCGTGGTGCAGCTGTAGCTATTGCAGTGGCATTCCAGTGGATTTTCAACTTCATCGTTTCTTCAACGTTCGTACCTATGTTCAATATGCACCTCACAGAAGGCGATGACTTCGGGCATTGGTTCACTTACGGACTCTATGGGGTTATTTGTGTGATTGCTGCCATATTTGTCTGGAAACTTGTTCCTGAGACTAAAGGCAAGACTCTCGAAGACATGACAAAACTTTGGAGAAAGCAAAAGTAAAAGAGGCTTCAAAAAATATCAATAATCCAAATCAAATAAAGGTGTGACATCAGACCGATGTCACACCTTTTTGTATGATCCCATTATTTCCCTATAATCTCTTATAACCTCCCACAATCATTTTAGTTTCACTCAAGTTTCTGAAGTCATTATTTATTGTTTTTCAACACATTGTCAGTTGTGTTCTGGCAATCACACCGGATGGCTTTTTGTTAAGCGTAGTCCTCATTGCCAATGGCAAACAAAAGGGGGCTATAAAAAAGTTTTTATATAAAAGCGACCCATAATCATCCGGATGGTTTTAAGTTAAGTTCGCTATCATCTGTATGTTTTTTAAGTTAGGTTCGCTATCTTCCGGATGGTTTTTGTTAAACGAAGTGTTTTTTGTGCGAAACAAAGTTGAGCATTTTTTTGTTTTGTCTTTTGTACGTCGTTGCAGCCAGTGTAAGCCCCTCCTGAATCAGCTAAGCCTTTAGTCATAGTAACACCTTATCATCCAAGACAAAACCTTTTTTTTATTATTGTTTTTTGATTGAACATCCGAAACTTGAATTAGTTTCATTGTAATGACAGACCCAAATGTTCTTTCAGTTTCCGTATCGATGGATTCAGTTTGAACATCTCCTCTAGTTGTTCATAAGAGCTGAGGATTTTTTGAGGACCATTTACTTCCCCTTTTTTAAGCACAAACTCAAGCTCACCTTCACCTAGCTCTTGCTTAAATCCTGACTTTATCGTCGGGATATATGATTTGAAGAAGGTTTCAACATTTTGATTGGCACATTCTATCTCTATCACCCCTTCACGTTGAAGGGTGGGGATGATGCTTGCCATACGGGTTGCCAATACCTTTTCTGTGCTTTGAAGATTCTCCGAAACTTTACGCCATACCACTTCAAGCGTAGTTTGATCCTTCAGTTCCAATGTTTTGGAGGAAGATATATTCTGTGTCTCTGATTGGGTGGGGGCAGAAGAAGGATTATTTTGAGAACGGCTTTGTCCTAAACCAGAAAAGATGGATGTGCTTTTAACTACTTTCTGAGGTTGTGACGATGCGTTTGACGAAGATATGGGATGAAGGGATTGGCTTCCGTTAACTGTAACAGAATGAAGACCCTGGGGGATTGACTGTGAGGATGTTGACGTTGACGATGATTGATTTAAAGAGACTCCATCCGCTGAATGAGGCGAAGAGATATCTTTCGTGAGACTGGAGACTGTCCCACGGTTAGAGGAAGAAGTGGATGTTACGCCCGCTTGGGGTGCGGATGCCGGGGATGGGCTTTCGCGTTTGAATAATGGTTTCAAGCGGGCGTTAGTTGGGGGGAGGATGTCTCTCCTCCACGCCCTATCTGGCTTATCTCTATTAAGGTCAGTTCCACCAATAGGCGACGGTTCTGACTCTGCTTGTAATTGAGGTCGCAATCAGTGCATTTGCGAAGTGCATCGTACAGAAACTTAACTGGACAGCGCTGGGCTTGTTCTGCATAATGCTGACGAATCTCGTCACTTGTTTCTAGAAGAGTTACTGTTGAAGGATCTTTGCTCACTAGAAGGTCACGAAGATGACTGTTCAGACCCCCGATGAAATAGCTGCCATCAAATCCTTTGCTCAATATCTCATTATAGATAATCATCAGCTGAGGGACATTCCCTGTGAGAAAACAGTCAACGATCTTGAAATAGTAGTCGTAGTCCAGCACATTCAAGTCGGCTATCGTCTGGCTGTAGGTGATGTTTCCGCGGCAGAACGTTGCTACCTGGTCAAATATTGACAAAGCGTCACGCATTCCGCCGTCGGCTTTCTGGGCTATCACGTTCAGGGCGGAAGGCTCGTAGCTGATTCCTTCCTGACGGGCTACATGCTCAAGATGTCCTATGATGTCTTGAACTGTCATTCGGTTGAAATCGTATATCTGGCAGCGGGAGAGAATCGTAGGGAGCAGTTTATGTTTCTCTGTTGTCGCAAGGATAAATATCGCATGGGCGGGAGGCTCCTCCAGGGTCTTTAGGAAGGCATTGAATGCAGCTGTGGAAAGCATGTGGACCTCATCGATGATATATACCTTGTATTTACCTATCTGAGGGGGAATGTTCACCTGCTCGCACAGACTGCGGATGGCTTCTATGCCGTTGTTCGAGGCGGCGTCAAGCTCATGGATGTTCAGTGAACGCTGCTCATTGAAGGCCTTGCATGACTCGCATTGCTCACATGCGTCACCGTTGGCTAACGGACTCAGACAGTTTATGGTCTTGGCAAATATACGGGCGCAAGTGGTCTTACCTACACCGCGGGGGCCACAAAACAGATAAGCATGAGCCAGTTTGCCACTCGATATGGAGTTCTTCAAGGTGTTGGTTAATGAAGATTGGCCAACGACGGAACTAAACGTCACTGGACGGTATTTGCGGGCTGATACAATATAATTTTCCATCTATTATATAAAATTCTGTCGGTATGATTTCAATTTATCGTCAAAATTAATGATTTTTTATTAAATATCCAATTATTTCATCTTCAACTTGATGTTTCTAATGATAAAATGTCCAAATGGCAAAATAAATAGTAAATCGTAAATAGTTAAATCGTAAAATATTATCATTTGCTTGTGTAAAAATCCGTGATTGATAGGAGAACACGAGTGCATACAGGACAAAAATCTTCCACTTCCAACACTTTCATCCTACATTCCTGACAAGGACGGTAAACACCTTTCGACTGATATCCTCCACCTTCATATACTCCCACTTTCTGTGTCACTGATTTTGGCACTTTCCCATCCATTAAATCTCTGGCACTCAGCGGAACAGGTTGAGTCGGAATAGGATTGTCTGGTGACACTAAGTCTGACCATTTGTGCTTGAAATCTACAAGGGTTGTGATGTTGGGTTCCCATGGCTCTGTATCCGACGGATATTTTGTCTCATATTGGTCGTCATAGTAATATTCGTCAGCCAGACCGCCATAGCCGTGACCAAATTCATGAACAAGCAATGGCTTAAATGTGGGATGGTCTGCGGGAAATACATTGATTTGATTATAAATACCGCCACCACCATACAAATCGGTATTTACCAAGACAATAATCTGCTCAAAGGGGATGCAGTTCAGGATGTCATACACTTGCCACATCTTGCTCGTCATCAGGTAACGGTCGGTATAGAACGTGTCATAATGGGTGCCGCTTGGAAGATTTTTCCATTGGTTATAACGTGGTATTGTCGGACCGGATAATGGTGAGGGGCAGTCAACGCATATCACATTGAATTTTGATTTAATTCCCACAAAAGGCTCATGACTGAACAATGCTTCAACTGTGCGCTGGCAGTCTCGATGAAATTTATCCATCTCCGACAACGTATAGCCTTCGGAGATGATGGCGATATCCACACAGTCGCTGCTTGCACCGCTTCGCAAAACATAATCATATTGATAGCTGGGGGTGTCAACTTTCCTTATCAATATATCATCAGGAGACAACACATGTTTCAGTTCTGAGGTTATTCGATGATGAGTGTCGCGTAATGTTACAGTCACTTCTGTAGCATGTTTGGGAAAGGGTACTATATAGCTGTTCTCAAAAGACTTCTTCACACGGGTGGCCTCCTCCTCGGTCTGCCATTCCTGGAACAAGGTTGAAAAGGTGGTGGTATAGATGATTTGTTGAGTCAATGTGTCTCGCATTGTCAGCTGGCCGTTGCCAAGAAGAAAGGTCTCTGACAGACGGCTTCTGCGTCCATACCAACCTGGGGTCTGAGTTGCTTCATGGAAAAAGATACTTTGGCTTCGGTTATCCCCTGCAAAGATATAGTCTAATCGGAGTGTGCTGTCTGTGAAATATTCATCAAACTGCTGGCCAAATGCCTCACAGGAAATCAACATGCTGATAATTAATGTCAAAAATTTTCTCATAGCTTTTTCTTTTCTATAGTTCGTTAGTTTTTATTATTCATCAATTCTTGTAATTCCTGTAAAAAAACAAAAACTCAAATTAACCACCATCTTAAAAAGTAAATAAACTTTTCACTTTTCACTTTTCACTCTTCACTTATAAGCATCCAGTTTCTTGCGTAAGAATTGTCCTGTATGCGATTCACTGTGTTGTGCGATTTCCTCAGGTGTGCCTGTCGCAACGATATAGCCGCCAGAATTACCACCTTCTGGACCCATGTCAATGATGTGGTCGGCACATTGAATCACCTCCATGTTGTGTTCGATAATCAATACGGTGTGACCACGCTTAATCAGTGCGTCGAATGATGATAACAGACGTTTGATGTCATGGGCATGAAGACCTGTAGTGGGCTCATCAAATATAAACAAGGTGGGCTGCACTTTCTCCATACTCAGGTAGTAAGCCAATTTCACACGTTGGTTCTCACCGCCTGACAAGGTGTTGGAGCTCTGGCCTAGCTTCAAGTATCCTAAACCGACATCCTGAAGGGGTTTAAGCTTGTTAAGGATTTTTTTCTGGTTACGCTCACCGAAAAAATCAATCGCCTGGTTGATTGTCATATTCAGAATGTCGTTGATATTCTGACCATCGTAACGGACCTCCAGGATATCACGTTTGAAGCGTTGGCCATGACATGACTCACACTCCATCACCAAGTCGTTCATAAACTGCATCTCAACGGTTACAGTGCCTTCGCCTTTACATTCTTCGCAACGGCCGCCACTTGTGTTAAATGAGAAGAATGAAGGGGTGAAGTTCATCTGCAACGATAACTGTTGAGATGACATTAGCTGACGGATTTCATCGTAAGCTCCTATATAGGTAACCGGATTACTACGGCTCGAGGTGCCGATGGAGTTCTGGTCAACGAATATCACGCGTTTCAACATTTCTAAATCGCCTTCCAAGGAGATATGCTGGCCAGGGCGGTCGCAGGGTTCATCAAAATGACGTTTCAAGGCACGGTAAAGTATCTGGTTCACTAAAGTCGATTTACCGCTTCCTGATACGCCGGTCACTACCGTCATCACGTTTAATGGAAATTCAACATCAATGCCTTTAAGGTTGTTCTCGCGGGCACCACGGATAACAAGACGGTGATTCCATTTCCGACGGCTCGAAGGGACGGCTATCGGAGCTTTGCCTAACAGATATTGTAAGGTGTGTGAACGTGAAATAGATGCTGAGTCAGATATATCTGAATAATTCCCCTGCCATACTACTTCACCGCCTAAAAGGCCGGCGTCAGGACCGATGTCGATGATGTAATCAGCCGATTTCATGATTTCTTCGTCGTGCTCAACGACAATTACTGTGTTTCCCAAGGATTTCAATTCTTGAAGCACATGGATCAGACGACGTGTGTCGCGAGGATGAAGACCGATGCTGGGCTCGTCTAAGATATAAAGCGAACCGACTAGACTGCTGCCTAAGCTTGAGGCAAGGTTCACACGCTGACTTTCACCGCCAGACAGGGTGTTTCGCGTGCGGCTCAATGTCAGATAGCCTAATCCAACCTCCTCTAAGTAACGTAAGCGGTTGCTGATTTCTGTCAACAGACGTTTTCCTACCTCTGCATCAGTGGGGGATAACTGTAAATTTTGGAAAAACATCCGTAACTCGCTTATTGGCATGTTTATAAGTTCACCAATTTGTTTGCCGCCTATTTTCACGTAGCTGGCAGCTTCCTTCAGACGGCTGCCGTGACATTTCGGACAAATGGTCTTACCACGGTAACGTGATAGCATCACACGGTATTGAATCTTATATTGGTTTTTTTGAAGCATATCAAAAAAACGGTCTATACATACGTTCATTTCCCCTAGCGAAGGATCACCATGCCATAATAGCGATTTCTGAGAGTCGCTTAAGGTGTAATAGGGAGCAAATATCGGAAAACCTTGAGGAGAGAAACGTTGGATAAAACTGTTTTTCCATTCACTCATCTTCTCACCACGCCAGCAGACAACAGCGCCGTCATAGACACTTAGCTCTGTGTTTGGAACAACCAGACCTTCGTCAATGCCTATCACTCGACCGAAACCACCACATTCGGGGCAAGCTCCTATAGGGGAGTTAAATGAGAACAGTTGCTCGCTGGGCTCTTCAAATGTCATTCCGTCACATTCGAAATTTGTGGAAAAGGTGTAAGTGGTCGTTTCGTTGTAAATGCCAGGAGTGGGTAAAAACTGAACGATACAACTGCCATGACCCTCATACATCGCAGTGCGGGCTGAGTCCGACAGCCGGTCAATGGTGTTTTTGTCATTTCCGCTCAACAGGCGGTCTATCAGAAGATTTGTATCGTTGACGGAAGGAAGCTCGCTTTCTGGCAAGGATAAAATATCAGTGATCATGCGTACATCATCATTGATTAGCAAACGGAGATATCCTTCCTTTTGATAGATGTCAATTTGTTCCCGTAAACTGCGGCCGTCAACTGGAACAATGGGCGACAACAACATCATGCGGGTGCCACAGGGATGATCTGTCATGCATTTGATTATGTCGTCTATAGAATGTTTTTTAACCTCATTGCCACTGAGTGGGGAGAATGTGTGACCTATGCGGGCATACAGCATACGAAGGTAATCGTATATCTCTGTGGAAGTACCTACTGTCGAACGGGGATTGCGGCTAATTACTTTCTGCTCTATCGCTATGGCGGGAGGAATTCCTTCTATAATATCACATTCTGGCTTGTTCATCCGGCCGAGAAACTGGCGGGCGTAGGTGTTCAGACTCTCTACATATCGGCGCTGACCTTCTGCATAAAGCGTGTCGAATGCCAAAGAAGACTTACCGCTGCCGCTCACGCCTGTAATTACTATCAGCTTTTTATGAGGGATGTCAAGACTGATATTTTTTAAGTTGTTCACACGAACGCCGCGAAGACGGATTACACCTGTCTTTTGACTTCTCTTCTCGTCATCTTGTCTTCTTGTCTTCATCTGTATGATACCTTCTTGTTTTAACGATTTTTTATCTTGTGCAAAGTTAATACATTTTTGGCATTTCTTTAATCGTTTTTTCCTTTTTTCATCGGATAGTAGGGAAAATCCTATAACCCTTTAGGGAAAATCCATGTTTTTTCTTTGTATTAACATTTAACTTTGCACTCGTAAAAATCTGGACGGTTTGTAACACATGAGTTTTGATACACTCAATGATTAAGATACGTTCGGTTTGCAGCGTCATCAACGCGGCACTGTCAAAAAAATTAAAACTCTAAACACTATACCAACATGAAAAAGTTAGTTTTACTTTCACTTCTAGCGCTTCCTGTTGTCAATGTTATGGCACAGGACGACGATGATTTGTATTTCAAGCCGGACATGACCGGTGTGGTCGAGGACGTGCAGAACAACATCCCTGCTGTTAATCGCAATTCTCAGAGGATTACTACTTATGACAACTCTAAATTAGCTGTCTATAACAATAACTCCAGAGATGAAGACGAGTACAACAGACGATACAACTTCAGCACTGACTATCAGACTGAAGGAGGGGCGGACTACTCTCTCGACTATGAAAGCAATGACACCGTGTTCAACACTGACACCATCATCGACTCCACTGACGACTACGCATATTCAAGAAGATTGCTCAGATTCCATTCTCCTAGGGTGGCGGTAGCGCTCAGCAGTCCTTACTATTGGGACCTCGTTTATGGATATGGCGTTTATGATTATCTCTACGACGCTTACTATGATCCTTTCTTCTATTCATGGGGATGGGGATATGGATGGTCATGGGGACCCTGGAGCTGCTGGTATGGAGGACTATGGGGATGGCACTATCCCTATAGATGGGCTTACTGGGGATGGGGACCTGGATGGCATCATGGATATTGGGGACATCGATATGCATGGAATCATGGAAGATACTCCAACAGAGGTGGATTGGGTGCTTTCCGTAACCGTTTTGATAGGGGGCAGAGAATCAGAACTAGCCAGCTTGCGAATGGAGGAAATGCCAGTATGTCAAGAGGTACATTCGGAGGAAGAACATCTGGAATAGCATCAAGGGGAAATGTCAATACACGCTCGCTTAGAGGTGGAGAACGGGTTGGACTAAGGAATAATGCAAATAATACAAGATCCCTCAGAGCGGGTGATAGTAGAGGTGTCGCATCAAGAAGCTCATACGCTGACTACACTCGTTCAAGAAGTATCAGCACGCCCGACAGCAGGGTGACTAATCGCACAATCGGAAGACCGACGGCTCAAAACCGTACAACCTACAACCGACCAAGTAGCTCACGTTCAACCTACACACCGTCACGCTCTTCTTTCGAGGGAGGACGCTCAACTTACACTCCGTCTAGAACCACATCCACACCAAACAGATCATACAGCACGCCATCTCGTTCTTCAAGCAGTTTCGGTGGAGGCAGAAGCAGTTTCGGTGGAGGTAGAAGCAGTTTCGGCGGCGGAGGACGTAGCGGCGGCTTCGGTGGAGGCGGCGGTCGTAGCGGCGGCTTCGGTGGAGGCGGCGGACGCGGAGGCGGACGCAGATAAAATTGGGAATATCGGTGTCTCAACGGCATCAATCCCAAATCCTAAGAGTCGTTCGATAGGACGTGTTGACAACGCGGCTCTCTCTATTCTTCAAACTATATACTTTCAACTAAATTAATTAAGCAATGAAAAAATATATTCTTTCTGCGATTTCACTGTTGGCTTTTACTGCAACATACGCACAGACACAATACGATGCGGCTGATTTCGCAACAGGTGATCTCAATGGTACAGCTCGATATGTCGGTATGGGTGGTGCTTTAGATGCTCTTGGGGGCGATGTCTCTGTCATGAGCAGCAACCCTGCGGGTACTGCCATCTACAAGAAGACGGATATGGCGATTACCGGAAGTGTTCTCTTCTCTGGACAGAAAGGGCAGCTGGGACATGACCAGTCAAGGGCTTCTTTCGACCAGGCGGGTATCGTTTTCACCATGCCACAGGGAAGCAACAACGGCAAAGGACTACAATACATTAACTTCGGTGTGAATTATCAGAAGAAAAAGAATAATTTCAGCAATGCTAATGTTAATATCGGAGGGCTCGATGGAGTGCTGTCACAAACCAATAATGCTGCTGACATGGCTAACATTGTGTACAAGCAAAATAGCGATAGCCCGATGTTCCCGGCTTTGATGGCGGAAGCGGGGACGCTCGGATTTGAAGATGACACCTTCTATGGCACACCAGCTGCTGAAGCTAATTATAAAAGATCCACTTATGGTTCAACGTCACAAGGCGATTTCAATGTCTCGTTTAATATCTCTAACCAGATTTTCCTCGGGGCATCTCTAGGAGTATATGACATCAATCATAAGCGTGATACATATTATACCGAGACTGGTGTGGATGGTCTTGCTTACGATATTACTAATTGGTATGACACAAATGGTGACGGTTTTGATGTGAAATTGGGTATGATTGTAAGGCCTATTGCCGACTCTCCTTTTAGATTTGGTGTCACTGTCCATACGCCTACTTGGTACAGACTGGAGGATTGCAATGGTTCTACTGTCTATTGTGATGGCAATCAAGTGTGGGATTCTGCTGATCCCTATGAATATGACTACAGAACTCCATGGAAATTCGGATTCTCACTCGGACATACCATCGGGAATGTTGTGGCGTTGGGAGCACAGTACGAAATATCTGACTTCAGTGCCTGTCACTATAGCTCTATCGACTGGGAAAACGATGATTATTTCCATCAGATGAACCAGAAAATCGACGACCAGCTCAAAGCACAGCACACACTGCGTCTTGGTGTTGAAGTAAAACCTGTTAACAATTTTGCGCTTCGCTTGGGATACAACTATGTGTCCTCGCCTGTTAAGGACAATGCATGGAAAGACTCACACCTCAATGGATACAACTGTGAGACTGACTACACAAACTGGAAAGGAGTCAACCGCTTCACATGCGGACTCGGATACCGCTTCAAAGGAGGATATATCGACCTCGCTTACCAGTATCAGGCGCAGAAAGGTGACTTCTATGCGTTCGACAGTGAGAACCTCAGACCATCTGAGATCAAAAACAACAGAAGCCAGCTTATGGGTACACTCGGTTTCCGGTTCTGATTGTTACAACTTAACTAAACCTATACTTAATTTGAAACCGACTTTAACTATGAGGGTGCAGAGAGGTGTTTTTTTACCCCTCTGCATTTTTTTTATTCACTTTTTTATGCTAATTTTGCATTATATTTTATGGTTGTTTAGATTTTACTTTTGTTCCTGTATCTATTAGCCGAAAGCTGAGTATTTGTGAAAACTGAATAAATGACTTATATTAGTGTAATTCGTGTTTCATTCGTGTAATTCGTGTTTCAAAAGAATCGCTGAATATTTTCTTTTCACTAAATTATGCACAATATCATCGAAATAGTCAACGGCATTCCAAGGCATCCACTCTACAGATTCCACCAACCGGTCAACTTCACTGCTGCTGAAGGGGAGTGTCTCGCTATTGTCGGAAATAATGCCTCTGGGAAGTCAATGTTGGTGGATATCATCACGGGAAAGCACCCTTTATTAATTAATCCTGTGAAATATGATTTCTCACCAAGCAAGGCAAAGATGGTTTGTGACAATCTAAAGCACATCACATTCCACGATGCATACGGAACAGACGACGGAACTTATTATTATCAGCAAAGATGGAATCAGCATGATATCGATGCTTATCCTACTGTGGGCGATCTCCTTTTGCAGACAGAACAAATCGCACAGAAGAGTCTTGAGGATGAATTGGCTTTGACACGGGAAGAAAAGATTAAAGTGAATGATCAAAGAGCTTCAATAAAAGAAAAAATATTCAAACTTTTTCATATTGAACAGCTCATTAATAAGAAGATTGTGATGCTCAGCAGCGGAGAACTCAGGAAATTCCAGCTCACACGCACTATGATCTACAATCCCAGGGTGCTCATCATGGATAATCCGTTCATCGGACTTGATGTGAATGCAAGGAAACAATTGCATGATTTGCTTCTGTTACTGGTCAAACAGACAAAGTTGCTTTTAATAATTGTGCTGTCCAAAATCGACGACATGCCCGATTTTATCACACATGTCGTAGAAGTGAAAGACAGAGTGGTGATGCCGAAAATCACTGTTCAGCAATGGAACAGTCATAACCACTTCCCGCCTCAGCGTGTGCTCACTGAAGATAAAATGCAACGCATTATCAGCATGCCTTATGCTGAGGATTTCAATTTAAAGCATGATATGGCTGAATCCGATGTGATTAGTTTTAATAATGTCACTATCAGATATGGCGACAGGACTATTCTTGATAAACTCTCTTTCACTGTACACAATGGGGAGCACTGGGCACTTTCTGGTGAGAATGGGTCTGGTAAATCAACTCTTCTCAGCATTGTCTGTGCAGACAACCCACAGGCATACGCCAACTCCATCACTCTTTTTGGATTTAAGAGAGGAACAGGGGAGAGTATCTGGGACATCAAACGCTTCATTGGATATATATCACCAGAAATGCACAGGGCTTATTTGCGAGATTTGCCTGCTATCGAGATTGTTGCCTCAGGCCTTAGAGATTCTGTCGGACTATATCATAAACCAAAACAAGGACAATTGGAGGCTTGCAGGTTTTGGATGGATATTTTTGGCATCGGACACCACGCTGATTCGTCTTTCCTGAAAATCTCTGCTGGTGAACAACGACTGGTACTACTCGCAAGAGCATTCGTTAAAGACCCGGCACTTCTTATTCTAGATGAGCCACTGCATGGGCTTGACCTCTTCAATCGACGCCTTGTGAAGGATATCATCGAAACGTTCTGCAAACGCAAGAACAAAACTCTCATCATGGTTACTCACTACGAAGAGGAACTACCATCAGTCATCGACCACCATATCCGACTAAAAAAAATCAATGCTTGATCTCCCATACCTCCCATAATCCTATAACCTCTTATAATCTCCTATAATCTCCTATAACCTCCCATATTTTAATAAATAAAAAATTATGAAAAAGTTCATTTTCTTTTGCATGATGTGCATCCCCGTTTTGCTTAACGCACAGAAGCCTTTTGAGGGAAAATTCATTAATTCAGACTTCAACCTCCGTCTGAATCTCAATCTATATGAGGCGAACATTCCGCAGCCGCAGTTCGACGATGAGATGTGTTACGGTATTCTCGCTGGTTCAACAAACGGGCATTGGGTGATTCTCAAAGTCAACGAGATAACCGATGACAAAGCATCTGTCAGGGCTATTTCCGACAGCGGAATCGAAGCCCAGACGCTTGAAATCAAACTGCTTAAAGACAATAATATAGAGATAAAACAAGTCGGTTCAACAAACATCAGAGGGGTCAAAAACAGCAAATACGTGAAACTCCCCAAACCAATTCCTATGAACCGTAAATAATTAATTCAAGATTTGTTAGTTTTTGATATTGTTATTTTTTAGCATACATTTCAACCAATCAAAAGTAAAAGTCAGATATAATTGGACATCGGCTGGGTTTGTGGTCGTCTCGAACGCACCAATGGCTGGCGAACCACAGCCTAACCATTTGATTATTTAGAAGTTCTGTTTGTTATTTGTCTTTATAATACCGATTTTCATTGGCAAAACTATCGTCCACGAGCCGCAGGCTCGTTAACTTCCCTTTTTACTCCCCTTTTAACTTCCCTTTTTACTCCCATTTTTACTTCCCTTTTTACTCCCATTTTAACATCCCTTTTTTCTCCCATTTTAACTCCCCTTTTTACTCCCATTTTAACTCCCCTTTTTACTCCCATTTTTAACTTCCCTTTTTACTCCCATTTTAACTCCCGCTTAATTTAATAGAATGTCCAAAGATTTCAGCTACCTCAACGATTTGAACGAGGTCCAGAGAAAAGCCGTTGAATACTGCGACGGACCAGAGCTCGTTATTGCAAGTGCAGGATCGGGGAAAACCAGGGTGCTCACCTATAAAATCGCACATTTGCTCAACATCGGATATCAGCCTTGGAACATCATGGCGCTTACTTTCACGAACAAGGCAGCGAATGTCATGAAAGAACGTATTGACAAGCTGATTGGTGAAGGTAGTTCTAAAGCGCTCTGGATGGGTACGTTCCATTCTGTTTTTCTCAGAATATTAAGGATTGAGCACGAAGCTGTTGGTTTTTCAAATAATTTTACTATCTACGACCAGGCTGATTCAGAAAGCTTGATTAAGACGATTGTTAAAGAGAACAATCTCGACGAGAAGGTCTATAAACCATCTGTCGTGCTCAGCAGAATCAGTATGGCTAAAAGCAGACTGATTACACCCGACAAATACATGGCAGATCAGCAGGGAAAGAAGATGGATAATGCTGACAATATCCCTTTTGTGCCCATGATTTATAAGTCATACGCGGAAAGATGCAGAAAAGCTAATGCTATGGATTTCGATGACATTCTTTTATTCACATTTCAACTTTTCCGCGACTATCCCGAGATTCTTAATAAGTATGCCACACGGTTTCAGTTCCTCCTCGTCGATGAGTATCAGGACACAAACTTCGCACAGCATGCCATCGTCTTTCAGCTCACATCGGTTCACAAAAAACTTTGTGTCGTGGGAGATGATGCGCAGAGCATCTATTCATTCAGAGGAGCAAGCATTTCCAATATTCTGAAGTTCAACGAGACTTATCCTGATTATAAGATTTTTAAACTGGAGCAGAACTATCGATCCACACAGTGTATTGTTAATGCTGCCAATAGTATCATTGCAAAAAATCAGTTCAGAATCGAAAAAAACGCTTATTCCGACAATGAGAGCGGAAATCCCGTTTCTATCTACGAGACATCATCCGACCAGGAGGAAGGGTATTCGGTCATCAATAAAATCATATTATTACACAAGAATGAGCATCTGGACTTCAATTCGTTTGCGATTCTATACAGAACTAATGCACAGAGTCGTATTTTCGAAGAGGCGCTACGCAAAAACAATATTCCTTATATCATCTACGGTGGTCTTTCCTTCTATAAACGAAAGGAAATCAAGGATGTTATAGCTTATTTCCGGCTTGTGGTAAACCATGACGATGAGGAAGCGTTCAAGCGTATCGTGAACTACCCGGCAAGAGGAATAGGAAAAACCACGCTTGCCAAACTCATTGAATGCGCCAATTATGCACAAAAAAGTGTATGGGAGGTGATAGAACAGCCTGAGACTTTCGGGTTGAAAGTATCTAAAGCTACGTTAGCCAAACTCAATGATTTTAAGGAGTTAATCCACAGCTTCACTCAGTTGGCCATGGAGAAAGACGCTTACGAGGTGGGGCGGGAAATCATCATTCAGGCGGGAATATCTACCGACCTCTACAGCGATATGTCGGAGGAGGGAAAGACAAGACAGGAAAACTTGGAGGAGTTGGTCAATGCGCTCAGCACTTTCAGGCAGGATAAAATCGAGGAAGGAGACCAGCATGTCTCTCTTGTCGATTACCTCTCTGAGGTTTCTCTGATGAGCGATATTGATGCAACTGATGATGATCAGAAAGAAGCGGTGAAGCTCATGACTGTACATGCGGCGAAAGGATTGGAATTCCATACCGTATTTGTCGTCGGTGTGGAGGAAGACCTTTTCCCCTCGAAAAGAACAAACACACAAAAGGAAATAGAGGAGGAGAGGCGGCTGTTTTATGTTGCTATTACAAGGGCTGAGAAATACTGTTTCATCTCATACGCCAAGGCGCGTTACCGCTATGGTAACATGGAGTTCTCGGTTCCCAGCAGATTCATTCATGAGATTGACAGCCGGTTTGTCAAAAAAGCAAATGGGGTAGGGCAGGGCTATACTTCCAAACGGAAAACGGCTCGGTTCGACAGCCTTTTCGAATCATCTGCTGCTTTGTTCCCACGGAAACACGACAAGGTGGATGCTGACAGACTGTATGTGGATAAACCAAAACCACAATCACCAGGTACGCTCAGACCGCTTAAATACAGCGACAATCCCTTTAACTCCACTACGGCAAGCCATACCGAATCCGTTACGACTAACAATAAGTATGGTATCTCTGTTGGCGACCGGATTAAGCACGAACGATTTGGATTGGGAACCATCCTCAAAATTGAAGGTAACGATGAGAACTGTAAAGCTACTGTACAGTTCGATAATCTTGGCACCAAACAGCTACTCCTCAAATTCGCCAAATTCACCAAGCTTTGAATCCAATAATTGACAACTGCCTGTTCAAGAATATCATCTGCATGTAGGGGGTTGTGCAACATCGCCTCTTATTCTCCTCATTCCATCATAAAAAGTAACTATCATCAAAAGTAACTATACTTTTCACTATTCACTATTCACTTTTCACTTAATTATTCTTCATTCTTCATTTTTATGTCCTCCCTCATCCCTTCTCCTTGTTACGTCATGGAGGAAAATCTCCTTCGCCGTAACCTCAAATTAATAAAAAATATCGCTGAACAGACTGGTGTTGAGTTTATATTGGCATTCAAGGCATTTGCGCTTTGGAAATCATTCCCGATATTCCGCGAGTACATCGCTCACACCACAGCCAGTTCTCCATACGAGGCGCGGTTAGCCTTCGAGGAATTCGGGTCCAAAGCACACACCTATTCACCTGCATACGAGGATTCCACCTTCGACGACATCCTCCGCTGTAGTAGCCATATCACCTTCAACAGCCTTAACCAGTTTAACAGATTTAAGGATAAGGTCGCTGATTATTCGGTACCCATATCATGCGGAATTCGTGTAAATCCCGAATATGCTGAAATCGAAACCGAACTATATAATCCCTGTGCTCCGGGTAGCCGGTTCGGAATTTTGGCTGATGACCTTCCCAATCAACTACCTGATCAAATTGAAGGCTTTCATTTGCATTGTCATTGCGAAAACAATTCCGATGTCTTTAAACGTACATTAGCCCATTTCGAACAGAAATTCTCTCCCTGGTTCCCTCAAATCAAATGGGTCAATTTCGGAGGGGGGCATCTCGTCACACGTAAGGACTACGACATTGATTTATTGATAAAGACGCTCATCGATTTCAAATCACGCTTTCCATGGCTCAAAATCATCATGGAGCCCGGTTCGGCTTTTGCTTGGCAGACAGGATTTCTTATCGCGGATATCGTCGATATCGTGGAGAATAATGGTATCAAGACAGCAATCGTCAATGTCAGTTTCACTTGCCACATGCCCGACTGTCTCGAAATGCCTTATCATCCTGACATCCGCGGTGCAAAAACCTTCATCCCGTCTATTAACCCGAATCAGCCCATACCGCCCATTCAACACATTAAACCCAATAATCAATTCCCCTCCAATACCTACCGTATCGGAGGTAACAGCTGCTTAAGCGGCGATTTCATGGGATATTGGACGTTCGACCATCCGCTTCAAATCGGGGAACAGCTTATCTTTGAGGACATGATTCACTACACTACCGTGAAAACGAATATGTTCAACGGTATTCATCACCCATCCATCGGCATCTTGCGTTCCGACGGCTCTTTCCAGATCTACCGTCAGTTTACATACGAAGACTACCGAGACCGTATGTGCTGATATGTCGTTTATCCTCTGTGCCTTTCTGAATCCCTGCTACGATTTGATACCCCACAGGAGAGGTGGGTCGGGCTTCGTGTCCGGCTAGGCCAGGCAAAGCAAAGCATTGCCAAATAATTATCCATGTCAGGCATTATCATCAGATCGATTGTCTTTTGTTTGCTTTCATGTGAGCCGTAGTTGTCTGTGGCCTCTTTCCAATTCATTTCCAATTCATTCTCATTTTTTTTCAAAAAAAATCCCCTTATTATTTTGTCAGTTGAAGAAAAAGCATTAACTTTGCATTCGCAATTCAGAAATGAAGGCAAAGTACAGATAATATTCGTGTGGATTCGACATACAAACGATAGTAAGAAGACAAAAATTCATTCGTGTAAATTCGTTCAGATTCGTTGTAGAAAAAACGTTTAGATTCATAAACTAATAACGATAGTCAGAAGTGATAAATCTATTCGTTTAAATTCGTAAAGATTCGTTGTAGAAACAGATTAAATCCTGCGGAAATAGCTCAGTTGGTAGAGCACAACCTTGCCAAGGTTGGGGTCGCGAGTTCGAGTCTCGTTTTCCGCTCTAATAACAGAAATGCCCAAGTGGCGGAATGGTAGACGCGCTCGTTTCAGGTGCGAGTGTTGAGAGACGTGCAGGTTCGATTCCTGTCTTGGGCACTAACAACATTTTTCGTACAGATTCGTACAGAATTGTTTTTGAAAAAAAGAAATCTACAGTCAAAATCTTTTCGTATAAATTCGTTCAGATTCGTTGTGGAAAAAATCGTTTAGATTCATAAACTAATAACGATAGTCAGAAGTCAGAAAATTATTCGTTTTAATTCGTAAAGATTCGTTGTAGAAAGATATTTAATCCTGCGGAAATAGCTCAGTTGGTAGAGCACAACCTTGCCAAGGTTGGGGTCGCGAGTTCGAGTCTCGTTTTCCGCTCTTATTTTCAATCCTTCGCGGAAATAGCTCAGTTGGTAGAGCACAACCTTGCCAAGGTTGGGGTCGCGAGTTCGAGTCTCGTTTTCCGCTCAACAGCATGACAAAAGTCATGCTGTTTTGTTGTCTGGCAAAGATGTTCTGGCTTTCGTTTGCTTTCATGTAAGCCGCAGTTGTCTGCGGCCTTTTCTTTGTTCTCTTATATGTTGTGCTTGTCTTCTGCTTTCATGTAAGCCGTAGTTGTCTGCGGCCTTTTCTGAATCCTCTGTTTTTTCTGATACCCACAGGAGAGGTAGCCAGGGCCTCGTGCAAAGCGAATCATTGACCGTTTGAATGATTTTTTGTACTTTTGTTCGTAATTTATGTAAATTTTATTAACTTTGCAAAAATTATAGACTATGATATATGGTTATATCCGTGTGAGCAGTGACAAGCAGACGGTGGAGAACCAATTTGATTAATTTCAGCATCCTGTTGCTTTAGTATAGGATTCAAGTTTTTGAAGTTATTATTTATTGTTTTACAACACATTATCAGTTGTGCTATGGCAATCAAACCGGATGGCTTTTGCCTCCGGCTAAAAACTTCACGCTCGGCATAGTGAAAACAAGTTTTCCTCTGCTCTCGCTTAATCAGTTTTTTTGTTAAGCGAAGCGTTTTTTGAAGAACGAAGTTCTACTTTTTGTTAAGTTTTGTCAGCACGTAGTGCGGTATGGGTTGTGGGCATGGTTGCTGAAAACTTGTTTTCAGGCAAGCATGGC
>JAEEOB010000123.1 GCA_016284045.1 Bacteroidaceae bacterium
GAATACACCATCCTCCAAACACTCCACACACAGACCAAGAGTGACATCGTTTAGCTTGGGACAAGAAGTAAAACACCAGGGACCAAGCGTCACACTGGAATCGTCAAATTTCGCAGAAGTCAGATTTCCACATGCACCAAAGGCAGCATCGGAGATACTTTTCAGACTGCGGGGAAAAGAAACAGTCGTGAGGCTGTGACATTCATTAAAACCATATACACCTATCTTCTCCAGTTTTGCGGGAAACTGTATTTCTTTCAATGACTCACACTGAAGAAAAGCAAAGTCATCAATGACCGTAATCTGGTCTGGAAGCATCACATGTTGAAGATTACTGCATTGGTTGAAAGCACTGCGCTCCAACAACTCAAGTCCTGTGAAATAGCGTAGCTCGTCAAACGAACGGATGTTTTTGTTATTTTTAAAGTTAGCACCCAAGTCCTTCACCCCTGCCGCCTCATCACGACTCAGCTCTCCGTCGCCATCGCTGTCCCAATTCTCCACACAAATCTCTTTCACCTCGCTGTCTGCAAACTCGATGATGCCGGAAGAGGCTGTGGAAAGCCTGCGTTTCTTAACGGCGTCATTATTCTCACGACGGGGCGTCTCATCCATCTTACCCGATAAGCGCTGCACTTTGACTAACAGGAAGACCACAACCGCGAGCAAAGCCAAGAAGGCAGCAGCAACAGCACCCAGCCCCATCCGACGGGACAACGAGCGTCTACGGATAATGGCAGAACGTAGTTCCTCTACGCTCTGATAACGCTGGCTGACGGGCGACTTGCATTTGCGGATGATCCCACGGTAACGACTGCCAAGCTCCATCTTCTCCATAATCACACCGAGGCTGTAGATGTCGTTGCGGACATCAGCCACATCCGTCGTAGCCTGTTCGGGCGACATGTAATTGGGAGTGCCGGCTGGCTGCTTCAGAATCGCGTTGCTGTCGGAGTCGGCAAGACCGAAGTCGATGAGTTTTATATGATTACCATTTCTAGTGACCATGATATTCGATGGTTTAAGGTCACGATGGGCTATCCCAAGAAGATGACAGTAACTAACTGCATCTAGTAACTCATCCAACATCCGAACCCGCTCCTGCCGCGTAGAAGTCATCTGAGAGAGACGTGTTCCCTCCACATATTCCATCACAATACAATCACCCAGACCGTCAACAGGCTCAAGCCCAAACACGCTCACGATATTAGGATGAGAAAGCCGTGCAAGCATCTCAAACTCTTTACGCAAGGCTTGCTTGCCGGCAGTGCTGTCCGACACCTTGGGTGCCAGAGCCTTCAGCACGCACCAACGGCCGTAGCGCTTGGCTCGTATCAGCACATTCGTGTCGGACCTGGATATGGTCTCCATGTCCGTGAAATCACGGCTGATTCCCTCAAACGAGTCTTCAAGGTAACCTGATGCGGATGACGATTTTTCTCCGTCCATAATTATTCCGTCTATTAAAACCATGCAAATTTAGCATTTTACTTTCAAAAACCCAAACAATTGTTGCAAGATTGGGAAATAATGCCTAATTTTGCTAAAACAAACAACCACCACCCATGAACAAGACAGAGAAGCTGATAAAAGACATAGAATCTGCCGTTGGATTCACAGTTGACAGCCCGAAAGACTTCGAACAGCTGAAACAGCGAATCACATCGAGGACAGGCCATGTAATCAGCACAACCACATTAAAACGAATCTGGCAATATCTGCCTAACGAAGTTTGTTCCAGTAGGCACACACTGAACATCCTGTCACAGTTTTTAGGCTACAAAAACTGGGAAGAATACAACACAAGCAGCAGTAATAATGAAGAGAACGAGAGCGACCCGCTGATGTGCAGGCATATCAACGTGTTGAACGACTTGACCACAGGTGACGTTATCTGTCTGACATGGCATCCGGGAAGGGTATGCAGAATCGAATATCTCGGTAACCAGCGGTTCAAGGTGCTGTATTCCGAAAAAACGCGTCTCAAGGCAGGCAACACCTTCGAATGTGGTCTGATCATCGAAAACGAGCCGCTTTTCATCGACAGGCTCGTACAAAACAACCTGCCACCTATTGCCTACGTCTGTGGGAAAAAGACAGGGGTGAGATTCGAGATTAATACAGAAAGAGGGTGAGTTGTTTGACG
>JAEEOB010000124.1 GCA_016284045.1 Bacteroidaceae bacterium
GGTGTGAGCGCGATGATACGGTTTGCCACTGTCTGAATAAACGCATGGTCGTGGGATGCAAACAGCACATTACCTTTGAAAAGCTTGAGGTTGTTGTTGAACGCCTGAATAGATTCAAGGTCGAGGTGATTGGTTGGTGTGTCGAGAATAAGGCAGTTGGCATTCTTAAGCTGCATCCTCGCAATCATACATCTCATCTTCTCACCTCCAGAGAGGACGCTTACTTTCTTGAGCACCTCCTCTCCAGAGAACAACATACGTCCGAGATAGCCCTTGAAGAACACATCGTTACCCTCACCGAACTGTGAAAGCCACTCGACAAGGTTTTTGTCGGATTGGAAGAAAGCGGTGTTGTCGAGAGGAAGATACGCCGTCGTGATGGTTACTCCCCAGTTGAACGTCCCTGCCTGAGGCTGCCTGTTTTCATTGATGATTTCGAACAGTGCGGTCATCGCCCTTGGATTTCTGCTGAGGAAGACCACTTTCTGCCCTTTCTCCACCGTGAAAGACAGGTCTTTGAAGAGCACCGTCCCATCGTCCTCAATAGCCGTAAGTCCTTCGACTTGCAGAATCTGGTTTCCAGGCTCACGGTCCATAGTGAAAATGATTCCCGGATATTTACGTGTTGAAGGCTGAATCTCTGCGACATTGAGTTTCTCAAGCATTTTCTTTCTGCTAGTGGTCTGCTTACTCTTAGCTGCATTGGCAGAGAAACGACGGATAAACTCCTCCAACTCTTTCTTTTTCTCCTCGGCTTTCGCCTTCTGGTTCTGCATCTGCTTCAGCGCAAGCTGAGATGACTGATACCAGAACGAATAGTTACCTGCAAACATGGAGACTTTTCCGAAATCGATGTCGATGGTATGGGTGGATACAGCATCGAGGAAGTGACGGTCGTGGGAAACGACGAGAACCGTATGCTCAAAGTTAGCCAGATAATCCTCCAACCATGACACTGTTTCAAGGTCAAGGTCGTTGGTAGGCTCGTCGAGAAGCAGGTTGTCTGGATTTCCATATAGCGCCTGTGCCAGCATGACACGTACTTTTTCCTTACCCGAAAGCTCGCTCATCAGCTTTGTGTGGAGGTTTTCCTTAATACCCAGTCCGCTCAGAAGAATGGCCGCGTCACTCTCTGCATTCCATCCGTCCATCTCGGCAAATTTCTCCTCCAGCTCCGCAGCTCTGATTCCGTCTTCATCGGAAAAATCGTTCTTGGCATATATGGCATCCTTCTCCTGCATGATATCCCATAGTACTGTGTGTCCCATGAGAACAGTGTTGATGACAGTACACTGGTCGTATTTGAAGTGATCCTGAGAAAGAACAGAGAGCCGTTCCCCCGGACCGAGGGAAATGGTACCTTTAGCCGGTTCCAGTTCTCCACTAATAGCCTTCAGGAGCGTTGACTTACCAGCACCGTTAGCCCCTATGACACCATAGATATTTCCGTTGGTGAACTTCATGTTCACGTCCTTGTAAAGCACTCTTTTTCCAAACTGAATTGCGAGGTCTGTAATTGTAATCATATTGTGTTGAATAAATTTTCTGCAAATATACACAAAAAAAGTTGATTTTTAGCGAGTGAGACAAAGAAAATACATTTTTTTGCAGGTGGAAACAGCATATTCGTTCAAGTGGGACATTGCTGTGAGAGGGTGAAAAGGACAAAAATTCAACAAAAAGAACAAAAAAAGGAATGATTTTTTACTGAAAATGGTTAATTTTGCATTGTTGACAACAGCTGACAGTTTTTTTTACAGGAATTACAGGAATTTTAAGAATTTATTTATGATTTATACATGATATTTAGAAATGGCTAATTTTGCATTGTTGACAACAGCTGACAGTTTTATTTTTACAGGAATTACAGGAATTTTAAGAATTTATTTATGATTTGTACATGATATTTAGAAATGGCTAATTTTGCATTGTTGACAACAGCTGACAGTTTTTTTTTACAGGAATTACAGGAATTTTAAGAATTTATGTTTCGAATTTAGATATTTTACAGGAATTTATTATATTTTTCTACAACGAATCTAGAGAATAAAAAAACGAATATGACACATAAATTATTTATTGTTGTGCTATGGCTGTCGGCACAAGCTGTTTTTGCCCAGGGATCAGACGCACTGAAAGGAATCTGGCCTGTGACAGACAGCAAGATGAAGCAAAGCCTGAACGGCGAATGGCTTCTGAAAGTGGAAAAAGGGATGCAGTCGCGTAAACTGAATCCACCCACAGACAGCAGCTGGATAAAGACGACTGTGCCCGGCTGCTGGGATGCCTACGGCCTCATCACACCCCGCTACAATATGCCGGACTCTCTGACCGGCTATTACCGCACCACATTCAAGGTGCCCGCCTCATGGAAAGGCCAGCAGGTGGGCATCCGTTTCGACGGCGTGCTTCGCGGCTACGACCTGTGGCTGAACGGACATTATGTGGGCAGCTGGGAGTCGGGCTACAACACCTGTCAGTTTGACCTCACACCCTATCTGCGTGCCCGTGGTGACCAGAAACTGACGTTGCGCGTCTATTCTCATTTTAAGGGTTATGAGTTCGACTGCAACGACGACTGGGCACCGATGGGCATCTTCCGCGACGTGACCCTGTTCGCCTATCCCCGCACCCACCTTTCCGACCTGACTGTGACGACAAAGACCAATGGTGAGGTGAGGGTCAGCACGAAAGTGGCAAACGCGACACCCGGAACATCCGTGGACTATACGATAACAGACCGTGACGGACACGTGGTCTCGACAGGCGGCAAAATCCAGCATCCACATGTGTGGAGCGCCGAGACCCCCTATCTCTACACCTTGCATTTAAATGTGAGAGAGAAAGGGAAGGTGATCCAGACTTTCCGGCAGCCAGTCGGCATCCGTGAGGTAAGTATCGACGGGAATGTGCTGAAAGTGAATGGGCGTGCGGTGAAACTGCGTGGCGTGAATGCCCACAGCACCGACCCCCACACAGTGAAAGTGATATCCGATTCACTGACGCTGAAAGACCTGACAATGATGCAGGAAGCATCGGTGAATTTCATCCGTCTGAGCCATTATCCGCGCGAGCCACGGTTTTATGAGCTCTGCGACTCACTGGGCTTTTATCTGGTTGACGAGATACCGTTCGGTTTTGGAGACAACCATCTGAACGACCTCAGCTATAAAGAGATACTGCTGCAACGAGCCCACGCGACCATCATGCGCGACAAGAACCATCCGTCGGTAATACTCTGGAGCGTAGGCAACGAGAATCCGCTGACCGGCATGTGCGTGGAGGTGGGCGACAGCGTAGGGCAGATGGACGCCAGCCGCCCGTACTGTTATCCCCAAGTGGGCAGCTATTTCCGCCGTTTCATCACCAGCGACAGCACCACGAGTGTTCCACGCCAAATTCCTGTCTATGCTCCCCATTACCCGACCGCAGGGGATATCAGCAAGTATTTCCAGCATCTGGACCGTCCTGTGGTATTCACAGAATACTGTCACACGCTGGGCATCTCGTTTGAGGACCACGACCGTCAGTGGGAGATTATCGAGCGAACGCCGGGCATCGCCGGCGGTGCTGTGTGGGAATGGGCAGACCAGGGTATGCCGTTCTCGAAGAAGCTGGGCAGCCGCTGGCGGAGCGACGGAGGGGAAGAGGACCAGCTCGTCTTCACCACCGACAGCAGCGGGTTCGAGATGGAAGGGAATCTGGGCACAGACGGCCTTTTATATGCCGACCGCACTCCGCTGCCCAATTACTATGAGCTTCAGCACAATTACGCCCGTGCGTTTGTGAGATCAGTCAGCGTGGAAGGAAGCGCAGCAGAGCTGTCGATCGTGAACCGTTACGACTTTCTTGATCTTCATGGACACGTCCGGTTCCACTGGTATCTGACAAACGGTCTTGACACCATCAAAAGCGGTGTGCTCAGCCCCGACTGCCCTGCCCGTAGCACGACATCATGCCGGCTTGAGCTGCCGCCACAGACAGGTCTGTCGCTCCTGTGTGTTGATATCGAAGACGCAGACCGCCACACATTCCTTCGTCAGTCGTTCGTGCTCAACAAGCCCGCGTTCCGGTTCAGCGGATCCAGCTCCCCCACCCGCTTCATCCAGCAGGGACCGTTCGTCCGTACAGGGCGTAAACCGACGATGGCAGAACGCATCACGCAGAAAGGACGTCTGATACAGAAATATCTGCTTCCACTGGCAAACAAAGAAGTGAAAGCCGACGTTTCGTCCACCCCCATGGAGAACGGCGAGGACATCCGTTTCACGCTGTCGCCAGACACCACTGATGTGTTTCGTGCAGAGTTAGGCATCGGCTATCTGCTTGCCTCAGGCATCGACCGCGTGGCATGGATTGGCTATGGTCCTTATCCCAGCTATCCCGGCCGTCATCAGGCAAACCGTTACGGACTCTGGTCCAGACAGATGGACGACCTCTATTTCGAGGGCAACCACTCTGGCATCGACGCCGCCTTCTTCTCCGACAAAGAGGGAAACGGGGTGCTGGTGAGCGGTGACTCCCTGAGCCTGAATTTCGAGCAGACCGACCGCGGGATAGTCATGACGGTGAATGCCGCTGTGAGCGGACAGGGTCCGAAATTCAGGAAGACACTGTTCCCATGCTGGAAGAAAGGAGACAGCCCCGTGAGCAGCCGTTTTCAGCTGTTTGGCATTGACAACGGTGAGTGGCCGGCGGCGATGAAGGGGCTGTTTGCGACTCCCGACAAGACGGAAAAGCCGTTCAAGCCATTTCTCACGCAATACGACACCTATCTGCTGCGGTTTGAGGAGATTTTTGGCAGGGAGTAGATGGGAGTTATGGGAGCTGATGGGAGCTGATGGAAGCAATGGGAGTTATGGGAGCTGACGGGGTGCTGACATAATGTCACACATTATGAGCTGAGAGCAGAAAGATGGCGATATGGCATAATTTTTGCAGAAAAATGATGAAAAAATCATCAAAAAATCAATTTAATTATGCAAAAAGGAAACATTGGCGTAACGACGGAGAACATATTTCCCGTCATCAAGAAGTTTTTATATTCGGACCACGACATTTTTCTCCGTGAGATAGTGTCGAACGCAGTGGATGCCACACAGAAGTTGCTGACCTTGGCCCGCAAAGGCGATTTGAAAGAGGAAGCCGGTAACTTAACCGTTCGCGTGAGCATAGACAAAGAGAAAGGGACGCTGACCGTCAGCGACCGTGGTATCGGTATGACAGCCGAGGAGATTGACAAATACATCAACCAGATAGCCTTCTCCGGCGCAAACGACTTCCTAGACAAATACAAGGACGACGCGAATGCCATCATCGGTCATTTCGGTCTTGGCTTCTATTCTTCGTTCATGGTGTCGAAGAAAGTTGAAATTGTGACGAAAAGCTGGCAGGAAGGGAGTCAAGCCGTGAAATGGAGCTGCGACGGAAGCCCTGCATACGAAATCACAGACGCAGATCGCACGGACCGCGGTACAGACATCATCATGTATATTGATGACGACTGCAAGGAATTCCTTGAAGACAGCAAAATCAGTGAGCTGCTCAACAAATACTGCCGTTTTCTCCCTATCGAGATTGCGTTCGGCAAGAAAAAGGAATGGAAAGACGGCAAGCAAGTTGATACCGAAGAGGACAATATCATCAACGACACCACCCCACTCTGGACCAAGAAGCCTTCAGATCTGAAAGACGAAGACTACAAGGAGTTCTACCGTAAACTCTACCCGATGTCTGACGATCCGTTGTTCTGGATTCACCTGAATGTGGATTTCCCTTTCAACCTAACCGGAATCCTGTATTTCCCGAAGGTGAAATCGAGCCTGGAGCTTCAGAAGAACAAGATACAGCTGTTCTGCAACCAGGTTTATGTGACCGACAGCGTGGAAGGTGTGGTACCTGAGTTCCTGACATTGCTCCATGGTGTGATAGACTCGCCAGACATCCCGCTGAACGTGAGCCGCAGCTATCTGCAGAGCGACAGCAACGTGAAGAAAATCTCCGGTTA
>JAEEOB010000019.1 GCA_016284045.1 Bacteroidaceae bacterium
CGTGAAGTGGGCTTACGACGGAAAAAAGTAAACTATGCATAAAGCAGGATTCGTAAATATCGTTGGTAATCCCAACGTTGGTAAAAGTACGCTCATGAACCAGTTGGTTGGTGAGCGTATTTCGATTGCTACCTTTAAGGCGCAGACCACGCGCCATCGTATTATGGGTATCGTGAACACGGATGACATGCAAATTGTGTTCTCCGATACTCCCGGTGTGTTAAAGCCCAATTACA
Source organism: Bacteroidaceae bacterium (assembly GCA_016284045.1). Classification (GTDB taxonomy): domain Bacteria; phylum Bacteroidota; class Bacteroidia; order Bacteroidales; family Bacteroidaceae; genus UBA3839. Next base: position 237 of record JAEEOB010000019.1, read on the forward strand.
AACTGCAGGAGTCGATGCTGGCTTTCTCTGAGAGTGCATTGGCTGACGCTGATGTATTGCTTTACGTGACTGACGTGGTGGAGAATCCGGAAAAGAACATGGATTTTCTGGAGAAAGTTCAGAAGATGCAGATTCCTGTGATTCTGCTGATTAACAAGATTGACTCTCTTGCAGAAAGTGGAGAGACGAAAGAGGTGAGAGGACAGAGAAATCCTAATTCGGCTCTTTCTGCTATCGTTGAACGTTGGCACGGCCTGCTGCCCAATGCAGAAATCCTTCCCATCTCAGCAAAGAACAAGTTTGGTGTGGATATACTATTGAAGCGTATTAAGGAGTTGTTACCAGAGAGTCCCGCCTATTTTGACAAGGAACAGCTCACCGACAAACCGGCCCGTTTCTTTGTTTCCGAGATTATCCGCGAGAAAATCCTTCTCTATTATGACAAAGAGGTGCCCTACAGCGTAGAAGTAGTGGTGGAGAGTTTCAAGGAAACTGCTAAAAGCATCCATATCCGTGCTATCATCTATGTGGAGCGTGACAGCCAGAAGGGTATCATTATTGGCCATCAAGGCGTGGCTTTGAAGAAGGTGGGTGCTGAGAGCCGTAAGTCCCTCGAACGGTTCTTTGGTAAGAGCATCTATCTGGAAACCTATGTAAAGGTTGACAAGGACTGGCGTTCTTCCCAGAAAGAACTCAATAACTTTGGTTATAATCCCGAATAATTCTTTTTAAGGTGCTACAATAGCATGTAGAGCACGTAGCACCAATGGGCGAAGATGGCTGCACAAAGGCCTCCGATGGTATGCGAGATGATAGCCTTTGAGGTAAGTTGACGGTAGCCTAAGGAATCGAGCATGGCCGTGTGTGTGCTGAGAAAACCACTCCAGCACATTCCGATAGCCGTGCAGACAGCAATGGCATTTCCGTCGAGCCATCCTTGTTGAAGAAAGCTCGGAACGAGTCCTAATGCAGCGCCTACGGCGCCGAGTGCGGTAATCGGGAATACCACCTGATGGGAATCGGTGAAGCCAAAGAGTGCTTCAAAAACAAAGTCCAATTGGCTTGCCAGCCATGGCAGCGTCTGCGTTCCCTCGTAGGCAGCTCCTGTGTAGGTTCCGTCGGTACTTGGCCCGAATGTAAGAATCATCACGAATGTAGAGATGATAAGTACACCCGGTATGATGGCAACACCAATGTCCACACCCGAACGTCCACCGTCGAGCAGGGAATTGAGTATTCTGACGAAAAGCGATTTTGACTGTGCGTGTTCCACAGGTTTCACCAGTGTGTCCTGTTGCTTCTCTTCTGGTCCTGTGGTGGCGTCTTCCTCAGCGTAATGAGGATATTTCTTCAGGATGAAATACTGCATGAGACGTGTCGAGATAATGATTACCACGAAGGCACACGCCAGTCCGATAAAAGGTTCTATGGTGAATCCCTGTCCTATCATGAAGATAATCACGATAAGCCCCATGCCAAAGGCTGTTCCGAAGTTGGTGAGCGAGATGAACTGGTATTTTTTGAAGAAACTGCTGAAGTGCTCGTCACGCGAAAGTGTGATGATGGCAGGATTATCCGACAAGAAGGTCATGACGGCTCCCAGAGCCGCTACGCCTGGCAGGTTGAAAAGCGGCCGCATAAGCGGGCGTAACAGTTTCTCCAGTAAATCCACGACTCCAAATTCCACAAAGATTTTGCCTATAGCTCCGGTGAGTACGCAGATAGCCATCAGGTAGAATACGGTATTAAGCAACAGATCATGTGCGGTGTTCATGATGGTATTAAACATATGGGAAGTTCCCATAATGGATCCCATATAACAGAACATAGCAACAACGATAATCAGACAGATAAGTCCCGAGGGGGTGCTTTTCCAGCACTTTCTCAAATGTGATTTCATTTCATAAATTATAGATAATCACCGCAAAATTAATAAATATCTTCTAATAGTTTATCATTTGCCCTT
>JAEEOB010000125.1 GCA_016284045.1 Bacteroidaceae bacterium
TCAAATCGCGGAGCATTGCTTCTTGGCTTTAGCGTTCAACACATGTCCTGGAATAATCATTGTGGCAACGAAGCTCATGACAAACAATGGAATTACCCATTGCACTGAAAGCTCCACTCCACTTATAACACAACAGAGAACAAAAACACCGGCAACCAGACTGAACGAACCGCCCCATACCATCGATTTCTCTTTCAGAATAAAACCTTGTATGCATGTGCCGAATCCACAAAACAAAAACGCAAATACAAGCATGATCACCCAGGTGTCTTTACCGAAAAACTGGAAACCAATCGACATCAGAGTCCCTAATGCGAACAGCCAGCCGATGGTGCCCCATAGGTTGCCTGTCAGGCGGTCAACGTAGGTGCTTGGCTCTTTCTCTATACGGCTCTTGTCCTTGCGAACGATTAACAGCATTCCGATACCACCAACTATCCAGATGAGGAACCACAGCCAGTTGCAGATTGGATTGCCACCAGTGAGCAATAGAGAAACTCCTACAAGCACCCCGACAATAGCACTTGTGTAGCCCCACCACAACAACAGATTGCCTTCTCCGACGTGAAGCTGGCGTTTCGTCTTGTTGATCATCATTGTAATCAACTCCAGACTCTCTTGATTGTTTAATTTCTTGTCTTCCATTTTTACTAATGATTTAAATGTTTTTTTTGCGAAAATTACCTCTTGATTTATAAATCTGTTGCAAAGATAAACAAGTTTATAATATAAACCAAATATTTTCGCAATTTTTTTCAAAAAAATTAGATTTTTTTAGAATTAAACTGAAATAATACACATTTATTTGTTCTAATCAACTGTAATCATGCTTTTCTTTATTTACAAATATCAATTCAATTAATTCTGAAAATTCCTGAAAAAATAACGACCGGCTTGCTCAATTCGTGTTGTGCAGACCGGTCGATAAATAGGAGTATAATCACTTATATGCGTATCGGTTATCAGTCTTCAAAATCTTCAATCGACTCGATTGTGAAGCTCTGACCGTTCCATTCCATGTCGAATTCTAACTCTATCTCATCCTCGCTGTCATCATCATTTTCTTGATATACATAGACTTCAATATCCTTTCCTTTGTCTGGAAGTCTCATAACCCAGCTTGAGAATCCTTTTACTTTCTCCTCAACCATGTCAGTCAGCTCCGGCTCTGGGGTCATTTTTTGAGTTGCAGGGTTGTAGTCGTAGAAAGCAAGCAGACGCTCGTTCATCGATGGGTTCTCGTATTCACCATTCATATAGGCTGCAAAAAGACGGTGACCGTTATTGCGTTTCCAGTAACAGTATTCAAAACGGTGGTCATATTGGACATTAGCAGAAATACTCATGTAGCCGCTTTGGGGATGATCGATAATTTTATAAGAATAAGCTTGGGAGGGATGGTCTGTCTGATATTCACCTTCCGATGATCCTTTCTTTAAGAATGATTCGGGGGTGAGAAGATTATTATTCTTATAATCAATAATATAATTATTCAGCAAATCATTGGGCGTATAAGGATAGGAAGCGATGAACGACTGCACATACTGATGTATCTCAGGACTTTTATTATCCGTAAACACGTTAATGACACGTGTACGCCATTCGTTCTTGATTTCGTTGATTTCTCCTGGCTTAATCCTCCATTCCGAGAATGCGTCATCTTCATCATTGTGATCCTCTGTGTACTCATCATCCTTGATGGTGTCTGGCACCGACTCGTCTGAGTCTTTCTCAATCTCCTCTTTCACTGTCCCGTCAGACGGGCTTGCGTTTACGCTCTTTTGCTGTTTGTTGCATCCCGCTAGTATTACTGACAGGCTGGCAACTAATAATAATAAAATCTTTCTCATTCTTTCAATATTTTACTGAAGTTTCTCAAGTTCTTAAAAGGTTGATTTAATACCCTTTTTTTCGGAAAATTAACTTCCTTTTTTATTTCCGATACTTGAATATGTTTATTTGTCAATCAGATTTATAGCTGATTGTTGAATTTGTTACTGTAATCTGGACAAATGTCTCGTCTTCTTTAATGTCACGATTTCTTGCTCAATGTTTCCACTATCCTCACCATCTGATTGGGTATCCTTATCTGCTGAGGACATTTCGACAGACATGCCTCACAGTCTGTACACTGTGTTGCCCATTTGGAAGTATCGGGCAGGGCTTTCTTCAAACCGTCGGCAAACTGCTGTTTGCGGATTGCGTAGTCGGTGGATTGAGGATCGGGCAGTGGCAGTATCTGCTTCTCAACTGCTTCGTTGTAATAAGCAAAATTGCCGGGGATATCCACACCGAATGGACAGGGCATGCAGTAAGCGCAGGCGGTGCAGGGAATCACAGGGAATCCAGCCATCACGTCGGCTATATCTTCCAGCACACGGTTCTCAGCATCTGTGCAGGGGGCTAATGGTGAGAAGGTGCGTACATTCGCCTCTAAGTGCTCCATCTGGTTCATGCCGCTCAACGTTGTGAGGATATTCGGATGAGAACCAACCCAGCGGAATGCCCAGGATGCTGGAGTGGCATCGGGACGTATAGCTGTGAGACGTTGCTTAAGGTTATCGCGCATACGGGCGAGAGAACCACCTCGTAATGGCTCCATCACAACGGCTTGAACTCCCGTCTTTTCCAACTTTTCGTATAGATATTCAGCATCGGCGTCTCTTTTCCAGCCGCTTTTCTCAAGAGACGCATGGCGCCAGTCGAGGTAGTTCATCTGAATCTGCACGAAGTCCCAATGGTATTTGTCTTGGTTGTCCAGAAGCCAGTCGAACACGCTGACATCACCATGATAAGAAAAACCGAGGTGACGGATACGACCAGCCTCTCGCTCTTCCAGCAGGAAGTCGAGAAGACCGTTGTCAAGAAAACGACCACGTAACTCATCCATACCGCCACCACCGACACCGTGGAGCAGATAATAGTCGATATAATCTACCTGAAGCTCACGGAACGACTTTTCGTACATCTTTTTAGATTCACTAAGGCCCCATTGATGTCTGCTCTGATTCGACATCTTGGTGGCTACATAATATTTTTCTCGTGGATGACGGCTCAGGGCGCGGCCGGTCTGAGCTTCGTTATGGCCTCCTTTATACATCGGAGCGGTGTCAAAGTAATTTACACCGTGGGCGATGGCATAATCCACCAGGCGGTTCACTTCATCCTGACTGTCGGGAAGTCGCATCATACCGAAACCGAGAAGCGAGATTTTCTCGCCTGTACCGTTCTGAGTCCGGTAGGTCATTTCGCATGGAGCATCATTGTCGCCGTTTGACCCGGGCCTTTTTAGCCCACATCCCAGAATGTTCAATTTATTCATTGCAAGCAAGGTCAGGGCGGAACTTGCACCCAGTCCCAATTTCTGCAAGAACTTTCTGCGGTTCATGTTCGTATTGTTGTCCATATCATCTGAATAATTTGGGTGGTTATAATGTTTTTACTGTTGCTTAATTGGGAAAACATGTCTGTTCTAATGCAAAATTACAAAAACAAAATGAATATGCAATAAAAGTATTTTTGTTTTATTTATAATAATCCTAAAATTTTTTACAGCTGTCATTTTATTTTTCCTGTTTCCTACAAAAAATATGAAAAAAAATAGTCTGTTACAATTTTTTACCTTATATTTGCATCTTAGTAATAGTGAAAAAATAAGTTAGAATCATTTATCTTAGTTTTTTGAGCTGTTTTTCAGTTGGTCAGAGGGAGTGGTGGGGGCATCATGATCGATGAACAGCTGGAAAACAGCTAAAAAGATAAGTTTAAATCTTGAATGATTGCCTGACATTAGATTTTCTAAGTTATTTTTTTCTGTTGCTTAATTCGTAGGGACTTACTTCAGGTCTGCCCGATAATATTACAATAACTAAAATAAACTGAATCGTATGAAAAAACTCTTATTGTCACTGGCAGTTTTAACTTCTTTCGCTGCCGGCTATGCACAGAAAAAACTGGTGCTTTACTACTCTGAGACTGGGACAACAAAAACTGTGGCTCAGGAATTGCAGAAACAACTCAATGCCGACATCGAATGCATTGAATGTGTGGAACCTTATTCCGGTAAATTCCAGGAGACCATACAGCGGGGACAGCGTGAGATGAATAGCGGACAGATGCCCGCCATCAAGCCTCTCAAATCCATAATCAATGATTACGATGTAATTTTTCTTGGATATCCCATTTGGTTTGGGACATACGCCAATCCGATTGCCACTCTTGTGAAAGAAAAACAGTTTGAAGGTAAGACCATTGTGCCTTTCTGTACTTTTGGAAGCGGAGGGCTCAATACTTCAACTGATGCGCTGAAGAAAGCGCTTCCGAACGCAATTATCAAGAAGGGATATGGCGTAAGAACAGCACGTGTGGCGGCAGCAGCTAAGGAAATCGACCGGTTCCTGAAGGAAAACGGATATAAAGAGGGAAAAGTGGATCCACTGCCTGATTTCTCAGCACAACAGCCGGTTAATGAAGAGGATAAGGCTGTCTTCGATGAGGCCTGCTCATCCTATCAGTTCCCGCTCGGAACGCCACAGACCGTGGGAAAACGACAGACTGCTCACTCAACCGACTATCAGTTTATTGTGAAAAGTCGTGGAATGAACGGTGAAGATGCCACATCAACCATCTTTGTCACTGTGGGAAAAGAACAAGGCGCAAAACCAGAATTTACCGAGGTCGTGAGATAAAAGGGAATTGGTTTACATGTGTATAACTAAATACACTTTTCACTCAATAATAATCCCCATGCCGATTCTGATTGGCATACTCGTGCCTAAATCCATTGGTTGTCAATCGTGTTGAGTGGTGAACAATAGCTGAGTAAATACGCTTTTCACTTATCACTATTCACTTTTCACTTAAAATCGTGATTAAAAAATGGGTGCCAATTTGTAGGAGCACCCATTTTTTGTTTATTTCAGCACAAACTTGTCTGGGCGGACATTTGCTTCGTGCTGGAAGTTGAGCAGCTCGGTGATTGCCTCCTCTGGTTCGTCAGTTAGACAGAGTAGCAGATTTTTGTATTTACCTCTCTCGGTCAGCTCTTTCAGAAGTGAGTAGGCGGGCATCTCTTCTGTCCAGAATTGACTGCCGAAGAATATCATCGGACTTGAGAAACCAAACGAAAGGTAGTGGTTCTGAACGGCATCCTGGAATATCTCCTGCATCGTTCCGGCACTCCCGGGGGTGTAGATGATGCCACCGTATGCCAGTGTGAGGATGCTGTCCTCGCGGATGCTGTTCTCGAAGAACTTTGCAATATGAGTGGCGAATGGGGTGGAAGGCTCATGGCCGTAAAGCCAGGTCGGGATGCCTAAACTCACATACTTTTTTTGTGGGTATTTTCTCATAACCTGAAAAGCAGTTGAGAGCCAGCCATTTTCCTTGAAATTTGGAGCGGAAGATAATGTCAGGAGGGCATCTTCAAGATCATCGTCATGGTAGCCTGCCATCCAGGCACCGAGATGTGTGGCCTCCATGGCGCCTGGGCCACCGCCGCTCAGCATGAAGAAACCCAGTTGGGTGAGACGTTTGCTTAAATATGCAATGCTACGGTACATAGAGGAGGTACGAAGTAGGGCATGACCACCCATCACACCGATACATAGCAAATGGTCGTGACTGTCGAAAAAATCATCCAAAGCTCTGTGGATACAATGGTCGTGGAGGGTACGCGCTAATGATTCACCCACTATTTTTGAACGCTTGCTCGTCGAGACATAATGACGATATACCTTTGTGTCGTAGCACATCTCAAATGTGCTGGCATCATCAGTTGAAAAACCGGCATAGAGTTCAAAGGGAGAATAAAGCTGTTTGCGCCTCACATCGAAAGGGACATCCTTCAGGTAGTTGAATATCGGGACCAGGTCCGTGGTGCTGAAATCACTTATCATAGCTGTTTGAGTGTTTAGAGTGGTTCTGAAAATCAACCGAATTTAAACCATCCATTTGAAATGCTTTATTATAACAGAATTTTTAGCCCCCACTTTACATAATGCATTCGACACGATATGTCAATACATAAGGGTTCTTGTTTTCTTTTTTGCGAAGATACGAATTTCATTTGAATCAGCCAAACTTTATTTGTGAAATCCGAAATAATAAAATTCGTGAAAACCGTGGTTCAAATAAATTGATGAATAGTTACGCTTACAATAATTACAGTTAATGAATGTTAATTTTAAATCAGACTAATCAAATACATTGAAAACTTTTTTGTACTTAATAGTTTTCTGAGTAACTTTGCATTCTATATGCTTTGAAAATATTAATTAAGGTGTATTTCAAGATAAAACGAACGGAAAAAACAGTCCTTTTTAATGTTTGTTTCTTTTAAGTTGTTTGACAAACGAAGTTTTGGAGCACATTTCAGATAGTCAGAAAGATTTGTACCTCTGCATTTTGGAATATGCATGGGTTGAATTTAAACGGATGGGATTAAAGAAAGTGAAGATGGACGACATCTCATCACATTTCTCTATTTCCAAACGTACACTTTATGAGATGTTTGAAGACAAGGAAACACTCGTCGTAGAGTGCTTTAAGCATCAGCTTGAGACAAGCAGACAGGAGCTTGCGAAAATTCAGAAAGAGTCAAAACATAGCCTGGAGACATACGTTATGCTTTTTGTGGAGAGAATTAAAGAACTTGAAGCTGTCAATCCTATTTTCTTTTCAGAAGCTTTTAAATATCCCAGACTGATGAAGTTTTTTGATGAGACAACAGAACAGCGAAACAACATTGCCATGGACATCATCAGACAGTGCGTCAGTGACGGATACTTTATCCCCGATTTCAACTATCAGATGTTGCTCGACGCTTACAATGTTCAGCTGCTAAATATCATAAGGATGGAGCTTTTCAAGAAATATAAAATGAACGATATGCTCAACACGCTGCAGATTATCTCTTTTAGAGGATGCTGCACTAAAAAAGGACTGAAGCTGTTCGACGCACAGCTTGATAATTTGAAATTATGAATATAAACACCTCTTCCTGAACAATAAAGGTGGTTTGGTATGTTGCATTGTCAACCCAGACCTCTAATAACTTTCAGCACTCACCCTTCTACGGTTCGGTATGACGCGTTGTTAACGCGGCAAAAAAATAAAAACTTTAAACACCAAACTTTCAACATAATGAAGTTTAAGTATTTTTTTCTTGGAATCATAAATGCAATTGCTGTGTTCAATGCATCAGCGCAGACAAGATATTCCTCAAACGACGGGATGCTCCATGTAGATTTAAAAAAAGCCATTGACATCGCGCTCGATGAAAACCCCACTGTCAGAGTGGCGGAAAAAGAAGTGGAGCTAAAAGTCATTGCCGACAAAGAGGCATGGCAGGCACTCCTCCCGGAAATTGCGGTCACCGGTACACTACAACACACATTGCTCGCTGCTGAGATGAAGCTCGGGGGAAACAGTTTTAAGATGGGTAAGGATAACACCAACACCGTCAATGTGGGAGCTTCTCTCAATATTCCGCTTTTCGCACCGGCTGTCTATCAGAACATGAAGCTAACGAAAGAAGACATAAAACTCGCACAGGAGAAATGCCGTGGATCCAAACTTGAACTTATCAACCAGGTGACAAAGGCCTATTATCAGGCGCTTTTGGCTCAGGACTCTTATCTCGTGATGAAGCAGAGCTACGAGACTTCAAAGCTTAACTATGATATTGTTAGCGAAAGGGAGAGAGTGGGGAAGACCAGTGAATACGACAAGCTGTCTGCCGAAGTCCAAATGAGAGCTATGAACTCATCTATGGTGGCGGCAGAGAACGGACAAAACCTCGCAATGTTGCAGCTCAAAGTCCTCATGGGGGTAACTGCCAATATCCGACTTGCCATCGATGATGAACTGGAGAATTATGAGCCACAAATTGTCATACCACAGATTCTTGACCAGGAACGGCAGTTAATAGACAACTCTGTCATGAGACAGTTTGAACTTAACCGAAATCTGCTTGAACGTTCATACAAAATCGCAAAGGCCAGTTTCCTGCCTACTGTTTCATTCACACTTGCAGGACAGTATCAATCACTTTATAATGATAACTGGGAACTTTGGAACTACGATTACGTTCCAAGTGCTTCATTTACCATTAATGTGTCTGTGCCCATTTACAGAGCATCTAACTGGACTAGATTAAAGACTGTGAAACTACAGATGGCAGAGCTGGAGGACAACCGGACAAACACATTGAGAAACCTGAATATGGCTGCAGACAGTTATCGAACCAACATGATGTCAAGCTTGGCTCAGGTAAACAGCAACAGCATTGCTGTGGCACAGGCAGAAAAAGCGCTCTCTATCTCCAACAAACGGTATGAAGTCGGAAGAGGTACAATTCTTGAAGTGAATCAGAGCCAGACGGCACTCACACAGGCTCAGCTTACATACAACCAGTCGATTTATGACTATCTCATCAACAAGTCTGATTTCGACTATACACTTGGAAAAGAAACTTATCTCAAATAATATTCTTTGTTGAAAATCCCAGATAAGTCAGGGCAATTACAAAGTATTCTGGATAATACTATCCTATATACCAAATACTCAACTCAAAACAATATAATTTGCACTCTATATGAATAGATTTTTAAGAAATGCAATGGTGCTGGCGATGGCTTTTGCTGCCGTGGCATGCAACCAGAAGAAAGAGGATAATGCCGCCAAACCGGCGGGGGGCGATCCGAAACAGGAGAAACCACAGGTGAAAATCGAGAGGGTCATGGCACAGACCGTGGCGCAGACCGAAACCTACACGGGCACAGTGGAGAGTAACCTGAAAAATAACATCACACCGAATGCACCTTACCGTATAGAGAAAATCTATTTCGATGTGGGTGATTATGTCAGAAAAGGACAAGTGGTTGTCGATCTCGATAAATCGAGTATCACACAGAGCAATATCCAGATTCAGAATCAGAACCTTGCCATCGAAAATGCTAAGTTGCAGATGGAAAACAAGAAAGTGGAGCTCAATAGGACTGCTGAACTTTATCAAGTCGGAGGCATTTCCAAGTCTGAATACGATCTTGCGAAGTTGCAATACGACCAAACTGTCATTGCATACGATAATGCAAGGCATCAACTGGATGTCCTCAAGTCACAACTCGACCTCCTTTCCACGAACACACGCCTTGTCGCACCAATGGACGGAATTGTAACTGCACGTAACTATGACGATGGGGACATGTTTTCTGCAAATCCGATTCTCACCATTGAGCAGACTAACCCTGTCAAGCTTATTATTAAGGTGTCGGAGCAATACTATGAGGCCGTGAAGGCTGGAATGGGTGTCGATGTGACACTCGACGCATACGAAGACCTGCTTTTCAGAGGAACGGTCGTGACGAAATATCCTACTATCGACCAGGGCACTCACACTTTCCCCGTGGAGATTTTCATGGCAAATGACAAGCAACAGATACGGCCGGGTATGTATGCCAGAGCCAGAATCAACATGTCGTCGGAAGTGCATGTCATGGTGCCCGATATCTCTATCGTTAAGCAGATTGGTGCAGGCGACAGATATGTATATGTCTATAAGGACGGAAAAGTGTCATATAACAAGGTAGAACTCGGGCAGCATGTCGGAGACAAATTCGAAGTCTTGTCTGGAGTCAACGACGGTGACGAAGTGGTCATTGCAGGTATGTCAAAACTAGCCAACGGCAGAGAAGTGGAAGTGATAAAATAGGTTTGTTTTTGGTGGCATTCTGCATGTTGTGTCGTGAGGGTAAATATCATCGTTAGATGATAATTTCTTTCGTAATCTTATAATATCATTTGTGACATATCTTTAGTTTATAAAAATCTTTAAATTCTTTAAAATCTTCGTTCGTTCTATTATTTCACTCGAGATTCTGAAGTACCCTTTTGAATTAACTGATTATGAGCATATATGAAGGAGCGGTCAGACGACCGATTATGACAAGTCTCGTCTTTACGGCGGTCATTATTTTCGGATTGTTCTCGTTGATAAAATTACCTATCGACCTCTATCCGGACATCGAAACTAACACCATCATGGTGTTCACCTATTACAACGGAGCATCCGCTGAGGATATTGAGAACAACTTGACTAGACCGCTTGAGAATACGCTCAACTCTGTGGAGCATATCAAGCACGTCACTTCAAATTCTAAAGACGGTGTGTCCGTGGTCACACTGGAGTTTGAATATGGCTACGATATAGATGTACTCACAAACAACGTACGTGACAAGCTCGACATGGTCAGCAACTCTTTGCCTAATGAGGCCAACCAGCCTATCATATTCAAGTTCTCTACCGACATGATTCCTATTCTCATGCTCTCGGTACAGGCGGAGGAGAGCCAGAAAGCCTTATATAAGATACTTGATGACAATGTGGTCAATGCTCTTGCACGCGTGGATGGGGTCGGAACTGTTTCTATTATTGGTGCACCCGAGCGTGAGATTAACGTCTATATGGATCCTGTCAAGATGGAGGCGTACAACCTTAGCGCGGCACAGGTGGCATCTGCTATTGCAGCGGAGAACCAGAATGCAACCAACGGAACTGTTGATATCGGTACGCTTACTTATACCGTTAGAACAGAAGGAGAATTCGACGATGCAAACGAAATTAATAACATCGTGGTGGCGAGCAACGGGGATGGAAAGGTATATGTCCGCGATGTTGCCAGAGTAGTAGATGATGTGCAGGAACGATCACAGCAGACTTACACGAACGGACGTCAAGGTGGACTTATCATCATTCAGAAGCAGAGTGGTGCTAACTCTGTGGCTATATCACAGGCTGTCATGGAACGTTTGCCGGAGCTGCGGAAAAACCTGCCATCGGATGTCAGCCTCAATGTGATGGTCAACACTTCGGATAACATCCTCAACACTATCGACTCTCTTGTTGAGACTATATCCTTTGCCATGCTCTTCGTGGTCATCGTTGTGTTTGTCTTCCTTGGAAGATGGAGAGCAACGGTCATCATCTGTATCACTATACCGATGTCCCTTATCGCATCATTCATCTATCTCTATGCAACGGGCGGTTCGCTCAATATGATTTCACTCTCTTGTCTGTCTATCGCTATCGGTAACGTGGTCGATGATGCCATTGTGGTGCTCGAGAATGTAACAACCCATATTGAGCGAGGATCCGATCCGAAACAAGCTGCTATTCATGGTACCAATGAGGTGGCTATATCGGTTATCGCATCAACACTTACCATGATTGCCGTGTTCTTCCCCCTTACTATGGTCTCTGGTATGTCGGGAGTACTCTTCAAACAGCTCGGATGGATGATGTGTATCATCATGACTATTTCAACTTCTTCTGCTCTTTCTTTCACTCCAATGCTCTGCTCACAGATGCTTAAGCTTCAGAAGAAACAGAGTAAACTTTTCAAGACCATTTACCGACCTGTTCAGAAAGCGCTCGATGCACTCGATAACCTATATGAAAGAATGATTAATTGGGCTGTACGCCACAGATGGATTATCATTTTCGCATGTGTGCTGTTCTTCCTCGCATCTATCTATGTCATGAAACTGGTGGGAATCAAGAGCGAGTATTTCCCAACTAACGATAACGGACGTGTTTCCTGTTCTATTGAGCTGCCTATCGGTTCGCGTAAGGAGAAAGCAAAGGAAGTGGCGGATCATCTGGCATATACATGGATGAAACGCTACGGAAAGGAGCTTAAAGTGTGTAACTTCACTGTAGGACAGGCGGGAGATAACAACACATGGGCATCTATGCAGAGCAATGGTTCGCATATTATCTCATTCAACCTCAATTACGTGCCTTCAAATGAACGTGAGAAAGGATTGGTGCTCATTTGCGACGAGTTGCGTGAGGACTGTAAGAAAATACCGGAAATCGCAAAATTTAGGGTGTCTCTTGGAGGTGGTAACTCCAATATGGGAGGTCAGAGTATGGCCACTTTTGAAATCTATGGATATGATCTCACTGAGACAATGAACGTGGCGGAAACCCTATCAAAGAAACTAGCCGAAAGCCCTATGGTAGGACAGACTAGTATATCTCGTTCTGACTATGTCCCGGAACTTGTCATTAACTTTGACAGGGAAAAGCTGGCGAAGGCGAACATCACAATGTCTGCGGCATCAGCGGCGGTCAGAAATCTTATTAATGGTTCGCTCATGTCATTTTTCCGAGAGGATGGAGAGGAATACGATATCAAGGTCAGATATGAGCCCGATGCGAGAAAGTCCGTGGAAGATATCTTGGATATGCTTGTGCCTTCACAGGCTGGTAACATCAGAGTGCGCGACATTGCCACTATAGAGGAATCTGCTATGCCACCTACCATCGAGCGTAAGGACAGACAGCGTATCACAACGGTAACTGCTGTGCTGAAAGACGGATATGCTCTTTCTGACGGTGTGGAATACGGCAGGTCGATTTATGAGAATATGGATATTCCGGCGGGTATCACAGTTCAGGTGGCTGGATCATACGAAGACCAGCAGGATTCCAACCGCGACCTCGGTGTACTTGGAATGCTTATTATCATTCTTGTGTTTATCGTCATGGCAGCACAGTTCGAATCATTGACCTATCCGTTTATTATCATGCTTTCTGTGCCTTTTGCTGCATCGGGTATCATTCTTGCACTTTGCATGACGGGAACGAACTTGAACATCATGTCTATTCTCGGAGGCATCATGCTTATCGGTATTGTGGTGAAAAACGGTATTGTGCTCATCGACTACACTCAGTTGCTACGTGAAAGGGGATATGGACTTATACGTAGTTCGGTTGCGGCGGCAAGAAGCCGTCTGAGGCCTATCCTTATGACATCGCTAACTACAATCCTCGGTATGGTGCCAATGGCTGTCGGACATGGGGTCGGAGCCGAAATGTGGCGCCCTCTGGGTGTGTCTGTAATTGGTGGTCTGACTGTTTCCACAATACTCACACTGATTTATGTGCCTTCAATGTTCTGTATCTTTGGTTCCAACGGCATCAAAAACAAACGGAAGAAGCTCAGAAAGCAACGTGAGCTCGATGCTTATTGGAAAGAACACCAGTCTGAAGAGACATTCAAACACTCTAAGAGTTCAACTAAGCATGAACAAGAGGAAAGCTGATTCCGTCCTGTTCACTACCTGTTACTATGGAATATCATTTCCTCTTAATAAGATGTTTGTCTGCTAAATCATTGTATCTTAAATGTTTGAGTTTTTTGTTTCTGAATAATGCTGAGTTGTTGAAAATTAAATATTTAAATATTGTAATTTCTAAATAAATTGTAAATCGTAAATTATTTCAATGAAAGCCGTTTTCATAGCATACGACCAGGCGCATCAGGAGAATATCGCTGAAGTGCTCGACAGACTCACTATTAAAGGATATACCTTGTTCCCACAGGTGATGGGAGCTGGATCAAATACTGGCGACCCTCACCTTGGAAGCCATGCATGGCCAACGATGAATTCTGCTATCCTTACCATCGTGCCCGAGGAAAAACTGGAAAAGCTCATGGAGCGTCTCCACGAGCTGGATGTTAACAACGAAATGCTTGGACTCCGGGCTTTCGTCTGGAATATTGAACAGCAAATTTAATAATTCAGAACATTTTGACAATTGACAATTGCCAACTATAATAATGGGCGGAAGTGAATAAACCCACTTCCGCCCATTATTATAGGGCTGTCTTACTTTATATACTCATAATTCGTTTGAATAAATTCTCAAATTCCACAATTCTTGAGATAAATCAAACATCATACGATGCCATCTGCATCCACGGATTGAAGCTCACTTGATCAATGTGGTATGCTGAGTTGTCAATGCAGCCTTCTAGGAATACTCAACTATTTGATTAATATCTTTTTACCATTAATAATATAGATGCCGTTAGTGGGATGCGTTACACGCTGACCTGACAATCTGTAAAACATATTATTGGGGAATAGGTGTGGAGTCATGGGCACTTCTTCTATTTTTGTTGGCACGTTATCTGCTAGGTCAAGTGGGGGGAAAAACAACAAGTCTCCATCGTATGTGAAATATGATCTGAATGGATTTACTTCCAAACCGCCTTCGCGCAACCATAACTTATCTTGAAAGATATAATAGGAGGTTTCATCTGAGCCTAAGTGATGTGTTGCATCGTAATTGCCGTATGCAGTCCAACCAGAGGCACTGGTCAGGTCTTGAACTTGTTCCTTATCAGTGCCGACTCCATTTGAATTAGTTGAAGGGAAACTTACGCTCGAATTTGAGGGTTGAAGACATCGGAAAACCACTGGGGTGTTAGCGGGAACTTTATCCACTTCTTCAAAATACATGCTGTTGCTGTTTACGCTTCTTAGTGCGTAGAACTGAATATGTTCATTGCTGGATACTTCGTATGGTAAGATGACAGTGTCCCAGATGTCTGTTGGTATTTGGCGCATATAGCTGCCGGAACCGATGGTGAAGGAAGGTACATCGCAACGGAAAGAATAACCATCGTAGAGCATCAGGGTATTTATTGTTTCCTCTGACATGTTGTTGTTCATTGGGCCTGACGGGGTATATATCGGATTCGGGGATTTCACTAACGTATTCGGATTGGCCAAAATGATGTCGCAGGTTAATGGTAGGGTGGTCTCTATCAGGTTGTCTTCCGTGTCGGTGGTCTTCACTGATTCATAATAGGTGGTTGTGCCGTCAGTTATATAATAAAGGTGGACGTCGTCTATGCTCATCCAGGAGTTTCCTGCCATATCGAATGCCACAGTGAGTGTGCCGTCTTCTGGCATGTTAGCTGTAACAGACCCCCATTGCCATCCACGGCAGGTGCTGTTCTGTGAAGCGAAACCACGGTCTTTGTCGTATGGCATCTGAATGCCGTTAGTGTTAATCTGGGCAACGGAGGTGTTGTTGTTGCCCGTACCAGTGAACGTTTCGCCTGAGGTGTTGTTCAGTCTTGGAGTTATTTTACAGCCTGTGTTGGCACGAAGGGCGGCAACTAGCTTATAGGTTCCGGCAGGCATGTTGCTTATTTGCTGATAGATGGTACCGTTTGATGTGCGCTCCTGATAACCGTTGACACCACCCCCTCGCCAGCTCTCCGCCAGCCAGCTGATGAGAGAGGCGTTTTTCCATTTACCAGTTTCTTCACATGTCGGATCTGAGAGCAGAAAAGTAGCGTCTCCGCCGTTGGAGATAAGATTGGCTTTGTTGATGGAGGATTGGTCGTTTGTTTCCAGTTTCTCAATACGGAAATTGTCGAACATCACACAACTGCCGCCTGATACCCAATTGATAGTAACGGTGGCATTGACAGATTGCTCAGAAGATAAAGTGAAATCCACTGTGGCTGTTTGCCAATTACTGAGGGAGCCTTGATTGAAGGTAATGCTGTTGCTGCTCTTTTCGCAGCAGGAAAGGGTGAACGATGAGGTGGCTGAATTGGCATATCCCGATTTGTAATTACAGCTAAGACGGTAGGTGCCTGCTGGGAGTGTTTCACTGGTTGTCAGAGTAGTTGAGCCGTTGCTCCATCCCTGTCGCAAATAATATGCTTGGCTGCCGTCGGGGATGGATCCTATTTGACCGAAATTATTGTCTGCATAGCAGTTCGAAGTCACAAGTAGTTGGGTTACGCTGGTGCCACTTATTGTCCATCCCGTGGGTTGAGCACATGTGTAACCGCGAAGACCGTCCAAAGCGTTATTCACTGGTGGAAGCGTGTTTATATCATCTTCTTCGAATGAGGGATTTTTTTTTAACAGATTCTCTGTCTCTTCATCTTCATTGCCTTTTTCATTGCTTTCCTCACCATAGATGCCGATTTGGTTCACTGCCACTTGGGAGCTGCCAAGAAGCTGAAGCTTAACATAGCTTGCATTAACGGCATTGAATGTAAGAGTGATGGTGCCGTCTGAATCGGTTGTGCTGTTTACACCGGGAATGGCGGTGTAGGATCCTTCGGTAGTTCCGTAAGAGGCAATCACAGATGACAGACCATTTTGACCACTCTGAGGCTTCACTGTAATTTTGTTTATACTATAATTGTTACGCAGGTTCACGGACAGATACTCCGTACCGCTCGATGCGTTGTTCAGGCTCTTATAGTAGGTGCTGCCGTCGTTGTCGATAGTGGCGAATGGGAGGTGGGCACCGTCATAGCTGTTGGCGTCAACTGACTTCCCGTATGCCACGTTGCGGTAATTCCCGGGGAAAGAGCTGTCTGTTAATCGGATGTCGTTGCCGTACAAATCCACATAGACGGAAGAACTGGCGGGAACAGATATGGATTTGCTTTGAGGGATGCCGTTATTATCAATAATTGTGATGGTGAGGTTTTCGGGGCTTGTCCCTTCGTTCATCAGATAGGCGGCGCGGCTGTTCCCATCTTCCTGAATGGCTTTCAGATTTTTAGCCCCCTGGATGAATATCTTCAGCTCATTGGCGATGTTGAAGTTTTTCACACAGTAGAATGTGCTCGTAGAGTTTTTGCCCGAGATGGCTGTCACCTGAGTGAACACCGGAGCCCCCTGGGGACAGCTTACGGTCAGGTCTTCCCAAGGGGTGTTGTCATCAGCAAACAAATTTGAGAGTATCAAATAGTAAGTACCGTCTGGATCGGGGACAAGCAGACCATGCCACCCTTCTGGCCAGCTGGACTGGGTGGTCAGATCAACAACGGCATCAGATAAGGCATGGGTTTCTGATGCTGTCACGCCAGTGTAATAAACGAAGCCACGGATATGGTTCATTGAAGTTCCCACGGAACTGCTGCTGCCATTGTAGCTTGGATAGATTTTGGCGGTCATGATGGAGTTGTTGTTGCTACGGTCACCGAAGGCACCGGTTATCGTCTCACCGTGATTCGTCACAACAAATCCCAGATAGTTGTCGATGTTCGACCAGGGACTGGTCCAGGTGGAGTAACTCGAACCGTTTGTTGTGGTACTGCCGCCCTGATAGTAGATGGTGCGTTCGCTTTTGGTGAACTCATCTACTGAAATGCCCATCA
The DNA here is from genome assembly GCA_016284045.1 of Bacteroidaceae bacterium. GTDB lineage: Bacteria > Bacteroidota > Bacteroidia > Bacteroidales > Bacteroidaceae > UBA3839. The sequence continues at coordinate 16,992 of JAEEOB010000125.1, forward strand.
TGCCGCCCTGCTCAGAGGAAACCGTGGTGGCGGAGGTGGCTTTTAGAGCGTCGATGAGGATGACGGCATTGCCGCTTGTGGCATACAGACAGAACGCTTGAGGGATGCTGTTGAATGTCACAACACCATTCATGGCGTATGCGTCGGGATACATGGCATAGCGGCCAGGCACACTCACGTTATAGTCAGCTTTACTATAGACTCCTAAGAGGTTCCCGGTATGGTGAGTACGGAACGGTACCATGATCTTGGCTTTGTCAACGCTGTTCGGAACAATCACGCCCGAGTAGTCGGGGAGGGATGTGTTCCACGAGAAGCAGGTGAACCGATCCTTCGACATATTGCGGATGATGTTCTGGGCCGGGAAATATTTGGTCATTGAATGCTTCTCTCGGAATTCATCCCATGTGAGAGGGGAAAGGTCAGAGGTCGGCATCAAATCGTGCATCAGGTAGGTCATCATCACACGGTGTGCCTCAACACCCATTCTCCGTTGTGCTACGTCGGGACGGAGCAGCCATGAGCCGTCTCTGGTTGTGCTTTGACGAGCTTTGATATTTTTATATGCCAGGTTTTCAAGCAACAGTGCGTTACGGTCGCGGTTGAAGCAGGCTTGTGTGCTGTATGATGTGATTTGGTCGAATAAGAACAGGCTCCAGTCGTTGCCATTCGGCATGGCAAGCTCCCCGTCAGCGGTAGCAAGCCAGTTCAGGATATTGTCCATCACTGCCTGATTGTTGTGCATCAGAGAGTTCGATTTCCATTTTTCTGTTCCGGTTGTGCCAAGTTGGAACATCTTCAAGGCTAGGGCTGCCTCCCCAAGCTCCTGCATTACAACGTTCTGGTAGCTCGTGTGGAACATGTTGTGGTTCTGGAGTGTGTAGTCGTCATAGAGATTCTTCCCTTTGAACAGGTCTGAAGGGCTGTAACCGTTATAGTTGGGGTCTAACGGACTCGGCTTCTGGGCATCCGTGGCATGTGAATAGCTGTTGATGGCAAACAGGCGCATACGCTCATACCACTGGGCTGCTAACTCGTCGTCGGGGAAAAGACCGAGGGTGGCGGCGAGAATATCTGCCTCCCAGCCGTTTTCCTCTGCTTTTGTGTCGCCGGCAAAGCCCGTTGGAATGCTGCGGCTCAGCTCATAATTACACTCAGCAGTGAGCATCTTTTTGACATAGCCTTTCTGATTCTCGCTCAACTTGTCCCATTGGAAGAAAGCGGAGTAGGCAACCGACATAGCCCAAAGGCTCGATTCCCATACGTGGTCACTTGTACTTACTGAACCCCAGTAGGTGTTACCAGAGCATACTTTCAGTTTATTGGCCTTGTGGGTGGAGTAAGCGAATATAAGGGATTTCATCGCCATCTCCTCTATGTCATTCCAACTGACACCATTGGGAAGGGCTACACCCGCTGGCTTGCCGTATTTCATAAGAAAGGCACAAATCATCGACAAATCAGCATTGGGACGAACGCCCTGCTCGTTGTTTGCGGCTGACTGCTCACCAGAAAAGTATCCGCAGGACTCATTGATGGAGTTGGTGGACACACACTGGTTCCAGTTGTTTTTCATGTAAAGGGAGAAGTCGGCAAGCATCTGAAGCAAATCAGCTTTCATTTCGCTTTCACTCACAAACTCACTTGTCAACACACCCTCTGTAGGGCTGCCACCGCTTTGTGCTCTCATTGTTGGCATGAGGAATGCAGACAAAAAAAGTAAAGTCGTAGTAATTTTTTTCATTATCAGTAGTTTATTGTTAATCGGCTGAAATCTTCTCAAAAACTTTTTGAATATTTTTCTAAATGTATTATCAACACATTTTGAACGAAGCGACCCTTTCAGCTTATTCCAATTCTCCCGAGAATCGAATATAATCACGGCGGTTGCTATGAACGTCTATCTCTGCGTTTCCGTCGTCATACACAAAGATTTTGTAGAGAAAGTAGTCGCTGGATGATTTAGCGTTGAACAGAATTTCTGTCCTGTGCTTGTGTTCATTACGTTTTTCTGTATAATTTCGGATTTCTGTCTCAAAATTCAGTCCCTCGTCCTGACTATAAGGACTGGGCGACTGAACTTGTCCGAAATAGGGAAGGTAGGAGTTCACACGGTCTTTTTTCAGCTCTAACCAGAATTCCGACATAACAGGACGGCTCGGATAGCGCTGAGGAAACATATAATCCACTCGGATGCGGAACGAACGCGCTGTCAGTTGTTCACGCACGTGAACTGATTGAGCGGAGGCTTTTTCTATGCGGCTTTGCTGGCTGCCGCATCCGAACAAGAAAACAGCCAGCAATGCCAACAGACTACTCGTCTTCACCCAAGGATTCATATCGTGCGATTTTTTCTTTGTAATAATTTCGTAGGTCGGTCCATTTATAATAGGGATAACGGTCGGTTGGAATTGGAAGACTCACCTCACGCTCATTCAGCAGGGCTTTCACTAAAATATCGCCGGACTTGCCTTTTTTCGGACGGTAGAAAGCCAGTTGGATATTGCATGCCATAGGGTAGATGTTATAGTTGCGCCACACATGGTCTAGTGTGTCAAGATTTTCTACCTGGGCACCGCAGTTGCCTAACTCAAGAAGACATGCTAGAGGCATCACGCATACTTCATGACCGAATCGAAGTGTTGCCTGTTTCTGTCTAACAGTATCTGCCGTGGCGATGATGTTCTTAAGTAGGTCTTTTTGGCTGAACGGCATCAGTCCACCGGTCTGAGGGGCGGCACCATGGCGGAGATACCAGTCTATATTGCGAATCTGCCATTGATGATAACACTCTTCCGTGGTGAACAGGTCTAGCAACTCTTCATATTGGTCATGGCTTTGCATGTTGGTTGCAACCTCAAACAGACCACGGACGAAAGATTTGCCTTTCACGCTGTCTGCTGCCCACGTCGGGTCAGAGAACAACAAGCCCATCAAACGGTCTGAATCGGTCAGCTTGTCGCGGTAACTGTCTATCACACGCCATCCTTCACGGCTGTGACGACGAAGGCGGCTGTCCAATGGGGCATTCAGATAGTACTGGAAAGCCTGGCTCACGTCATTGTGTATGCGGGCGGTCTTATTGAAAGACGATAGTTCTTCGCATTCTGCTGTCATCGACAGGATGCAGCGTATCACGACGGTGCTACGGGCATCAATGGGAATGTTTTTTGTGGAGAATAGCTCTGGGAAATGTTCTGTCATCCGACGGCCGATACCATGATGCTGGCGCTCACCTACATGGGTGAGGTCGCCCAGACGGTTGATCGTGCAGGGATAGAATGCCTCTAACTTACGAAGCACTTCTTCGCCTGTTGATGTAATCTTTCCTTGTTCCTTTGCTTTGCGGAGCGGTTTAATTACGTTCAGATAGTCGTTCTCGTTCAGAAGCCAGCGAGAACCATGACGACCATAATGGGACAGATAATAGATTTCATAACCTTTCGGAGTTTTTGTAAGCTTCTCTGTTGCAGGATAGTTGTCGTAGTCAAGGTAGTTGCTGGCACAGAGAAATCGGTTTTGTGTGATTTCTTCCAGTGTCGTCTGCTGAGCATTCAGACTGATTGCGGACAATGCAGCAATCATTAGGGTCATTAGTCGTTGTTTCATGTCGTTTTTATTTTTGTGGATTTTTAATTTCTTGTCTTCTTGTCTTCTCGGCTACTTGTTTTCTCGTATTCTCGCCTTCAATATTTTGCAAAGATAAGCATTTGAGCCAATTAATCAAAGTTTTTACAGCCATTTTTAATACTAACTGAAAAATTATTGCTAACTTTGCAAATTATTATAATAATATAAAAATATAGACGTATGTCATTAGAAAAAAACACAAAGATATATGTAGCCGGTCACAATGGACTGGTTGGATCTGCTATCTGGAACAATCTCAAAAGCAGAGGATATGAAAATCTGATTGGAAGAAGCCACAAAGAGCTTGATTTGCTCGACCCGATGGCGGTAAAATCCTTTTTTGACGAAGAACAACCGGAGGCGGTTGTGCTTGCTGCGGCGCATGTGGGTGGAATTATGGCTAATCTTCGCTACCGCGCTGATTTCATCTATCAGAACCTCCAGATTCAGCAGAACGTCATTGGAGATAGTTGGAAACACGGCGTGAAGAAGCTGCTTTTCCTCGGTTCCACTTGTATTTATCCGCGTGAGACTGCTCAGCCAATGCCTGAGGACTGTCTCCTTACCTCACCACTGGAATATACAAATGAGCCTTACGCTATTGCAAAGATAGCTGGATTAAAAATGTGCGAAAGTTTCAACCTGCAGTATGGCACGAACTATATCGCAGTCATGCCCACAAATCTCTATGGACCTAACGACAATTTCCATCTGGAGAACTCCCATGTGCTGCCAGCTATGATAAGAAAGATTTATTTGGCAAAATGCCTTAATGAGAACAATTGGGAAGCTGTACGGAAGGATATCGGACTACGGCCTGTCAGCATGATGAAGAATGGTGAGAAAGTAGTGGTTAATGCCGAATCTGATGAGAACGAAATCAGGAAGGTGCTTGCTTTTTATGGCATCACTGATGAGACGGTCACACTTTGGGGAACAGGTAAACCAATGCGTGAATTTCTCTGGAGCGAGGAGATGGCTGATGCATCTGTTCATGTGCTGCTCAACGTTGATTTCAAAGACACGTATAAGGAGGACATAAATGCAGACAACATCAACGAGATTCGTAATTGCCACATCAATGTCGGAACGGGGAAGGAAATATCCATCAAGGAGGTGGCCGAGAAGATCATGGTTGAGATCGGTTTTAAGGGCAAGCTTCAATGGGATAGTTCCAAACCAGACGGAACACTTAAGAAACTGACAGATGTCTCTAAACTTCATTCGCTTGGATGGCACCATAAAATCGATATTGATGAAGGTATTCATCGCCTCTATCACTGGTATCTCCAGGGTATCTGCATCAACCATCAGCACTCTTGAAAAGAGAGACGCGCTGTAGTGCATCTTTAATAATCCTACAATTAGCAGGACTTACTTCCACGTGCCGCAGGCTCGTTAACTTCCATTTTCAAAGAATATTAACTCCAATTCGAAGAATTAACTTCCTATTACCTAGGAATATAACTCCCAATTATAATAATATGCTTTTCATTGCAGGACCTTGTGTCATAGAGTCATCCGAACTCTTAGCGTGTGTAGCGGAAGAACTTGTGCGCTTAAACCTCAAATATCAAATCGACATTTTATTCAAGGCATCGTTCGATAAGGCGAACCGCACGTCCATTCGTTCTTTCCGAGGACCGGGGATGGAAAAAGGACTGCAGATGCTTCAGGATGTAAAATCCAAATTCGGACTTAAAATCCTTACCGACATTCATGAGGCATATCAGGCAGGGCCGGTGGCAGAAGTGGCGGATGTGTTGCAGATTCCTGCATTTTTATGTCGGCAGACCGATCTCCTTGTGGCTGCGGCGAAGACGGGTAAGACGGTCAACATCAAGAAAGCGCAGTTCCTTTCTGGGCTCGACATGGAATTTCCCGTGCAGAAAGTTCGTGACTCAGGCAACAACAACGTGTGGCTTACCGAACGTGGCAATATCTACGGATACAACAACCTTGTGGTTGATTTCAGGAATATTCCCGACATGAAGCGGTTCACAGACACCGTTATTATGGATTGCACACATTCTGTACAACGTCCCGGAGCAGCTGGAGGAAAAACGGGAGGTAACCGCGAGTTTATTCCGGCTATGGCACTGGCTGCTAAGGCATTCGGTGCCAATGGATTTTTCTTTGAAACACATCCTGACCCTGACAAGGCTCTCAGTGACGGACCGAACATGATTCCGCTTAACGAACTTGAAACGGTCATCACTTCGTTGATAAACTGATTATTAAAAAACTCGAAACTTTGTGGATAATGAAATACCATCATTCCAAAGTTTCGAGTTTCTTCTTAGCTAGGAAATATTGGTTCACCGGAGCATCGGCAGAATCCAGAAAACCACAATAAAGACGATTGAACCGATGATTGAGGCACTACGCTTGAAACTGTCGCTTGGCTCTTTCCCTGTAATCATCTCGTATATCTCAAAAGTGGCTTGACCGCCGTCAAGAGGTGGAATAGGGAGAATGTTAATCAGTGCTAACACACACGACAAGTCTGCGATATATTTCACGAATGAATGAGATTGTGCTGTATCCCAAAACGATAGAATCAAATCGTAATTGCCGGATGATATGGTGGGCTGACCTAAATGAATGCCTACCATTGACAGAATGTTCGAGAAGGTGGAACCAACGGTGTAGCAGATAAACTCAAAAGTGGCAGAAACAGACTGCCAGAATCCGGCTGAGTTACCTGTGTCGCTTATCATCACGAAAATGAGATAGATAAGAAACGCAGTCAGTAGATTAAACAGCACACCGGCAATGGAAATCAGAAAACGCTTCCAGGCTGGTTTTGTGTTGTAATAGGTGTCATGCCCGTTGTCAGCCTGTGACGACATTCCCTTGATTTTCAGATAGGTGTTATAGTCAACTGTGTGTTTCTGACCATAACTGTCGGTAATAACAACACTTTGGGGTTGGTTCTCAAACATAGTGTATCCACCAAAGGGAATACAGCCGATGGAGTAGGTCGTGTCGCGCCATGAGGTCTTTCTGCCGGTAAGTTTTGAGACTGATGGTTTGAACGAATATAAAGGGAAAAAGAAAATCTGAAGTTTCTTCACCCGAACACCCATACCGCGGGCCAGGAAATAATGGCCTAACTCGTGGATTGTTACAACAATTGCCAGTACTAAAATATATAAAAGGTCTCCCATTTTTAATAATGTTCTGTAATTCTTTTTGCGAAGTTACACAAAAAAACTGACATGATAAAACAATCCATAAAATATTACTCTTTCAATCCTTAATAGTAACTACACGATTCACTTTTCACTTTTCACTTTTCACTTGAAAAATCCCTTTTTAACGCCATTATGCCCTGATGGTTGATGTCAAGAGATACCGCAGCATCGATATAACGTTTGAATTGGGCTTTTTCACCCAGTCCTGCATAACCTAAGGCTAGCATGTAATTGCAATGTATTCGGTTCTGAAGGTCTAAATCACCGTCCCAGACAAGCAGGTCTGGCAGCGATACAGCAAAATAGTCCATCGTCACATGGTCGTAGTAATGTTGCTCGCCATAGCTGATAAGCTTATGGAAAAGACTTCGAGCCTTGTCGTTCTCACCTAAGGCATGAAAGCACAATCCTGCAAAATAAATCTTGTCGGGTTTTGCATCGTTGTAATACATGGCTGCTGCCGGTTCGGTTGGGCCTACCGTGCCTTTACGCCACATTTCCATTGCTTTCTCGTGCTCTCCCAGGCGGTCGAAAGCGATACCAAGATAGAAATAAAAATCGTTGTCTTGAGCTCCGTATAGCTTGCCTTCACCAAGGTTGGGAGGAAATTTCAGACATTCATTAAGCAAAGCAATTGCCTGCTGATAATCCTTACCGGATTTGATCAGTTCCTTTGCCAGTTCGCGACGCGACAGCTGATACTGACCGCTCACTTTGCCTTCGCCGCCTTCCCATGGATGGAAAATATGACTGTCGAGCTTTGACTTCGCTTCTGCATATCGGCCCAGTTGGTTGAGAAGAGTGATTTCCTCAAGCACTAGGTCGTCACGCTTCGATGTCAGTTCAGGATGGGATTGCAGTTTGGCAAGACGGAACTGATGGGGCTTCTGTAGTTTTTTGTATAGCTGGTCAAGCTCCATGAATATGCGTGAATCACTTTCGTCTGCAGCAAATGCACGTTCCATGTAATCAAGGGCTTTAGTTGCGAAGTCCGTCTCATCCCTTCTGTGATTGTATGTCAGTAATGCCATACCTCGCAGATAGCCTGCAATCTCATTCTCGCGACCTTCAAAAGCCTTGTTCTCCCAACAGGTTGCAACTGCATCATACTGTCGTTTGTCGTAGTAGAGGCAGCCCAGCAGATAGAGGGCATGGATATCGTCAGTGAAACTTTGAAGAGCAAGAACCGCCTCTAAACGGTTGGGAAAACAGTAGTCAATAGACTGGCGCATAGCTGCTTCATGGTCTTTATCCTTACCGGTCAGCCAGGCGATGTAATAATAGGTCATGGCGGTTGTTGCATTTTCTTCAATAGCAATTTCCCAGATCGACAATGCATCTGTATAAAGACCGGCTGCCACAAAGTCGAGTGCCAGCTCATCATAATTATTTGCATCGCCACGCATGAGGATTTTCATTTTCTCTATGTCACCACACTCATATAATATGGCATAGTTGAACGGATTAATGGAGAGAGATTCTGACGCAAAATGACTGATGGCGGATTCATTTGCACCTGTCTGTTTCAGCAGCCATAGTTTCAGAGCTCGTGCTTTGTGGTTGTGCCAGCCGTTTACTAACGACTGCTCAACCTCATAAAGCGCATCCTCATAATGGCCAAGCGCACAGCTGATTTGGGCACACGACAGATAACCTGCATCCTGCCAGCCGCGGTTCCATGTCGATTTGTAAAACCAGTCGTATGCCTCTTGTAATTGCCCCTGGTATTTCAGACAAAGCCCAAGGTTATACAGTGGTTCACCGTCGTAAGGATTCGGATTTCGTTTCTGAAGCACTCTCACGGCTTTGCGGAAATAGGGCTCGGCTTTGGCAAACCTGCCACGACGGAGATACCATAAGCCTGTCTGGTTGTTACAGCGAACATCGTCGGGATCTCGGCGAAGGGCTTCCTCATAGTAATCGAGTGCACACCATGTGGCATGACGGTATTGTTCTAAATGAAGACCGGTAAGAAACAGCTGCTCGGTCGTCTTAATCTCACTTGGAAGCAAAGCTGCTTCCGCGGCATCAGGAATTGGAGTGATTACATCGGGTTCAGCCTCCCAGTCAAGCACGATGCGCCCCGATTTCAATAGCTCAAGGCGGAGATTATGTATGGACTCATCTTTCACATTAACCACTTCGTCTAGCAGTTTTTCTGGTGAAACCATAATGGTCTGGTCATAGTATATCTCGCCTCTCTTGCTTTTCAGAACAACCTCCACAGTCTGATTGCTCGTACCAAAAACCATCACACGGACTTTTCTGCTCCTTGCATCTTTTTGAGTAGAGAGATGCTTCTCGTTATCATGTTTTGAATGCCCCGTCTGTTCGTTGAATGTCTCATTACATTGTGACGTTGACAAAATCTCCTCCACATTCAACATCAGATCCTTCGATGCATTCTTCACCATGCCTAACTCTCGGTATGGCATAAAATATTGCACAAAACGCTTCTCCTCGTATGGCATCAACCAACTGAAATCTGGCTGGTTCTCAGTATAGACTCCAGCCATCAGCTCTATATATGGGCGGAAAGTGCCGTCACCGTAGTCGTTGTCTGTTAAGTTACGGTCCCAGGCACGGCCGAAGTCACCGTTACCCCATGTCCATTGTTTCTTGCCGGGCGACACATGATGATCTGCTACGTGAAGCATGCCGCCGTGGCTGTCGTTCTCATAACCGCCTTCGAAATTGTATCTCGATTTGGCAACCATGTACGAGGTGGGCACATAGATGTTTTTATAGTTGGAGATATCTACACCTGCGGAGTAGTCCATCTTATAATAAGTTCCGGTGGCTATCGGAAAACTGCTTACAGCACGCTTCCCGTGATCGAATACGGCATTTACGTCAGGTGGAAACACGCTCTGATAGTGGGCGTTCACCTCTACAGCTGGGTTCGCCCACCAGAGGAATGTCTGTGGCAGTTCCGTAGGGTTGTAAAGACGTCCGTGGATTTCAAGATAGGCACAGCCTGGACGGAGGGTGAAACCTGCCTGACCTTGCTGATGAAACATTCGTTCACGTTCGTTCACCCACACGCTCACACTTCCGTCATCGTGCTCTTCTATCGTGCAGTCAACCGGCATATAGGTGGAAGGACGGTGGTGCTGGGGCCAGTTGAATTCAATGCCACCACTAATCCAAGGACCGGCAAGACCCACCAGCGCTGGTTTGATTACATGATTATAATAGATGAAATGACGCTCCTTTACCTTGTCGTAGGCCATCTGAATACGTCCGCCTAACTCGGGAAGTACCATCACTTTAATGTATTCATTTTCTATAAAAACGGCATGATAGGTTTTGTCGGTTTTTACATCTGATATCGATTCAATGACAGGGTAGGGATAGACCACACCGCTGGAACCTTGATAAACACGCTTTTCTAAAAATATCGGGTTCTTCTCTGGTTGACCTACTTCGTAGGTTGGTATTACAACCTCCTCGCGCCATGCTTTTGCTTTTGTCATGATATGTTTTTGTTTTGTGTTATTTCAATCTTTTCTTTTTACTTGATATAATTGTTGGCTTGTATTTTTTCTTGCATCTCTGTTTCCTTCTTCAATAATCACCATCAAAAAAGTTTTGCAACTAAATACATTTTTCATTTTTCACAAAAAAATCTTCATTCTTCGTTCTCCATTCTTCATCCCAAAAATCCTTTATCATATAAATCATTTACAAAGTAAATTCACTTTTCACTATTCATTAAAAAAATTTTTCATTCACAAGTTCTTTTTCCAGATCATCCAGTGTCTTCCCTTTTGTCTCAGGACAACGGCGGAAGAGATAGATAAACGCTGCAAAACAAATGGCACTATATATCCAGAATGAACCGCTTGAACCAAGTGCGGCGTTCATCGGAGGAAATGTGAAAGTCAGTGTACAACATCCAATCCAAAGTGCAAATGTACATGTGGCCATTGCAATACCACGCACACGGTCAGGAAATATCTCCGACAGCAATGTCCAGGTCACAGGTGCAAGCGTCATAGCATAGCAGCTGATTGCGGCAACTACAAGCACCACCATAAACACGCCGGTTACATTCATCGCATAGCAGGTTCCCAGAATCAGATAAATCAGTGAAAGACCTATCGCACCAGTCAGCATCAGTTTACGACGGCCCCAACGGTCTATTGTGAATAGAGCGACAAAAGTGAATATCACATTTGCTATGCCTGTTATAACTATATTGATGAACATGCCGTCAACATTGAAACCGGCACTTGTGAAGATTTCCTCTGCATAATTGAAAATTACGTTTGTGCCGCACCACTGCTGAAATACAGCAATCACTAAGCCTAACAGCAAAACTCGGAAGTATTTTTTCTGAAACAGTTCGCGAAGGCCGGCACGTGTGGAAACGATGCCATTATCTTTCTCTGATGAATGATTGCGCATGGCTTTCATCTTCAAATAAACAGGGCTTTCTGGAATGAAAAACGAAAGTAACAGGAACAGGGCGGCGGGAACTGTCTCGGCCCAGAACATCCAGCGCCAACCTGTCTGAACGTTCCAAGTTGTCAGAAGAACTGAATAGTTCTGGCTCTCGTCAACTGGTTCTGCAAGAAGCATGTTCACAATCTGAGCTGCTAATATTCCAAGAACAATCGTCATCTGATTCAAACTCACTAAACGGCCACGAAGATGAGCCGGACTTACCTCTGCGATATACATCGGACTGAGCGCACTTGCCACACCTATGCCTACACCGCCGATGAAACGGGCGATGTTGAAAAGCGTGAAATCATTAAACAGACCTGTGGCAATAGCACTTACAGTAAATAATACTGCCGAAGTCATCAATAATGGTTTTCGCCCATACTTGTCTGATAAACTGCCGGCTACCATCGCACCGAACAGACATCCGATTAATGCTGTCGTCATCGCCAAACCTTGCATAAAAGGTGAACCGGATATGCCGAAATAAAGCTCATAAAATGGCTTCGCTCCGCCAATCACCACCCAGTCGTAGCCGAAGAGCAAACCGCCCATCGCACTTACCAGGCAGATAAACAATAGGAATCCACGTGTCATTTTTGTTTGATATTTTGTGTGTGTAAATGTTTTGTTTCTATTTAAAAAAATATAATCTCGTCTTCTGGGCTTCACATCTTTTCAATATCCAAATAAATTGTATAGTGTAAATAATTTGTCTTCTCCTATTCTGATGCAAAATTACAGCTTTTATTTCTTTCTCTTTTTGTCTTTTTTTAATTCTTAAATGGATAATCTTACGATTCTTGAAAGAAATAGTCCTTTTTAACATTAACTATTTTTGTATTTATTTGTATGTTTGATTGAAAAGACGTAAATTTGCGGAGATTGTGATGAATATGTGTGTTATAGAGGATCCTTACCCTCCCTAATCCCCATAGTTCTCTTGATTCCAATATTTCTTATAAAAAATGAATATTATGAAAAAGTTTTTATTTTTGCTCAGCATCATGCTTTTTTCAACGATGCTTGTGTCAGCACAGGTACAGGCTGGTAGAGAAATCAACGACCAGGACTACAACGATGAGCAAATATACGAAAAACCAGACAAAATAGCACAGTTCCCAGGAGGTATGGATGCTTACGTGCGATGGATGTCTGCTAATTTTCAATATCCCGAAAAGGCACTTCGTGACAATGTTGAAGGTAGAGTTTTGCTTAGCTTTATTGTTGATAAGAAGGGATTTATCAACAACATAAAGGTACTGCATAGCCTCTCTCCTGAGTGTGATAAGGAAGCTGTCAGAATGGTAAAGGCTATGCCACGATGGTTTGCTGCTGAACATCAGGGACATAAAGTGAATTGCCGATATGTTATGCCGGTCGTTTTCAAACTAAACAAATAATATTATGACTTTTGACAGCGAGTGGTAGTCTCGTCCTCTCCCATTTTTGTTCTTTTGGGTAAAGATATTTTATACCTTCATATAAATATGATTTGGATGATAATTGACCATCGTAAGCAGAACAAACGTCTCGTTATCCTGTCTTCGTCAAAAACTTACTTTTTTCATGAGAATTTAACTCACAATAAAATATATGAATTATGAAAAAATTTTTACTATTATCTTTTTGGGCTGTTACGGCTCTTACAGCTAACGCACAGTCAGCATTGTTCTCTGGAGGACATGAGGATGCTCCCTACGGAATAGTTCTTGGATATGTGAACAAAGGATGGAGCACCGATTTTGGATCCTACACTTGGCATGAAAACCTTTGGGGAGAGAAGGACAAGAAACTGCATGGTATTCAAATCGGTTTTCAGTATGCACCATGTCTGCCCATTGGATTAGGACTCGACACAGGACTGTTCTATGAGTGCTACATCTCTGACAGTAAGGTGGTTCACGATTATGATTTTGACAACTTCTCTGAGCATAACCTATATGTGCCGATTCATGCACAATGGAGATTCCCGCTCTCACGAGACATTTCATTCAGTGTCTTTGGTGGTATCGGACTACAATGGGCAATGTACGGATCATACAACTGTGAATACGGTGAAGTGGTCTATGACTGGAGCTATGGTCGTCCATACTATCGTTATGTTTCCTATCCGGAGGCTTGGCAGCAATATGGAAAAGGAGAATGGCCACATCATTTTAACCTGCAGTGGGAAGTGGGTGGAAGATTCCGTGTTAAGAATTTCCAAATCAGTGCAAGTTATGCATTCGGTGCTACCAACCACGATTTTTACGAGGGGTATAAGACGCGCCAGAACAAACTTTCAATTGCACTTGGATATGTCTTCAATCTCGATGACTGATTTCGTGAAGTTAAAAAGATGTTTTGTTTGCAGATAGTTTCTTGGGACTTTCTTTATGTGTGTACTCAATTACATTACAATGACTTTCGTTTTGACTTCTCGTTTTCTCCAGATTCAGTCAACTGAATACTAAATCACAAATCTTCTCAAGCCATAAGCGGTCGGTATCATCAAATGTGTTCCATTCTGCGCTGTCAATGTCGAGGACTCCGATGATTTCACCATCTTTGTCATGGAGCGGAACCACTATCTCGCTCTTCGATTCACTGCTGCAAGCTATATGGCCAGGAAACAACTCAACATCGGGCACCACTTGAGTGGTGTCCGTTTTCCATGCTGTACCGCATACACCTCGGCCTTTCTTGATGCGGGTGCAAGCAACTGGACCTTGAAATGGGCCTAACACAAGATCGTCCTCACTTTCAACACGATAAAAACCGGTCCACCAGAAACCAAACTGCTCATGAAGCAGCGAACTGATATTTGCCATGTTCGCTATCTGATCCTTCTCACCGGCTACTAAAGAGGCTATCTGAAGATATACCTCTTCATATTTCTCTTTTTTTGTCATATCTTTTTTATATTTAAACGTGAAACCACTGCGTTTATTGCTTAAACAAACTTCCGGCTAATAATTGTCTCCTATGCCTTTTCTACTTCTGCTCAATTCCTTTTTATTTCCTTATTTTTTATATAGCAGAGAAAACATGTAATAAGCAATATTCAACTGGTCAATTAACTTCCTTTTAAATTTTCGAAACTCAAATAACACAATAAAATGTTCAAATAATCGAATAAAAGGTAAATGGTAAATCGTAATTAGTAAATGAAATTAAAGACCCTTGTTTCTTGTTTTTCTGAATTCTTTTTGTTAACTTTGCAATTACAACAACCAACTAACACAATAACTATGAGAAGATATTACTTTTTCATCGCTTTTGCGATATCATTTGCGTTTTTTTTCAAGCAGGTAAATGCTGCTTGTGATGTACCGTTGCGACGCCCGATATCACCAAGCCAGCCTATGTGGATTATCCATATTGACACTTGGAACTATGCTGATCCTGAGCGTATCATTGAAATGGTTCCAGAGGATATTCTGCCATTCGTCTGCTTCAATCTGTCTTTATCAGCTTCCGACAACGTCTGCAACAGCGGATCAAATGTCTGCGACGCATGGATGAAAGCGACGGCGAGCAAACGGGTCTGGACGATGATTCAGCCTTCTTCTGGAGCTCATAACAGATTCTCCGACACAGACTTTTCCGATTATGAGCGCTATTTCAAGGAATATCCTAACTTCCTCGGATGGAATTTCGCTGAGCAGTTCTGGGACTTTGGAACTCCTAAGAACGATGGTTCAGGCAACTGGCCTACTTTCCTCCAACGTCTCAACACCTTCGTGCAGATTTATAAGTTCTGCCAACAGTACGGTGGATATTTCTGCACAAGCTTCACACAGGCGTTCTATAGTGCAGACATGATGCCGATTGCATATATGAAGCGGAATCCGGAGATGTGCAGACTCCTTACAGAAGACCCGGAACATTTCATCTGCTGCGAGAAATACACCATGTCAAGTTGCTTCCTTGATATTGAGTCTAATGTCGTGGGGGCTCTGGTCGGAGGATATGCTGGAAACATCGGAATCCGGTTCGACGATTGTGGATGGCAGTACAACGACCCGTCGTCAAATCCTTATATGCATGCGGCTGGTGCTGTGCCTGTCATGGAGCATTTCCTGCTCGACGGTGAGACTGTACTCGATGGACCGGAACTTGTGCCTTGGCAGGCAAGCCGGGAAATCGGTACTTCAACCGTAGGAGGTTACACACGCCGAAACTGGGCGTGGTATCCGCAGTATCAGAACCTTTACATGGACATCTTCCGAAAGGTTCTCGATGGAACTATACGGATTCCATCACGCGAAGAGGTCATCGACCGAACAAAAATTGTGGTAAAGAACGACATCAAGAGTAACAATACTGATGGGGAGAAAGACCCGTTCCTCACTCCTGAAAATATGTTCGACAAGCTTTACCGTTGGGACAACGACAGGGGAGGGGAGGCTTATACCAACCACTGGCTCGATCAGCGATGGTGGTTCAAGCGAACTGGACGTTATCCTTGCTTTCCGCAGGTCTATGACCTGCTCGATGACTATGCAAAAGAGCACCTCACCTTGGTTAACAAGTCGATATTCAACACGACATATTCGTCCGACGCAATCAAGCAGGTCAGATTCAACCGCCTATTCCCACAGGAATACACTGGAGACATCTATGCGTCACATATCGCAAATAAATGGATGACATACAATCCTTATCAGTATGAGGAGACAATTACAGGTAGAGGCGACTACTCCGTTAATAACGGAAACGGACGGAGAGTTTATGCTCATGCCACAAAACGGGCGAAAGGGGATATCCCGCTACAATACAACACTTGTGAGAGCATTCATTTCGATTATGCCCCTTATAGCATAGGACTCATGACCGAATATGCCGACAAAATAGAAATCTATCTTCAGAATTATAGAAAACAGGACTCAACTTCCGATATGAGGGAGCTTGAGCCTACTACCGACACTATTCGTGTTTCAGGTGTTATGGGAAATCCTGCCTTTGAGTGGACTGATCGTGCTAAGCATGTGGCATCGGAAGTGACTTCAGAGTTTAACGAAGGGATGTTCACCGTCGTTGTCAAGCATAACGGTCCGCTCGATCTTACCATAAGCTGTCAGGGGGATGCTGAAGAAAGACTCTCTGATTATAAAACTGCACAGCTCATCGCGCCCAAACGCCCCGAGGTTTATCTCGACACGTTAGAGTATCAGGCGGAGTTCATGGATTACAAGTCAATTGCTGCTAACCGGACAAACGGCTATCATCAGGGACACGACGGATACCGCGGACAGGGATTCGTCGATTTCGGATCCAACTCCGCTGCGGGACTCAGAGACACAATTTGGGCACCGGCAGAAGGCGCTTACAAACTGAAAATCAGATATCAGGCTCCTAACGCCAACGTCACCATGAGAGCGAAAGTGGCGGGGGCACAGAAGGCGGTTGCATTCAGGAAAAATAAAGAGTGGACCTGGACACAGGAATATGAGTTTAACCTCAAAGAGGGGGCAAATGTCTTCCTTTTCTCTTTCGTAACCACTTACGTCAATACCTATATTGACTGTGTTCAGCTGATGATGACGGAAGAGACGCGTGAGGCTTACCTCAAAAAACATAGCAACCCCTTCGATGTGAATGAGGACGGATCTGTGGATATCTCAGATGTCGTAGCCGTCATCAACCATATAGCGGGAACTGCCAACTATCCCAAATCTGATGTCAATGCCGACAACCATACTGATATCTCCGACATCGTGGCTGTCATCAATCAGATGGCGGCAGCTTCATGATACATTTTACCTTTTTCTGACTAATATAAACTAACAACTCAATGCTATTTTTAGTTTTGTAACGTATGAAAAATCTTATGTAACATCGCCAAAAAGCACATATCATAATTAATTTGTAAATTTGCACCGTCAATTTTGTTGATATTTCTATTACTAATATTTGCTTTGTATGTTTTAATATAAATTGCTTAATAAATAGTAAATAGATAATCTGTTAATTATAAAATAAATCATTGTATTAAATAACATTTTTATTAACTAATTAATTCAGCTTATGAAAAAATTAAACTTTCTGATTGCGCTGGGTCTGATTTCAGCTGCTTCTATGCAGGCACAGACCACAGTGGTATCATTAGGTTTTGAGGCAGGCGACCAGAAGTATACGACTGAGGAAGCCTACACACCTGGTGGTACGTACGGAGACTGGGTTAACAGGAATGAAGCTGACGAATGGACTGAACCATACGCCGGCGACAACCATTCCGGCGAATACAGTTTCAGAATGTATAACACTGAGGATCTTGAGGGTAACACCTGGGATCGTGGCTTCAAGGTGGGTAACCTTCAGCTCGAGGACAACACGGCTTACCGTGTGAGCTTCTGGGTGAAGGCTGATCCTTCACACTTCAACGCCGAGACAGGAGTTGAGACTGCCAACAAAATCAAGTCTTCTATCGCTATCGGTAAGGAGTATTTCGACATGCCGATTTCGACAAAGTCAGGCGATCAGTACTACTACACTTGGGCTAACTGCAATGGTGAGTGGAAACATTATTCTTATGTGACTTACTTCACCAACAAGGCTGACCAGGATGCTCTCTCCGGAAGTTATTCTGGAAAGACTGACATGAATGGTAATAAAGTATCTGAGGAGGGAGACCCGTTCCCAGAAGCTTACTTTATCACTATCAACATGTACAACCCGGGTGAGTATATACTCGACGACATCAAACTCGAGAAGGGCGTGACTTTCAACGAGGCTACATTCAACAGCGACGTTATCAAGCTTGACTTCGGTTATCCTACCAACATCGCAGCCCTTGCAAATGCAAACAACGGCACACTCTCACTCGACCCGAGTCAGGTGACTGTGAAAATCAACGGATCTGCTGCTGATGTTGAGTTCCTTGAGGGCAAATCCGACGGATTCCTTTACATCTTCCTCAACGGTGTATCTGCTGAAGATGCCGACGAGGTTACTGTTAGCTTCACTCCGGCTGCCGATTGCCCGATCATCTACAACGCAAACCGCCGACCGAGTGCTGACGTGGAGAGCGAGATGAAGGTGCTTGGTTTCGCTAATGAAACTGCTTATTTTGATGAGAGCATCGACGCTATGCCGGCTGCTTGGTCTCCTGCTGTGATGGTAAGTAGCGTGCCTGAAAACGAGAGCTTCGAGCTCGATCCTGCAACAACAAAGACTATCTCTGTCACATTCGATAAGAAAGTGGCGCTCGACTACGCATCTGCTACACTTACTGCTCCTGGCGTAAATAAGGACCTCACAAGCGGCATGAGCCTCAGCGACGACCAGCTGACTATTATCACTCAGCTGCCTACACTTGCAGACGGTGAGTATGAGTTCACACTCTCAGGAGTGACAAACAGCTACGGAGTTGACTGCCTCGATGACCAGAAAGTTATATTTGCTGTTGGACCGGACAACGACCAAAGCACTTCTGAGGCTGTCTATCAGTCTGACTTCGACAACGACATGACTGACGGTATCCCTCCGGGTTGGGTTACTTACAACGAGGCCGGTTTCCATATCTATGGATTTAATGATGAGGCTCGCACTTCTCAGTACAACTATGGCTGGGGTGGAAATCCTGGTGGCGGAGGTGCACGTCTCTATGCTGGATTCAGTGGCGACTTCAACAAGGCTATGTACTGGGGTACACGTGGTACCAACGAGGGTTATGCTTCTTATGGTGAGCAGGTGAAAGACTGGATTCTCGATGACGGTTCAATCGATCCTGATATGCCAGATAACATCTCTCTCTACCTCACTCCTCAGAAATATCAGATTTACTTCCAGATGGCTGCTTGGAAAGGCGAGCCGCAGTTCTCTTTCACACTTGAGGACCTCGATGGAAACGTATATGCTAAGTTCACTGACTATGTGGCTAAACCTAATATGAACGGTGCTACAGGCAAAGTTTCCGGAACTGTTACTTGTCAGGCCGACTTCACAGTCGATAAGGAAGGCTACTATGTGCTGAAGTTCACATCAGCTGAGGCTCAGTGGCAGGAGTTCCTCCTTGCAAATGTCCGCCTCATCACCATGCCTTCAAAGGCTGCTTATTATCGTCAGCTCCTCAAGGCTGCTACAGAAGAGGCTGAGGCTGTGCTTGCAAGTGCAGAGGATTCTTCTTACGATGGCGACACCAAGACCGCTCTCTCAAATGCTATTGACAATGCTAAGAACGGACACTTCACTTCTGCTTCTGAGGTCAATGCTGTAATGGACAACCTCAAGGAACTTAGTGATGCCATGACAAAGCGTATGGAGAACATTGACAACTTCGACGTGGCTATGCTTGAGGCTATTGCTGCTTACGATGAGCTCGACGGCAAATATCTCAACGCTGAGGTGGCTAAGACCGCTAAGACTATCATCGACCAGTATGGCTCAACTAATGCTTCTGCACTCTCCGACGATGAGCTTAACGAGGTTACTCCTGCCATCATGAAGGCTGCTGCTCAGATGAAGAACGTGAAGAGCGTGGTTGACGTTCTTGCTTGGGGAGCATTCAAGGCTGCTCAGACCGCTACGCTCCTCGGTGAGGATGGTACCGCTGGTTACGAGGCTGTTACCGACGACCGCAATGTCGTTAAGAAGCTGAATAACGTTTCTACTCAGGCTCTCTACAACAAGATTGCTGCTGGTGAGGACCTCACTCCATATATGACAAGCGTTTACTATGAGACAGGCGATCAGCTCGAGGAGATTCCGGAGGACAACAATGGTGAGTACAATGAGGATGGATTCCCAAGAGCTATCTATGGTATTGACTTTACAGGTCTTATCTACAACCCGCACATGTACACATTCATGACTGCAAGTGCTGCACTTCAGGACAACTCTATCCCTGGATGGATGGTTGTTCAGCCGAAAGATCCGGGCAGCCTCCACTTCAATGGTGATCCTGCAAGTGAGGAAAAACCTGTTTCCGATGTGACTGTGAATGGTTATAGAGCTGACGAATATGATTTCTATCAGGTGGTTAAGAACGTGCCTGTTGGTTATTATGACATTTTCCTCCGCACACGTACCGCTGTTGGTAAGACTGGCGTTTCCCAGGATGGTACTCCTGACAAATATATGTATGTTCAGGTTGGTGATGGTGAGAGAATTCTTGCTCCGTTCCCAGAAGGAGGTAGTTGGGCAGGTTATCCAACTGTTATCAAGAACGTGCTTGTAACTGACGGCGAAATCCGTATCGGTGCTGTTGAGAACGCGCTCTCTCTCAAGGAGGCTTCTGTTGACCCTGAGACTGGTGAGGCTATTGAAGGCGCTGAGACTACTTGGGATACTAACACCTTCGTGGACGATGCACGTATCTTCTTTGTGGCTCCGGCCGACGGCGTTGACTACTCCAAGCTGAAAGTGGCTGAGAAGGGTGACGTGAATGGCGACGGTGTGGTTAACATCTCAGACGTTGTTGCTATCATCAACACCATGGCTGGTGACACCACATTCAAGGATACAGCTGATGTGAACGGCGACGGTGCAGTTAACATCTCCGACGTTGTGAATGTAATCAATATCATGGCTGATACTGCTGAATAATAATTATTGTACTGTTAAAAAAAATGGCGTGTCGATTCCGACACGCCATTTTTTTTTGACTTTATTTGTGATTTGTGAAAATAAACACTAAATTTGCAAATTAATTGCGTTTTAAAGATAATAATCTGTTAAGTTAAACTCGATGAATATAGAATCGACAAGAGAATAATTAAACTATAGACTGCTGATTAATGATTGACGTATGACTCTGAATGGTGGTACTTCTTGCCATCAACTCTTCTTCTCTTCTCGTCTTCTTGTCTTCTTTGTTTAACGAATACTAACTGACTATGATACGCTTTTGTAAATTTTTTGGGATTTTTTTTGCTTTTATCTCTTTTTTGAATGCGTCTGCACAGAATGTGATGATGTTCACGTCTAAGCAGGGGCTGTCTTATTCTTGTGTCAGAAACATTTATCAGGATAGTCGGAATAACATCTGGATTACTACCCAGAACGGACTCAACCGATACGATGGGACGAAAATAAATGTGTATCGACATGTCATGGGAGACGACAGCTCGCTTATGCATGATGAGACAACATGTGTGTTTGAATATGATAACTACAGGATGCTTGTCGGTACTGGATATGGACTGCAGTTTTATGATTATCCCACCGATAAATTCATCAACGTGCCTTTTATCAATGATAATGACACACTTAAATCAAGAGTGGTCTTTATCGGTAAAGTGGATGGCAAGGTTTGTGCGTCTTTTGCAGGATATGGTTTTGCTTTTCTGCAACAGGATGACGATAATAATTTCTTTGTCTCTCATTCCGATGAGTATGAGACTGAAAATAGAGCTTCACCTATTCAAATCTTTGAGGATGAGTCTAAACAGGTTTGGCTCATTAATTCAAACAGGAATTTCTTCTGTAAGAAAAATGGTAAATTCAAAAAGTATGATGAGCTGACAGATGTCGTCAAATTCTGTTTTAGCTCATCTGGCAAACTCTATGCTGCAACTCAAAATCATGGACTTTTTGTTCTCGATAAAAAATCCGACTCATTTAAGGTCGTAGCAACGCCAGAAGAGATAGGAAGAATTGTGGCTGGACTCAACTCATGGTCGCTTGGAAGACTGTTTATCTGCACTGATGGGGCTGGACTGAGAATTTATGACGAGAACACCGGAAAAGTCACGCTTAGCACCATTCGGACTACTGACATCAATATGTCTTCTGCCAACGTGAAAGATGCAATTAGCGATTCTTTCGGGAATGTTTGGGTCGGTATCTATTGGAAGGGGGTGATGATGAAACCGGTCAATCAATCGGCTTTTGAATATATCGGACAGTATTCTATAACTAAAAATACAATCGGAAACAAATCGGTCTTTGCCATGTTGCCTGATGAGGACGGGATTTGGGTCGCTACCGATAATGATGGAATTTACCACATTCAGCCTGATGGATTGTCCTCAAAGCATTGGAGCACCGATCAGCAGGCGGGAGCTCCGGGGGGATTCACATCCATTGTCAAACAAGGACCGTCAACACTACTCCTCGGTTCTTTCGCAGAGGGACTTTGGAAAATGACTGACGGACATTTTTCTCTCATTACAAAAGAAATCAACAGAGTCTTCGACATCAAGCCGGCTAAAGAGAAAGGATGCTATTGGATTGCATCACTTGGCGACGGACTCTACTATTTTGATTATACAACCTCTAAGTTTATTAAATACGCGCCTGACTGGTCTGAAGGGGGTATTGGGACAAAAATCATCGGTAATATCTATGTGTTTAAACTGCTGCTTGTCAACGACAAACTATTTGTCGGAACTGCTGATGGACTAAACGTATGTCATGTCATGGACAACGGCATTATTACGCAGCAAAGTGAGAGAATCCTTAATGGAAAACAGATTACACAACTCACACTCTCCGATGATAAGAGAGTTGTTTGGGCTGCCACTAATCAAGGGCTGGTCAAAATCAATGTGAATTCGCTCGACACAAATGTTTATACCACTGAAAACGGACTGCCTATCAACAGCATCAAGTCAATTTTGACGGATAAGAACAAATTGTGGTTGGGGACTGATTTAGGACTTTCCTGCTTCAATCCCGATGAAGGAGAGGTCTCAAATTTCTTTGCTGCTGATGGAATTCAGGACAATGAGTTCAGCACAGCGGCTGTTAAATGGAAAGACAATCTCTATCTTGGAGGCATAAGCGGTATCACTTATTTTGACGCTAACCGGGTGGAGCAATGGAGCAAGGCGGGATTAAAAATGCATCTCAAACTTGTTGATGTGCTCGTGGGAGGTAGTATCATCCATAAGGGAGACATTAAAGGCGGATATCAGGTACTGGACGGATTGCTTGATGAATGTGAGAGAATTGATTTGCCTCACGATGAAAACCATTTCACTATCGAGTTGTGTGTGCCGGAAATGACAAGCCAGAATCTCATATTCGACTATGCGGTCAATGGTGGTGAGTGGGTTAATCAGGGAGGTGGTAACAATCGTCTTGTTTTCGACAACCTTGACCCGGGAACATATAAAATTAAAGTCAGGGCAAGAGTGTTGGGGAAGTTCACAGAGGAAAGGGTCTTCACTGCTGTTGTACATCCGGCATGGTATGCTTCCACTTTTGCCAAAATCATTTATACGCTCATCTTCCTCGGTATTTGCTGGTTCATCTGGCAGTATTTAAAAAGGAAAATGGAAGTGAGGAGAGCCTTGGCTAAACAAAAACAGCAGGAGGAAATCAATGAGGCGAGAATTCAGTTCTTCATGAATATCAGCCATGAAATCCGTACTCCTATGACTCTCATCATGTCACCGCTTAATAAACTTATAGAAAGTGATGACAACACTGAACGGCAGCATAACTACAAGCTTATCAAACAGAATTCTAATCGTATTCTCCGGCTTGTCAATCAGATGATGGACGCAAGGAAAATCGAACAGGGAAAATTTCTCCTCAGCTACAAGAAAGTCGAACTCGTAGGGTTCTTGCAGAACCTTTTCGATGTGTTTGCTACAAACGCACAGGGAAGAAAGATTCAGTATGAATTCCTGCATAGTCAGGATATCTACAATGTCTATATCGACCCGTCAAATACCGACAAGATTGTCATGAATCTTCTGTCGAATGCTTTCAAATTCACTCCCGACGGTGGAAAAATCACTTTGCGTCTCAATGCAAGGGTAAAGGATTTCGACATCGTTGTAGATGATAGTGGATGCGGCATTTCCGACGAAGACAAGAAGAGAGTGTTCGACCGGTTCTTCTCCGCTAGTAAAAAAGATGGGTATTTGGGTACAGGAATAGGACTTAACCTCACATCGATGCTGGTCAAGCTTCATAAGGGGGAAATCAACGTACTTGACAATCCGGAAGGAAAAGGAACAAGGTTTGTGGTTAATATGCCAGTGGGCGATGTGGAACTTCTTGAGGGAAATGTCATTCCTGAAGACGACACACAGCCAGAGGAGCATGAGATGGCAGAACTTCTTTCTATCGATAAGCCTACTGACACACACCGTAAGAACGTGATTCTGGTAGAGGACGACGAGGCTATCAGACAGTATGTCCACAGCGAGCTGTCAAAAGACCTTGTCATCAAAACCTGTTCCAACGGGCAGGAGGCTTGGGATTATATTGTCACGCATCCAGGTAAGGTCGATATTGTCCTCAGCGACATCATGATGCCTGTCATGGACGGACTGACACTATGCCAGAAAATCAAAACCAATTTCAACACCAACCATATTCCTGTGGTTATTATGACTGCGTTGGGAAGCGACTCCGACCGTATTGCCGGACTTACTAACGGAGCCGATGCATACGTTACAAAGCCCTTCAACATTGATGTACTCCGGACTGTCATCATACAGCAGCTCAAGACACGTCAGATGCTGCAGGGAAAATTCCACGGCGACAAGCAGCATGAGGAAAAAATCGACAAGGTTGAGGTTGAGTCTCCGGATGAGAACCTCATGAGAAGGGTGATGAAGGTTATCAACGAAAATATCAGCAACCCGGATCTTTCCGTGGAGATTATTGCAGACAAGGTCGGCATCAGCCGCGTGCATTTCTACAGAAAAATGAAAGACCTTACGGGACAGGCACCACGCGACTTCCTCAAATATGTGCGCCTCAAAGAGGCTGGAAGGCTTCTCAAAGAGAAGAAAATGGATATCACTGGAGTCAGCATTGCTGTCGGTTTCAAGTCTCTGTCGGCTTTCTCTACCAACTTCAAGGCACTCTACGGACTCTCACCAACCGAATACGTCAAGAAAATGGAAGAAGAATAAAGTCAAGTCCACGAGACATTGGCTCGTTAACTCCCAAATTCATTTTTTTACTCCTATTTTCGCAGAATATTATCTCCCAATTAATAAAAGTACGAATCCCCAACTCTCACGAGCTGGGGATTCGTACTTTTAACTAACTAAACCAATAGAAAATTAAAAAAACTACTAACTAAACTAATATAAAAAAACTACTGACTTTATTTTGCTTAACTAACTGCGATTTTTATAAAAAACTGTTTTTGTTTTTTGATAATGCAAAGTTACGGACTTTTTTAATAACCCCTTTTCCATTATGTTTCTTTTATTTTCTTTTTTAGTTCTTTATCAATTTTTTTTCCATTTCATTTCTCCTCAAACCTAAATGTTACATATTAAAAAGGAAATGTATCGTTCATGATACATTATAATAAATAATATAACTAAATTTGCATAAAATTCTAAAAACAAATTATATGGATAAAACAAAAAACAATCGCATCCAAGAAACCAATGGGTATTATAAACTTACATGGCTACAACGTATAGGATTCGGTTCGGGAGACTTGGCTCAGAACCTCATTTTCCAAACAGTTGCTTGCTATTTAATGATTTACCTTACTACAGTATTGAAAATTAATCCTGCATTTGTCAGCGGACTCATTCTGGCTGTTCGACTTATTGACTGTTTCTGGAGTCCTATTGTGGGACGATATATAGATAATCGAAATCCTAAGTTGGGCAAATATCGTACTTATCTTCTTTATGGAGGTATTCCCCTTACTATAGCTGCTTGTCTTTTGATGCTTCCGCAGGCTGCATCATGGTCCATGACTATGAAAATGATTTATGCTACTGCCAGCTATACTGTGCTCAGCTTAATTTATTCGGTTGTGAACATACCATACGGGTCTATCATGGCTAGTATGACTCGTGATAACGATGAAGTGCTTGTACTTACTTCCACTCGAATGGTTTGTGCTAATATCGGTCAGATTATTGTTCAGGCCGGTTTCCCTATTGGACTTGCCTTGTGTGTTCATTCTGCAATTGATTGGAAACAGGCTACATTTATGGCTATTGGTACAATTCCAGCTTTTGTTATACTTCCTTCTCTGCCAATTTTGAAGAAATGGTTAGGCAAAAAAGGTCTTTATTATACGCTTCTTGCAATAGGCTTAGTTGGATTTGCTATTTTGTTTGTCATTGGAAAATTCTTTGATGTCGAAAATAGCAACACTATCGTACAAATTGCTAAAGTAATGACGGGTATCGGTCTACTCGTGGGATCTTTAATGTGGGCTCTTGTCCCTGAAGTCATTACCGAGGCTGAACACCGTACGGGGAACCGACCTGCAGCCACAGTGAATGCACTGGCGGGCGTTGCTTTTAAAGCAGGCTTCTCAATCGCCGGATGGATTACACCTTTGGCAATGGGGATGGTTGGATTTAACTTTGCTAATGAAGAGTCTGCTCTACCCACAGAACCTGGTTCTTGGTTCACTGTTACATGTGTTTTTGCAATTGTTGGTTTTGTGCTGTTGATGCTTTGTTTTATGGGTAGTAAAGAAAATATCACCACTACACCAAAAAAACCTGTCTCTTTTGGTGAAATGTGGCAGGAGTTCAAGGCTAACAAATGTCTTCAGTTGGTGCTTGGAATCTTCGTTGTGGTGTTCTTAGCTTCATTTATTAGTGCTCCTGTGAATGCTTATTATACAAAACTGGCAAATTATGATACAACTGCACAAAATGCCATTTTATTGTTCACTACAATTATTCCTGCTGTTCTTCTTGTCTTTGTTGGATACCTTATTTACAAGTATCCACTTACTGATGAGAGACTTGACGAAATTAACCGTGAGATTGAGGCCAGAAGTCATAACGAAGAATAATTCCGAATTATGAGAAAACTGTTTATTACTGCTTGCATGTCACTAATCGCGCTTGCTGCCTGCAACAACAATAAGAATCAGTCGCAAGAGCAGAATCAGAACACTACTCTCAAGGATGCTTTAGGTAAGTATGGCATCCTTGCAGGGGTTGCTGTCAATGTCGATGAGGTGGCAGGTAGGACACCCAAAGCACAGGATGTTATCACTGCCAACTTCTCAAGTATCGTGGCGGAGAACTGCATGAAGCACGAGAGCATTGAGCCGGAGGAGGGTAAGTTCGTCTTCGATGATGCCGACAGCCTCGTGGCTTTCGGTGAGAAAAACGGCATGAAGGTCATCGGACATTGTCTAGTATGGCACAACCAGTGTGCTCCATGGCTATTCGAGAAGCCTAAGGAGGGAGGGAAGCTTACGCGTGATATCCTCATCGAACGTATGAAAAATCACATCACCACCATGGTGAAACGATATAAAGGGCGTATACATGGATGGGATGTGGTCAATGAGGCAATTGAGGACGACGGCTCTTTCCGCCAGACTCCCTTCTACCAGATTATTGGTCCTGACTTCATCGAAATTGCGCTGAAAACAGCGCATGAGGCTGATCCCGATGCGGAGCTTTATCTCAACGACTTTTCCATGTCCAAACCCGAGAAGCGTGCGAAATATGTGGAGCTGATCAATGACCTCAAGGCTAAAGGATGCCGAATCGATGCCATCGGAATGCAGAGCCATAACGGTGACGACTATCCGGAACTGGACGAATATGAGAAATCTATTGATGAGTTCGCTAAATGTGGAGTGAAAGTGATGATGACTGAGCTTGACCTCAACATACTCCCTAAGCCGGAGAAATTCGGAGAGGGCGCGAATGTAGTCGAGGATTATTCTTACAGGGAGGAAATGGATCCTTACAAAAACGGACTCGATGAGAAAGGGGAGCAGCTATTTGAGCAGCGCTACCTCGATTTCTTCAATATCTATCTCAAACATAAAGACCAGATTTCCAGAATCACCCTTTGGGGGGTCAGCGACAAGACATCGTGGCTTAACGACTGGCCGATTAAAGGAAGAACTGCGTATGCGCTCCTCTTCGACCGAGATTATAATCCAAAGCCGGTTTTGCAGAAAATCGTCGATTTGCTCAAATAATGGTTACATTAAGTTAATTTGATGAAATTTGATGATTTTTTCTTGGTTTAACCAAAAAAAAATCCCATCTTTGCAGATACGTTTAACAAAATAACATCAACGGAAGTTACTTCCACATTTAACCTCAAATTATTCAACTATTATGGAAGGAAAAAAATATCTTGTTCCTGATGATTTTATGGCTGACCCGTCAACTCATGTGTTCAATGGAAAACTCTTCATCTATCCCTCACACGATTGGGAGTCAGGTATTCCGGAAAACGACAACGGGGACCATTTCAACATGAAAGACTACCATGTTTTCTCTACCGATGACATCGAAGCGGTGGCGAGAGGTGAGAAAAAACTCGAAGACCATGGGGTAGTGCTCAAGGTCGAGGATATACCATGGGCAGGAAGACAACTCTGGGACTGTGATGTCCAGGAGAAAGACGGCAAGTATTATATGTATTTTCCACTGAAAGACCGTAACGACATCTTTCGCTTCGGTGTGGCGGTGGCTGACAAGCCTGAGGGACCATTCATTCCCCAGCCGGCACCGATGAAGGGAAGCTATTCTATTGATGTGGCGGTGTTCAAGGACGACGATGGCAAATATTATTTCTATTTCGGGGGTATATGGGGTGGACAGCTGCAGCGCTATAAGGACAACAAGGCGCTCGAGAGTGCTTACCTACCACAGGGCGATGAGGACGCTATCCCTCCACGTGTGGCTATGTTGCAGGATGATATGCTGGAGTTCGCAGAGGAGCCTAAGCCTGTCATGATTGTCGATAAGGACGGCAATCCGCTTAAGGCTAACAATCCGTACCGCTTCTTCGAGGCGTCATGGGTGCATAAATACAACGGAAAGTATTATTATTCTTACTCCACTGGCGACACGCACTATCTCTGCTATGCCATCGGAGACAATCCTTACGGACCATTCGTTTATCAAGGGGTTATCCTCACACCTGTCGTGGGATGGACAACTCACCATTCAATCATCGAATTCAAGGGAAAATGGTATCTCTTCCACCACGACTCTGTTCCTTCTGGTGGTAGAACATGGCTACGTTCACTCAAAGTGTGTGAGCTCCACTACAATCCCGATGGAACTATCCAACCCATCGAAGGAAAGGATTGATTTCATTAAAGATAGTTGAAAAAACGCCATCCGTTCTAATCTCAACTAAAATCTATAAACTATAAACTTTAAACTAAATACTAATTACATGCTATTAGGTTATGACATAGGCACATCGTCAGTGAAAGCGTCTTTGGTGGATTCCAAAACCGGACAGACCGTGGCGAGTGCGCAGTATCCGGACGCAGAGGCGCCCATTATCTCCAAACAGGCTGGATGGGCTGAGCAGGAACCGGAAATGTGGTGGGATGAACTGCGGCAGGCTACACAACGTGTGGCTCAGAAAGCGGGACGTTCACTCACCGAAGTGAAAGCTATTGGTATATCCTATCAGATGCACGGACTGGTGTGTGTCGATAAGGAAGGGAATCCTTTAAGACCGTCGATTATCTGGTGCGACGGGCGGGCTGTTCCTTATGGAAACGCGGCTTTTGATGCCATCGGTGGTGAAAACTGCTTACAGCATCTCCTCAATTCTCCAGGTAACTTCACTGCCGCAAAACTGGCATGGGTGAAGGAGAACGAGCCGGATATATATGCGAAAATCGACAAAATCATGCTGCCAGGCGACTATATCGCCATGCGTCTTTCTGGAGGTGCAAAGCAGACCACGATTTCTGGACTTTCTGAGGGTATGTTCTGGGACTTCAAAAACGGAGAGGTCAGCAAGGACGTGATGAATTACTTCGGATTCCCTGACAGTATCATCGCCGACATTGTTCCTACGTTCTCCGTTCAGTCGAAGGTGTGCAAGGCGGTGGCTGAGGAACTCGGACTACAGGAAGGCACTCCTATCGCTTACCGTGGTGGCGACCAGCCCAATAATGCCCTTTCACTCAACGTGATGAAACCAGGTGAGGTGGCTGCCACTGGCGGTACATCTGGCGTCGTTTATGGTGTGCTTGGCGAGGTGAACTACGATAAACTCTCTCGCGTTAACACCTTCGCGCATGTCAACCATACTCCCGACATCACTCGTCTCGGGGTGCTGCTCTGCATCAACGGCACTGGTATCCTCAACGCATGGATGAAACGTAATGTGGCACCAGAAGGAGCCAGCTATAGCGACATGAACAAAATGGCGGACACTGTGCCGGTTGGGAGCGACGGTCTGACAATCATTCCGTTCGGAAACGGGGCAGAGCGTATACTTCAGAACGAGGAAATCGGATGCTCCATCAATGGGCTGAACTTCAATATCCACCGCAAGGAGCATCTCCTGCGCGCTGCTCAGGAGGGTATCGTCTTCTCATTCGCTTATGGTATGGACATCATGCGCCAGATGGGTATGGAAATCAAAACAATCAAGGCGGGACACGCCAATATGTTCCTCAACCCGATGTTCCGTACAACACTCGCTTCTGTTACAGGAGCGACTATCGAACTGTATGAGACTGACGGTTCTGTGGGTGCTGCCTATGGTGCTGGTATCGGTGCCGGTATCTATAAGGACAGCGATGATGCCTTCAAGACTCTCAAACACATCGCTACGATTGAGCCTGAGGCTGATTGTGAGCCTTACAAGGCGGCTTATCAGCGATGGGTTGAATGTCTTAACTCTAAAATTTAGTTTTTTTAGAAATCCTGTGGTTTCTAAACTTTAAACTTCTATCTGTAATTAATCATTTACTAATCATTAAAAATTAAACTATTTTCATTAAACATTAAAAATTTAAAGTATGGCAAAAGAGTATTTTCCTGGGATCGGTAAGATCAAGTTTGAAGGCAAGGAGTCAAAGAATCCTATGGCTTTCCATTATTATGACGCAGAAAAGGTAATCATGGGCAAAACCATGAAGGAATGGCTTCGCTTCGCTATGTGCTGGTGGCACACGCTCTGTGCTGAGGGTGGTGACCAGTTTGGTGGTGGCACAAAGAAGTTCCCTTGGAATGAGGGTGACGACGCGCTTACTATCGCTAAGCAGAAGGCTGATGCTGGTTTCGAAATCATGGAGAAGCTGGGATTCCCTTATTTCTGCTTCCACGATGTGGACTTGATCTCTGAGGGCAGCTCCGTGGAGGAGTATGAGGCTAACCTCACTGCAATCACCGATTACCTGAAGGAGAAGATGGAACAGACAGGCGTGAAGCTCTTGTGGTCAACTGCTAATGTGTTCGGAAATGCTCGCTACATGAATGGTGCTTCAACAAACCCTGACTTCGACGTCGTGGCTCGCGCTATCGTGCAGATTAAGAACGCTATCGACGCTGGTATCAAGCTTGGTGCTGAGAACTATGTGTTCTGGGGAGGACGTGAAGGCTATATGAGCCTCCTCAACACCGACCAGAAGCGTGAGAAGGAGCACATGGCTACTATGCTCACCATGGCTCGCGACTATGCACGCGGAAAGGGATTCAAGGGAACGTTCCTCATCGAGCCGAAGCCGATGGAGCCGTCAAAGCACCAGTACGATGTGGACACTGAGACCGTTATCGGATTCCTCAAGGCACACAACCTCGATAAGGACTTTAAGGTGAACATCGAGGTGAACCATGCTACACTCGCAGGTCACACATTCGAGCATGAGCTCGCTGTGGCTGTCGACAACGGTATGCTCGGTTCTATCGACGCTAACCGCGGTGACTACCAGAACGGATGGGACACCGACCAGTTCCCGATCGACCAGTATGAGCTCGTACAGGCTTGGCTTGAGATCATCCGCAACGGTGGACTCGGAACAGGTGGTACAAACTTCGACGCAAAGACTCGTCGTAACTCTACCGACCTCGAGGACATCATCATCGCTCACATCAGCGGTATGGATGCTATGGCACGCGCACTTGAGTCTGCTGCAAAGATCATCGAAGAGTCTCCGATTCCAGCTATGAAGAAAGAGCGTTATGCTTCTTTCGACAGCGGCATTGGTAAGGACTTTGAGGATGGCAAGCTCACACTCGAGCAGGCTTACGAGTATGGTAAGAAAGTTGGCGAGCCCAAGCAGACTTCTGGCAAGCAGGAGCTCTATGAGGCTATCGTGGCTCTCTATGCATAACCCAACCACGCCTCTCAATCAATCAGCTCCGTTCACAACTGTGAACGGAGCTGTTTTGTTGATAGCTCACATAGCTCCCATGGTTCCCATAGCTCCCATGATTCCCATAATTCCCATCAATTCCCATAGCACCCGTTAGCTTTCATGTAAGCGGCAGTTATCTGCCGCACAATTGGCCGGCGTAGCACGGTCAACCCGTCCGGAATGACCATTAAGAACTAAAAATAAAAAACTCCTACCACCTTGACGTTGCACCGCCGCCGCTTGAGTGTCCGCCGCTGTAGCCTCCCGAACTTCCGCTGCTGCTGGAACTGCTGCTGCTACTGCTCGAATAGCTGGAACTGCTGCTTGAACTATATGAACTCGAAGATGAGCTCGAACCGGAACTGGAACTGTAACTTGTAGTATAACGGTAAAAGGGATTCGATGCGGGATATCTTCCAGGCAGGCCGGCAAGTGTGTCCATCTGCTTCGATTGTTTCCGGACAACGAAATACCAGAATACAAGCATCACAAGATAAAACATAAAATAACCGTCTTCTTTTTCCAGGTCGTTGTTATTGCTGCTTTTCAACGAGGAAATCCGTGTGTCTGCATCGGTTGGCATCTCCTTCTTGCTCATCATGGCTATCAGACCGTCAGCAAGCAGAAGCATACCGCTGTCGGGCTGCTCCGCCTTAACGTAGGGTATCAGATAGCGCATCTGAAGACGCTTGCATTCCGCATCGGTAAGGTCGGCTTCCAAACTAGAACCGGTGGACATGTTGATGGATTGGTCGCCGTAGGCCATCACAATCACCAGACCTCGGTCGTTCTTGCCGATTCCATATTTCGCAAATAAATCTTGGGAAAAACGGAATGGGTCGTCATCTTTCAGGTGATTCACAACGACAACCGCGGTCTCGATACCAAGCTCCTTGTCGAGCAACCTCATTTTTGAGTTCAGGGAATCAACCGTGTTCATCGACAGGATTGAGTCGGGATTCGACACATAGAGGTCGCCGTTGGTCAGATGGGGCAGGGGGATGTTGTCGGCACTCCATAGGCGTTCCTCACTGCTGGACATCAGCGACGAAGATGGCTCTTCATCGATTGTCAGACCTATCTGGAACGAGCAGCCGGCAAGGCAGTAAATCACGAGAACGATACTCAGCAACTTCCATGTGTTCTGAGCTTTCACCACTTTTGGATGCTGGGCATTCCATGCCTTAGTGGTTGCATCTGTCTCTTGGTTAAACAAGTCGAGCATCTGATAATACCGGGCAGAACCGTCAACCTTGGACTGGGTCTTTAATAATTTGCCTGTCTCCTCATTAAACTCTTTTACCCTTTCGTTGTAGGAGGCAGTGAATGCGGCAAGCTCCGAAAGCTCTTGGGCTTTCTTCTTCTTAAAATCTTGAAGATAATAAATAATTATTCCGAAAAAGGCGATGTTGGCTACCAGAAACACTTCAGGACTTATGTCTTCTTTTAAATTCATGCCCAGTCGGCCGAAAGCGACAATCAGAAATAGCCAGGCAATACTGCCTAAACAACCATATTTCCAGTTAAATATTGGGGGCATGAAAGTCGTTATCCGTTTCATTTTTTGTCAGGTTTGTATTATTAATCTTTTTTGATTTTTTGTGAGGAAAAAATCGTTTTCTGCAAAATTAGACATATTTTTCGACTTGTCCAAATGTTTTACCACTTTGTTTGTTTCTCATCCTCGATGTTCTCCCTTATAATAATATATAAAGAGTCTTCTCGCCTTCTTATCTTCTCGTCTTCATATAAAACAACATTCGCAACAAAAACTGTCTTATCTGATACATCTAAAGCCTTTTTTTATATATATAAATCCGTATTGTCATAATTTTTATATCTTTGCATGATATTTAAAAACTAATTATGACATCTACTTTATTTTCCATTGTTTTAATCATCAATGAGCTGATGGCGGCTAATCTCGGAACGGTCATGAGCCCCGCCACTAATTTCGACAGCTGGATTGAGCTGTATAACCCTACAGAACAGGATATCGACCTCGGAGGGATGTATCTGAGCGATGATAACGATAACCTCAAGTTATGGCAGATGCCTGCTGATATGGGTGTCGTTCCGGCAAATGGATTCAAGGTCGTTTGGTTGGGATCGAACAACATCAAAAGTAATCAGGCACCTTTCAACCTCAATTGTGACGGAGATACCATCTTTATCAGCGACCAGCAGGGACAGCTGATTACAAGTGTAGTATATCCTAAGGCAATGAGCCGTACTGCTTATGCACGAAAAACCGATGGAGGCGATGAATGGGGATGGACCAGCACTCCTACGCCAGAAGCTTCTAACGAGACGGCTGTCTTTGCCAAGAAACGGCTTGAACCCCCTGTAATCGACACCGACAGTAAGCTGTTTTCGCAGTCCGTCAACGTGAAAGTGGATATTCCTGCTGGAACCACACTTGTTTATACCACTGATGGCAGTGTACCTGATTACGTTCCCGATGAAATTCCTGGTGAAGACGAGCACACATGGAAAGAGTGGATTGTCAACGGTGACTGCGAGAGCGATGATGCCACATGTCTCATTGGAAAAAATGGAAACGACAACGGCGAACTAAGCACGCATTTCGAAGAAGGGGTTGGATATAATGGCTCAAGAGGTATGGTCATTCATGCCGTGAACCGCCCTCAATATTCATGGGACACTCAGCTATTTGTCTATACGCCTGGTCATGTGCTGATGGCGGGTGCTAAATACCATTTCAAGATGAAAGTGAGGGCTGACAAAAATGCTTATATTTCTGTGCAGTCTCATACCACTCCTGGAAATTATATCCATTGGCAGATGCTTGCAGGAGGCTATAATGTAACTACTAAATGGCAGGAAATCGATTATGAGGGCACGGTCACGGCTGAACAGGCGGGAACTTCCGGACTGCAGACGATTGCTTTCAATCTCAATGAGGCATGGGAAGAGAATAATTTCTATTTCGACGACTTCTCTTGGGAGTCGGAAGTAGGTTCAGGGTCTGCTGGTCAGGTGTTGGTAAGCAAGGACGGACTTTTTACTTTCGATAAAACCACAAACCTCTGCTGCCGGTTCTTTAGAGACGGATTTCTTCCGAGTGTCCCCGTCACTCGCTCTTACATTCAAACGTATGACGAATACACTATCCCTGTCATATCTATTGTCGGAGACCAACGCTATTTCACTGACCCAAAGTGGGGTATCGACACACAGGGAAACAATGGAAAACCGGGAAACGGACGTGAGGATCCTTGTAACTGGAACATGGATTGGGACAGGCCGGTCAACTTCTCCTATATATCAACCGACGGGGAGATGGTGTTCAATCAGGATGTTAACATCTGCGTGTCGGGCGGATGGACCAGAGCGGCAAGCCCGCGTTCCTTCAAACTCAAGGCGGATAAGGAATTTGATGGAATGAACCATCTGGATTATGTGTTCTTCCCGCAGAAACCATATATCCGCAACAAAGCGATTCTCGTGCGTAACGGAGGGAACGACATCTGGGAAAACAACTCCAGCAAGTTTATGGATCCCGCGCTGCAGACCATCGTTCAGAGGTCAAAAATCGATATGGACCTGCAGTCCTATCTGCCTGTCATAGAATTTGTTAACGGACAGTTCCGCGGAGTGCTGAATCTGCGTGAGGTGAACAACCGTAAATTCGTGGAGTCTAACCACGGATACGACGATGACTATATTGATATGTTTGAGAACTTTGACTTCAAGGTCGGAACAAGCGATGTCCTCAATCGGATTTTTGAACTGGGAAAAAATATCAACGGTTCAGGGGCTTACGATGAGCTAAAACAACTGCTCGACATCGATGAGTTCACCAACTATATGGCGGCGGAGCTTTTCCTCGGCTCTAACGACTGGCCGCATAACAACGTGAAAGCATACCGGAACCAGGACGACGGACGTTATCGTTTCGTGTTCTTCGACCTCGACTTCGCGTTCAAGAACAGCGACCCGTTTGCCGATATCTACGATCATCAGACTAATACATCGTATTCTGATGTGCTGTATATGGATTTCTGTAAGTTTTTCATCAATCTGCTCGAAAACGACGAATATCGCAAGAAATTCATCGATACCTATTGTATCATCGCGGGAAGTGTGTTCGATTCAAAGCGTGTGAACGACATTGTCGATGAACTTGCTGACCATGTAAGGCCGATGATGCAGCTCGATGGATGGAGAAGTCCCGACACCTCTGCCAACAAAATCAAGCAGGAGATGCAGACTAGAATGTCCAGGATGATTAACTGCATGGTGAAATTCAAACCGATGAAACTCACTGGTGTCACAAGGCAACAGGTGAAGCTGGAGGCTGATACAGAAGGAGCGACAATTTTGGTCAACGGAATTGAAGTACCATATACAGAATTTAACGGCACATTGTTCCGACCGGCTATCCTGGAGGCGAAAGCACCAGCGGGATATAAGTTTGTGGGATGGAAAAAGAATTCCTCCAGCAATATTTTTAATAAGAATTCCGTGATAAATTTACCAACGGAGAGTAAGATTAATCTGATTGCCTGTTTCCAACAATTGAGTGAGGATGAGGCAAGGCAGAATGGATGCGCTCCGGTGATGATTAATGAAATCAGTGCAACAAACGAGACTTTCGTCAACGAATACTGGAAGAAAAACGATTGGGTGGAACTCTACAACACCACCGACGAGCCTATAGACGTGGAGGGAATGTATCTCAGCGACAACCCCGACAAACCCGAAAAATACCAGATTAGCAAAGAAAATTCTGAAGCGTCAACCATCATTCAGCCGCATGGATTCCTCATCGTTTGGTGCGACAAACTTGCGCCGATATCACAGCTTCATGCCAACTTCAAGCTGGCAAAAGAGGGGGGAGAAGTTATGCTCACTGCTGCCGACAGGTCTTGGAACGACCGACTCTCTTACTCAGAACACGAACCCGACGAGACTGTCGGAAGATACCCAGACGGTGCTGCCGAGGTTTTCATGATGAATGTTCCCACTATAGCTAAAAACAACATCACATCCAGCTATGTCACACCAGTTGAGCAGACGCTTCCTACTGGAATTGATATTATCACTGACATGGCGGAAAACAGCAACGAAGGAATCAGCATACGTCCTGCTGACCTTCAGCTAGCTATTTACTGTAAAATGTCAGACCACCTGCACCTGAATGTCTCTACGCTTGCCGGTCAAGTTGTATCAAACACCGACGTAACGCTTTCCGACGGTCAAGCTACTGTTTCCATAGAGCAACTCCCTGCTGGTGTATATGTGGCATATGTGGTTGACAGCCTGGGACACAAAACTTCCTGCAAGTTCATCGTAAGGTAGAGAATTACTTTATGTGTTTCCTCACTATATGCTAATTATAATTGGCAGTCCTATTGTCAGCGAGCTTTAGACTTGTTCACTCCTTTTATAATTCTATTATTTACTTCGAAACAGATAATTATTGATTATATGAAACACCTGATTAAATCAATGGTATGCCTCATCGCTACCATGCTTTTTACTCTGAATCTGACGGCACAGTCGTTCAAATCAACAATCTGCAATCCTGATGGAACCGTCACTTTCCAGTACCAAAACCCACAGGCCAAAGAGGTTATGGTCGATGTGCAGTTTGCGGGACGGAAACCCATGACTAAAGATACGAACTCCGGACTATGGACTGCAACTCTAGGACCGGCAGCCCCCGACATGTATCCTTATTGCTTCGTCGTTGACGGAGTGAGCGTGATGGACCCGCAGGCTGAACAGTATTTCCCGAACGAGGGATTCAAGAACAGCTTGCTTGAGATTCCTGCTAAACAGGGTTCTTTGGCTCACGATATAAAAGATGTACGCCATGGAACAGTCGAATATATTCATTATTATTCCGAGAGTCTGAAAACTACAAATAACGCTATCGTTTATCTGCCGCCAGGTTACCGCAGAAACCGTGAACAGCACTATCCGGTTTTCTATCTCATTAGCGGTACCACCGACACGGAGGAGGTGTATTACAAGGTGGGACGGATGAACTATATTCTTGACAACCTCATTGCTGAAGGGGCGGCTAAAGATATGATTATCGTGCTCCCATACGGTAACCCCATGAAATTGCTGCCACCGGGAGATATGCACAACCAGTCTATGCAGCCTGCTCTTCAGTTCGGAGGCGATCCGTTCAGCAAGGATGTCATCAACGACCTCATGCCATATATCGAGAAGAAATACCGCACTGTCAACGACCGTGACCATCGGGCTATCGGTGGATTCTCAAGGGGAGGAAACCAGGGACTTTCTATCGGTCTCTCTAACCTCGACAAATTCTCTTATCTGTGCTCATACAGCTCATTTACCTCAACTGCTATACCAAATGTATATGATAATGCTGCTGACACGAACAGCAAAATTCATCTCTTCTGGCTCGGTATCGGTACCGACGACTTCCTGTTCGGTAACGGACGCGACT
Source organism: Bacteroidaceae bacterium (assembly GCA_016284045.1). Lineage (GTDB taxonomy): Bacteria > Bacteroidota > Bacteroidia > Bacteroidales > Bacteroidaceae > UBA3839. Next base: position 55,687 of record JAEEOB010000125.1, read on the forward strand.
ACATGGAGTTCCTCGACAAGAAAGGTATTCGGAACGTCAAGGAGTTTACAAACGACAAGTTTGGTCACACTTGGATGAATGCCAAGTTCTTCCTCGACAAGACGCTCCGCCTGCTTTTCAATCCGGAGGCATCTGAGGAGGCGATGAAAGAGGGTAAACCGGCACCAGCAGCCACAGGAAATGAACCCCAGTTCACTCCTGGTGTGATGGCGCGTATGTTCCCGCGCCCGATTATCTCTCCTGAATACACGAAGGACGCGGTTACGTTCAGAATGAAAGCGGAGAATGCACAGAAAGTGACTCTCAAGACGGACTTTGCCGACAGCCCTATTGAGATGCAGCGCGACAACGATGGTGTATGGAGCGTTACACTCAACGGCCACGCACTCGACACTTTTGAGTATTATTTCATCGTGGACGGCACGAATGTGGCGGACCCAAACAACATGTATCTGTCTCCTGCTAAAGGATTCAAGCCAAGTTATACGAACAGCCCGTTCGCTCCTTACAGCTTCGCTGCGATGGGAAATATCGAACACGGTGTTGTCAGTTATAATCTCAATCGTCAGACAGCCATGTATAGAAGTCCGGCACAAGGCCGGCCACAGGCTTCCATACAGTTGATTCCTGCTGAGGGTATGACTGTCGAAAGTTGGTTCAAGGTGGGGGGTGCTGATGCTGTCATCGACAAGCTGACGGCTGAAGGCAAATGCAAACATGTTATGGTCTTTTCAGGAGATAATCCAAGGCGGGAAAGACCGGGTAATCGCGAAATGAATGTGAAAGTTCTGAAAGCTGATGATTTTAAAACCTGGCAGGAACGGCGCAACGCCCTCGTCAATCTCCTGAATTCTCTTTGAATCCAAATATAACAAGCTTATAACTTCCAAGAATCTCCTAGAGTCTCCTATGATTTCCTGAAGTTTCCTGGAATTCCCTAGAGTTTCCTGGAATCTCCGAGAGTTTCCTATTATTTACTAGAATTACCTAGAAT
>JAEEOB010000126.1 GCA_016284045.1 Bacteroidaceae bacterium
CATAAAAAACTCATAGCCAATAGTGATAATCATCCAAAAAGTTGTAACTTTGTAGAAATATAGGCTTTAATAACCGTTTATAATAAGCAGGCAGGTTTTTATGAAGACAAAAAGGCGAGAAGCAGGCAGTGCTCATGGTTTTAGCCGTGCTACGCCGGTCTGATGTGCGGTCGAGACGACAACAATCCCATCCGATGTCCTTTGGGCAAAGAGTGTAACAAACAGAACTGATAAAAAGGTTGAATTAAGAAACAAAAAAACAAAAAGAAAATGAAGATATTGTTTGTGTGTTTAGGTAATATCTGCCGGTCTTCCGCCGCAGAGGAGGTGATGCGCCAGAAGTTGGCACAGCGTGGTTTAGCAGATAGAATAGAAGTTGATTCCGCTGGGCTTATAGATTATCATGAAGGGGAGCTTTCTGATTACAGGATGCGGCGTCATGCAAATGCACGAGGATATAATCTGACACACCGTTCACGTCCGATTCACAGAACAGACTATCAGTCGTTCGATCTTATCATCGGTATGGACGACAACAATATCCGTGGTCTTCAAAGAGGAGCCACAAATGAATCAGAACGTCAGAAAATACATAAGATAACAGAATATTTTATTCAATATCAGTCGAACAGCGTTCCAGACCCTTATTATGGTGGAGAATCGGACTTTGAAAACGTGCTGGATTTATTGGAGGATGCTTGTGAAGGGCTAATAAAATCACTTCGCTTGTAGAATCTGGGTGACATTTTGTTCTCGATGGCAGATACGTACCTCAACGCCAAATTTTTGGTTGATGTGTTCTGCTAAATGCTGTGCAGAATACACACTTCTATGCTGTCCACCAGTACATCCAAAGGCAAACATCAAATTGGTGAATCCCCTGTCGATGAATCTTTTGACATGGAAATCAGCTAATTTATAAACAGACTCCAGAAAACCGAGAATTTCTCCGTCTTCCTCCAGAAATTTTATAACAGGCTTCTGTAGTCCGTTAATCTGCTTGTACTGATCATATCTTCCAGGATTGTGTGTGCTTCTACAATCAAACACATAACCACCTCCATTGCCCGATTCATCCTGCGGAATACCTTTTTTGTATGAGAAGCTGAAAACTCTGACCACCAGCGGTTTTTCAGCTTTCTTATAGTAAGATTTATCTTGTTCAAGCAGTTGCTGAGCCAGATTTCCAGATGCTTTATTTAAAGGTTGATTATCCGATGTCAGTTCAACAACAATTTGTTTAAGATATGGATAATCATCACATATACCTTTGTCTTTCAAACCATTGAGATTCTTGAGTGCCAAAGGAATGCTTTCAATAAAGTGTTGTTTCTTCTCCCAAAGCCCTCTGTAGCCATACGCACCAAGAACCTGTAAAATTCTGAAAAAGACAAAAAGTAACAGTTTCCTCTTAAAAACTTCCTTATCCACTTTGATGAAAGACTGCAATTCCTGTAAATATGCCTCTATCATCTGTTCTCTGAAAGAGTCCAAAAATTGTGATGAAGCCTGCCATAAAAAAGACGCCAGGTCGTAATACACTGGTCCCCTTCTTCCTCCCTGGAAATCAATATAATAGTTATGACCACTTTTCATCATCACGTTTCTTGCCTGGAAATCACGGTATTGGAAACCGTATTCACTGACATCAAGCAAGTGGCTTGACAGGCGTTCGAAATCCTCCTGCAATCTGACCTCATTAAACTCAAGCCCTTTCAATTTCAGAAAACAATATTTGAAATAATTGAGGTCGAACATAATGCTTTGCTTATCCATAGATTCCATGGGATAGCAATGCTTAAAAACCTCAGGAGAATACATTTTCATTTGCAGAGCAGGCAATTCTCTGATAACGCTTTCGACAGCCATTCTCTCATCCTCGTTATAGTTGCCACCATTCTCCCTCCCCTTTCGGATATAATCAAAGAGCGACAAATCTCCAAGGTCCTCCTGAAGATAGCAGGCAGCATCATCGGAGATAGCATATACAGCAGGGACATTCAGTTGCTGTTCGGCAAAAAGCTTTGCCAGCGTGTAGAATGATTTATTTTCTTCAGCCGAAGTACCAATCACGCCAATAATCGACGGTTTGTTATCTGACTCCGAAAATAATCTATAATATTGGCGGTTGCTTCCAGCTGCTTTAAGTAAGGAAACATCACGGGGAGCAGATCCAAAGGACTCCTTATATAAATTTATGAGTTGATTGAGCATTATTAATTATTTTTTGATGCCACCGATCCGGTGACGCTTTCAGCTAAAAGAAGAGGTTGCGTTGACAACGCAATATACCGAACCGCTCATAGCTAAATAATGAACTGAACACAGCAAAATGAGGAACTGAACATTGCAAAATAACGGACAGAATCTAGCAAAATGCCGAATAGAACCTAGCAAAATGCAGCCGAGAATATGGCGGTCCCAGCAAAAACTATTTTTTTGCCCATACAGAAAGGACCTTTCTTTTGATGACAAAGAAATTAATGACAGAAAAAAAGATGCAGATACCAATAACCATAATCCAAGTAGGCATAAAAGAGGGTACTTCCATATTCGGGAAGAAATTCTCGAATAAATTCATATACCATTTTCTCATAAAGAAAACAAGCATCACAGCAATCAATGCAACAATTACATTAAGGATAACGGTCAGAATCTGATAAGGCCTTGCCACCTTAGCCGGTGAATATCCGATAATCATAAGGTTCTGCAGTTTCTCACTGTTTTTCTCTACCAACAGATAGATGCTGAGCATTAGGATAAAGAAAGCCAAAACACTGATAATCAAACCAACAAGCAACACTATTGAAAGTACCACTTTAAGTAGATAATTCGTTTTAGACGCATCAAGTTTATCCTCATCGGTTACATACTTATGATCCTCAAGGAAAGTCTTAATATTCTCGTCAGTAGGGTTATCTACTTGCATAATTACTCTCACCACCTTGTTCTCCTGCTTTTCCGCAAAGCGTTTGTTGGCATATTCCAAAAATTTCTGTGGCACGAGAATCGTATTAATTCTGTTTGAGAATCCGAAAATATGTCCTTTATATATCTGCTCATCCTGATTACCCCTCGCTGTGATGTCAATTTTAATCGCCTCAAGTATTCCCTCAGTCATAGCAGGCATATTTCTGCTTTGCGCAAATCCAAAATTATAGAGGTCAAGATAGTATTTTGGGATGATAATAGGAATGGTGTTGTCTTCAGGATTAAAAATCCACCCCTCCTTATCGACATCGACGAAATCATCAGGTACAGACTCAAAAAACAAGTCGGTTGAGAATCGTGCAACTCCCTGAATGTCAAACCCAGCCTTAACAACGAACTGGGATGGTGTGAAAACGCCCATTTTTTCAACAAATGGTTGTTCTTTAATATTGTCGATTTCCTCTTGAGAAAAGGTGTTGTCGTTTCCGAAGATAGAATTGAGCATACTAACTTCCTTATTGACAATCATATAATCTTCCCTCATAAAGCTGTCTTCACTGGAATAGACTGCATTCATGTCGTTATAAAACTGAATGCCGAGTAGTATGATTGCCATTCCGATAACATTTGCGAAGAAAAAACCGACAAATTGTGGAATGCTGATATGCTGACGAAGTAATTTCCAAATAAGGGACATAATTAGTTTTTATTCTTTAGTTTTTAGTTTTTGGGGGTTGAAGGGGTGAATAATAATTATTATATAAGATATGTCATAAATGGCATGAAAAGATTTAGAAAGACTCTAATCATCTGTTGATTACATTATCACTCACCACACAAATTCCCGAAAAACCTATTCTTAGAGTTTGAAGATATGATCATACTGTAATTCAAGTCTTTTTCCGATGCTGGTGACGATGACGGCCGCCCCTTGCCGTTTAGCTTCGGCAGAGATAATCTCAGCCATAACATCCGCATTCATGGAATCAAGGTGACTGATTGGCTCATCCACCATGATAAAATCAAAAGGCTGGCATAAAGCCCTAATAAGCGCGACCCTCTGCTGCTGTCCGAACGACATCTTATCGACAATAGCCTCCCGTTTATCATCGATACCCAATTGTTCAAACCAGGTCTCAATAGTTTTCTTATTCTGGAATTTCGTGATGTTGTTTTTTATAACCACATTCTCCCAGGCAGTGAGCTCAGGGAAAAGTCGTAGCTCCTGCCAAAGAAGTGAAAGTGTTTTCTTTCTGATATCCGTCCATTTTTTGATATTGAACGAGCTAATATCGACATCATCGAAAAGAATTTGTCCCTGATAATCCCTTCTGAAGCCATAGAGATAGCTCAGAAGAGATGACTTGCCAGTGCCGGAATTGGCTTCAAAGAGATAATTGCATCCTTTTTCGAGTTGAATCTGTTGTCTCCAGACTTCGCTATTCAAATCCTCGACTGATGCAAACACCTCCGGTATGGTATTGACAAGCGATATTATGTTCATGATGGTAGTATTAAGAGAAGAGATATTTCTAATTCATTAAGGTCTTCATCATGAGTCCGCTCATTTTAGTATAGAAGTCAAATAATGCATTTAAAACCCCTTGTTCTTTATTTTTCAAAGAGAAAGAGAGTGAACAACTATGCGCGTTGTTTGCTTTAAAGACAACCTTGTCGAAGGGGAATTCAATATCTTTCACCAAGTCCTTTGTCTCTTTGTCGAACTCGCTATCCATATAGGAATTAAACTTCTGATATACAGGCATGAGATTGAGACAAACATAGAAAATGGAATTCTTGATATCAGCAGCCTGTTCGTCTAGTATTGCATTTGTTTCAGCAAACGTTTTTTTGTAGTCGGTGTTTGGAGATGAGAAGAAGACATTCTTGTTATCCACGCCCCAATTCAGACTAAAATCGTCGTCGAGGAAAAGCGTATAGCTGTTCTTGTCGTTTTCTGTCATTTTCAGGTTCCAGTCTTTCATCTGCTCCTGCCAATAGTTTACATCCTTAAGGAAATCAGTATTGGCAGTTTTAGCCATTAAGACAAAACTTGTTGGTTCATCATTTGGCAGTTCAGGAATAACGATGGTCATGTCTCCATCAATAGACTTGATGATTTTCTGAATGTCAATTGCTCTGTCCATCATCATAAGTAGTCCATTCGTGTCGTCCATACTCTTCAATTTCTTCAAAGCTTCCTCACCTTTCATACCCGCTCCCATCCAAAGTAAGAAGTTTTCTGGTGCCTTTATGAAATCGCCATTGATTTTCTTGAAATTCTTATCTGCATCAATAAGAAGGTTCTGCGTCTTCTCATTATTACTGAAAAGCTCTCCATTGATATCAGCCTGCCCCTTATTCAGCACTAAACTGGTAAGCAAGTTTACATCCGCCGCCTTTACCCCTTCTGGGAGTAATTCAGTCAGGAAAGTCAAATCATTTTCCTGGAAATTCTTCAAGCTGGTGAATATCTGAACAGGTGCTTTATTAGCCTCCATCTTCTCAAAATTAGGAGTAGCCATAAAACTGTTTTCCTCGTCATTGTCAAACATCTTTTTCATGCCTTTCTCATTCACACCTCCGCAAATCAGCAAAGTGTTGCCATTATAAGCCACCTGGAAATCATCGATAATGGTAGTCCATCTGAAACCGTCTTTTTCTTTTGGCTTATCACATAAATGTTGTCTGTCCAGAATCTCAAATAAGTTGTCTAAATCGTCGTCGCTGCTCACCTTCATGGAAAGTCCGAACATGTTGTCTTCAGACACGAAAGCATAAATCGGCTCAGAGAAGTCAATTCCAGCAGATGCATCCCCGGAAACCATCTCGTTAATTTTGTCCTTGTCCTGTCCGTTGAACACCGCTCCCATCAACGATTTGAGATTGTCCATATCTTTTTCAGGAATATCAACATCAGCAAGCAGCTCCTTCAAATTGAAAGAAACCACGACACTTGCATCCTTAGGGATAACAATCTGATATTCATTGTTCGTACATGCGGCAAAAACAAGGCATGTGAACATTATCAACACGTAATACTTTAACGTTTTCATAATAAATAATTTACGATTTACTATTTACAATTTACAATTTATCTTGTTATTTGTTTGTTTTTAACTGATGTTTCTGAAGTTCTTAAAAAGATGATGACAGCTGGATTTGTGGACTGTCTTAGAATAATGTCTATGTGAAAAGATTCATGATGTGGACAGCCACAAGTGCCGCCGTCTCTGTCCTGAGTCTGCTGTCGCCGAGGCTGACAGGAAGAAATCCATGTTTTTCGGCGATAACTACCTCCTTGATGCTAAAGTCCCCTTCTGGTCCTATCAACACCAATGCTTTATCATCTGTAGAGAGAGACTCCCTCAAAAGAGCCTTCTCCTTAAGCACGATTTGATTATCAGATCCATAGCAATGACAAATAAACTTCTTTTCTTCCTTTACGCTATTAATAAAGTTATTGAAATCGGTCAAAGGGTTAATAATCGTTTTGAAAGGCTTTCTGCTTTGCTTCATCGCGGCGATGGAGATTTTCTCCATTCTGTCGGTATTGATCTTTTTTCTTTCCGAAAACTCGGTATTTAGAAAAGAAATTTCATCCACACCGATTTCCACAGCCTTTTCCACGAACCA